>JAGXAJ010000049.1 GCA_018971625.1 Pseudomonadota bacterium
GGGTGCGATCCTGCTGATGCTGAGCGTGTTGCTGTCTCTCTATAACCGGCGTCGCAGCTTCGCACGCTCACGCTGACGCGCGAAGCGCGCGCGACTTCTTCTTTCGTCGAAGGCCAGAAAACACGTCATTGCGAGGAGCGAAGCGACGAAGCAATCCAGCGCTCCACACGCCGTCTGGATTGCTTCGCGGAGCCTGTCATCGGGCGGGCATTCGCCCGACCCGTTGGCTCGCAATGACGATGGAGGCGAGACGAGATGACCAGAACCCGCTGCATCGGACCGCTCCTCCTCGCCGTCGCCGGTCTCATATTGTTTGGCCAGAGCGCCTATATCCACGCCAAGGCGCTGCTGGCACAGGTGTTGCTGGAGCGGGCTTTCGACACGACCATCGCCACCGGACACACGACAAAGCCGTGGTCATGGGCTGATACCTGGCCGGTCGCCCGCATCGAGGTCAAGCGCATCGGCGCAAGCGCCATCGTGCTCGCCGGCAGCAGCGGACAGGCGCTGGCCTTCGGCCCGGGCCACGTTGAATTCACGCCCAATGCCGGCGAGCGCGGCGTCGCGGTCTATTCCGCGCATCGCGACACCCACTTCCGCTTTCTGCGCAACGTCGCTGCGGGCGACGAGATCGATATCACGCGCGATGATGGCAAGACGTTCCGCTACCGCGCGGACGGCAGCTCCGTGGTGCGCTTCGACGCGTCCGGCATCGATCCGCTGACCGATGGCCACGAACTGGTGCTGTCGACCTGCTGGCCGTTCGACGCCCTGACCTCCGGGCCCTACCGCTATTTGCTGCACGCGACGCTGATAAAACCATGAGCGGAACCGCCCCGGCGGCGGCAACGTTATAGATACCCAGGCCCCTTTTAAAATACCCCGGTCCCGCGAGATGTTTCGCCCGACAGCAACGACCGAACCGCGCGTATGGACTCCCAGGTTTACTATCTGCCGCTGACGCCGGGATTGTTTTCGATCCTGGTGTTCCTGCTTGCTGGACTGATCCTGCTGATTCAGTTTCGCATCCTCCGCTACGCCTATATGCGGCTCGGCGTCGGGCCCGGCGTCGCGCTGCTGTTGCTGGTCGGCTCGCTGATCGGCAGCTATTTCAATATCCCGGTCACGGTGCTGCCGGGCAGCCCGATCAGCTCCGGCGAGATCGTCGATTTCTTCGGCATGCGCTATGTCGTGCCGATGGTCGTGCAATGGCCCGGCACGGTGCTCGCGGTGAACGTCGGCGGCGCCGTGATCCCGACGCTGATGTCGATCTACCTGGTCGCTCGCTACCAGCTCTGGTTCAAGGCAATGCTTGCCATCATCGTGATCGCGTTCTTCATCCATGCCTCGGCAACGCCGGTGCGCGGCATCGGTATCGCCGTGCCGGTCTTTGTGCCGGTCGTCGTCACCGCGATCCTCGCTTTCATCCTGTCGCGCGAATATGCGCCGCCTCTGGCCTATATCGGGGGGTCGATGGGCACGCTGATCGGCGCCGATCTGCTCAATCTGGACAAAATCAGCGGTCTCGGCGCGCCGATCGCCTCGATCGGCGGCGCCGGAACCTTTGACGGAATTTTCCTGACCGGCATTCTGGCAGTGCTGCTGGCCGGCATTGCCACGCCGTCGCGGATGCGGCCGACGGGATAGACGGGACGCCGAAGCCGCACCGTCGCGATTGCATTGAACACAAGGCGCCGATTCGCGACCGCGGCGCGTGGCTGCGCTGTCGGTTGATGAGGTGCTGCGCTTCCTTTCAAGCCTTGTGCGGATCGCGCCACGAGAACGAAGCTACGCAGCTTTCTCGTGCGCCATCGAAGAGAACAGATGTTACGGCGCTACCAGCGTCGAGCCCCAACGCCTCGCGGTCTGCACGATCCAATCGCGATAGAGCGTCAGCGGCGTCACACCGGTAAGGCCGCCGCAGCCGTCGCTGCCGTTCGGTCCCGTCGACCAGTCGACGATGCCGACGACGACCTGCTTGCCGTGCTGGTCCTCGAACACCGGTCCGCCGGAATCCCCGGTGCAGGCTCCAAGTCCCTCGCGCGTGCCGCCCGCGGCGGGATCGACCAGGCGGATCTGCAAGGTGCCTGGATGGCCGGTCGCGACCAGATCGGCGGATCGCACCACGCCGGCGCTCTTGCCGTTGCCACGAATGGTGACGCCGATGCCGGCGATGGTAAAATGGTTGCCTGCGGCGAGCGGCGGCGTGGGTACGCCGATCACGGACGGATTGGTCTTCGGCGTCTCGAGCTGCAGGAGACTGACATCGGCGGTGGCGCGATGCGCCAGCATCGTCTTGATGTCAAAGCCTGGATGGGCGGCAACTCTCCTGACGTCCCTGAGCTGCGGTTGGCGATCCCTGCCATATTCGACGATCTTGTAGATCGCGCCGGGACCCACGCAATGCGCCACCGACAACACCAGATCCGGTGCGATCAGGGTGCCGCTGCAGGAGTTGCCGCGCGAGCCGACGATGGTGACAACCGAGCGGCCGACATCCTCGGCTGCAGGCGCGGCGCCGCCGACGATCGCGTGGACAGGCGCCGCAAAAGGCAACATCACGACCGCCACGATCGGGACGATTGTTTTCATGCTGAATCATTAACCTCAACACGCTGGCTCGCCAAGTCGGGAACGAGAAGCTATGATACAGCCCATGGTCTCTCATGCCGCAATGAGGCGCAAATTCGATTCCTTCCTGCAACGAACGCGAGAAGGAAAAGGCATCAGGTTGGTGGAGGCCGCCGTAGCAGCGCGGAGTTGAAGCCTCGGGCCGGATCAAGCTGCCGCCTGCAACTGATCGACGATCATCGCTTCCAGGGTCCTGACCGACTGGAAATTCTCCGGCGTGATCTCGGATTGAGGGATCGTGAAATCAAACTCGGCTTCGACGCCCAGCATCAGATTGACCATGTCCATCGAGGTTAATCCGACATCGACGAGCCGCGTGTCCGGGTCGACTTGCTCGGCGATGGCGTTCTTTTCGAGGATAGACTTGACCAGCGTCATGACCCGGTTGCGAACATCGGTAGCAAGAACCTGCATCTCGATTTTTCCATCTGTCGAATATCTGTCGGCGGATGCCGAACCATGGGTATCATTTAATCGCGGCACCATTTGAAAAACAGTGAATAATGTTTGACTCAAACCCTCATTCCGTCCTTAACAATAATGCCGGTTACGCAAGCGTTTACGGCATCACAGAAACAGACGGATATCAAGCACGGTCGATTAACCGACAATCTTGAAATGAAATCCGTTTACCCTGAATTTCATCGACGCATTTGAATTAAATCCTTAGCCTTGTCTCGATCGGACGCGCCATTGGCGATATATATAACATCGGTTTGCAATTTAGCCGCAGGCGTTCTGCACCAAAAAACTGGAGGCATACCGGCATGAGCGTTCAACAAGCCAGGCTCCGCGAGCCGGGCTCGCACGAGGTCGATAAGCAATTGCTTCCGGGTTCTACGTTCGCGCAAGCGACGGCTGCCGTCGCCTCGATCGCTGCAAAGGAGGCCGTCGATGTCGATCGTGATGCGCGGTTCCCCAAAGCCGCCATCGACGCAGCGCGTCAGCAGGAGCTTCTCGGCGCCCAGATCCCGATCGCGTTTGGCGGCCAGAGCGCGTCGATCTTCGACATCACCGACATGTGCTATGCGCTGGGCCGCGCCTGCTCTTCCACCGCGATGATCTTTGCGATGCACCAGACCAAGGTCGCTTGCCTGGTTCGGCACGGAACCGGCAGCGCGTGGCACGAAGCGCTGATGCGCCGCGTGGCGGCCGAACAATTGCTACTGGCGTCGTCCACGACGGAAGGACAGAACGGCGGCAACATCCGTTCCAGCGCCGCCGCGGTCGAATGCACCGATGCCGGCATTTCGCTGTTGCGCAATGCCACCGTGATCTCCTACGGTGCGGAGGCCGATGGCATCGTCACCATCGCACGCCGCGCCAACGATGCAGCGTCCTCAGATCAGGTTCTGGTGGCCTTTACCAAAGACAATTACACGCTGACCCGCAGCATGGAATGGGAAACGCTCGGCATGCGGGGCACCTGCAGCGCAGGTTTCGAGCTGAAGGCCACCGGTTCATCCGAACAGGTATTTCCCGAAGGCTACGACAAGATTCACGCACAGACCATGACACCCGTCGCTCATCTCTGCTGGTCTTCGGTCTGGGCCGGCATTGCCGCGGCAGCGGTCGAACGGGCGCAAGCGTTCATCCGCAAGGCGGCCCGCGGCTCAGGCGGCCAAATGCCGCCGGGCGCCGCCCATTTCACTACGGCCAAGATGTCGCTGACCAAGCTGCGCGCCATCATAACCGCGACGCTCGACAGCTATGCCGCCATCGAACATGACGATCGCGCACTATCGTCGCTCGATTTTCAATCCTCCATCAACCTGCTCAAGGTGGAAGCCTCCGAGCTTGCGGTTGCTACCGTCATGAGCGCGATGCGGGCCTGCGGCCTCTCGGGGTATCGCAATGACGGCGACTTCACCGTTGGCCGACAGCTCCGCGACGTGCTGTCGTCGCCGCTGATGATCAACAACGACCGCATTCTTTCCAATATCGCCACCGCAAGCCTGATGAGCGGCGTGCCGGCAACCTTACGCGATTGAACCGGCTATGCTGCAACACGAAAGCTCGCTCATGAATATTGCCCAAACCGACGCGCCCGAGATCGCGCCGCAGTCGACCGATCCGCTGGATCACCTGGCTGACAAGCTGTTTCACAAGATGGGCACCGATGGCGTCTACGCGCGCACCGCGCTGTACGAGGATGTGGTCGAACGACTCGCTGCCCTGATCAGCCGGCATCGCGAGCCCGGCACCGAAATCATGCGCTTCCCGCCGGTCATGAACCGCGGCCAGCTCGAAAAATCCGGTTATCTGAAGAGCTTCCCCAATCTGCTCGGCTGCGTCTGCGGCCTGCATGGCACCGAACGCGAGATTCATTCGGCCGTCAGCCGTTTCGATGCCGGCGGCGACTGGACCACGTCCCTCTCGCCAGCCGATCTCGTGCTCTCGCCGGCAGCCTGCTATCCGGTCTACCCGATCGCGGCGGCGCGCGGCCCCTTGCCCAAGGGCGGCCTGCGCTTCGACGTCGCCGCGGATTGCTTCCGCGCCGAACCGTCCCGTCATCTCGACCGGCTGCAATCGTTCCGGATGCGCGAATATGTCTGCATTGGCAGCCCCGAGGATGTGTCAGGCTTTCGCGAGCGCTGGATGTTGCGCGCCCAGGAAATCGCGCACGGTCTCGGCCTCAGCTTCAAGGTGGATTACGCGAGCGATCCCTTCTTCGGCCGGGTTGGGCAGATGAAAGCGGTCAGCCAGAAACAGCAATTGCTGAAATTCGAACTGCTGGTGCCGCTGCGCTCCGAGGAACATCCGACTGCCTGCATGAGTTTCAACTATCACCGAGACCATTTCGGCACTACCTGGAGCATGGCCGACGCCAATGGCGAACCGGCCCATACCGGCTGCGTGGCGTTCGGGATAGACCGCCTCGCGGTTGCCATGTTTCACACCCACGGCACCGAAACCGCCAAATGGCCCGCGAACGTACGGGAGTTGCTCGGCTTTGGGTGCACCACAACGGAGCTTGCCGGTTGACCATCGCGCAGAAAATCCGCTGCCGGGAAATTTCCGAAGCCGACATCGATGCGATCGCGGATCTCTTGACGCGCGGATTTGTCGGCCGGTCGCGCGACTACTGGATGCAGGGGCTGCGCCGTCAGGCGACCCGCCAGGTTCCCAACGGCTATCCCCGCTTCGGCTATATGCTCGACCATGACGGCAGGCCGGCGGGCGTCTTGCTGCTGCTGTATACATCACGGAACGACGGCACCAAGACCACAATCTACTGCAATCTGTCGAGCTGGTACGTCGAACCCCAATTACGCAACTACGCGCCGATGCTGACCAAGATCGCGCAGAAGAACAAGGAAGTCATTTACATCAATATCAGCGCGGCGACATGGACCTGGCCGATCATCGAGACGCAGGGCTTCAGCTCCTATTGCAGCGGATTGTTGTTTTCGATACCGGTGCTGTCGCGTGTCCCGGCCGGTATGACCGTCGAGACCGTCACCCCGGACACGAAAGCGATCGAGGGTCTGTCCGTCAGCGACGCCGATATGCTGATCCGGCACGCCGGCTATGGCTGCCTCAGTCTGGTGTGCCGCACCGCCGATCGCGACGTACTGCCTTTTATCCTGTTGCCGATGCGGATCCGGCGCGGTTACTTCGCACCGCCCGCGATGGAGCTGATCTATTGCCGCGATATCGCCGATTATGTGCGATGTGCCGGCGCCATCGGGCGACTCCTGTTCCGTCACCGCAAAATTTTGGTGCTGGTGGATTCCAACGGCCCCGTCGCTGGCGTCGTCGGCCGCTTTACCAAGGCCCGCGGCCGCAAATATTTCAAGGGGCCGCACCGGCCCCGGCTTGGTGACCTGACCGACACCGAACTGGTGCTCTACGGTCCGTAGATTCAGGCGTGAGCGAAATCCCAGTATAGTTTCCGCGCGCGGCTGTAGAACGGCCCAGGCTGCAGCGACCGGTCGTCGATCCGGATCACCGGAGCCACCTTGGCGAAGTTGCCGCTGGAAAAAATCTCGTCGGCGTGCAGGAAATCGCTATAGCTCAAGGTCTTCTCGACCACCGTGACGCCATCGCTTCGCAAGAGTTCGATTACCCGCTGCCGGGTGATGCCATTGAGGAAGGTGCCGTTCGGCGCGGGCGTATAAACCACACCGTCCTTCGCCATGAAGACGTTTGAGTTGCCGAACTCCGCGACATTGCCGAGCATGTCGAGCATCAGGCAGTTGCCAAAGCCCCTCGCCTGCGCCTCGATCAGCGCACGCGAATTGTTCGGGTAAAGGCACGCCGCCTTGGCATCAACCGGCGCACTTTCCGCCGTTGGCCTGCGGAATGGCGATAGCGTGATCGCGTTACCGGTCGGCTGTGGCATCGGCGCGGTATAGATGCAGAGACACCAGTTCGTCGTTTCCGGATCGAACAGCACGCCGCCGCCGCTTCCGTTCTGCGCCCAATACATCGGCCGAATGTAAAGCTCGGCATTCGGCGCGAAACGAGCAATGCCCTCGCGCGCCAGGCCGAGCCAGGTTTCGGCATCGACCACTGGCTTGAGCTTGAAATTGATGGCAGACTGATTGACACGCGCGCAATGCCGCTCGAGATCGGGCGCGACGCCTTCAAACGCGCGAGCGCCGTCGAACACGGTCGAGGCGAGCCAGGCGGCATGCGTGCGCGGGCCCATGATAGGTATGTTGCCCTGATGCCATGCGCCTTCGAAAAAAGTCCACGTTTCCGAAAAGCTGACCGGTGCTGTCGTCTGCGCCATCATTGCCATCCACGCCGCGGTTCAAAACGGACCGCGAGAATCCGGCAGTACTATTGCCGGAATTGATAAGGATTTCGTTGCGGGTTCGCACAGTACAAAATGTGACCACTTTCGACTTTATTCCATTCAAATTTTAATCAATTGGTTGACCTCCATTAGGGTTATTTCATCAATCTATTGGCGAATTATTGCTGCGTTGCGCCTTCTGCATTACAAAATAGAAGGGGGCGAGAACAACCCACGTGAAATGTGTGCCGCCAACGCAGAGGTGGACAATGCGCGACGAAACCATCGCAATTCACGCCGGCTACGACCCCGATCCGGTGACCAAATCAGTTGCGGTTCCGATCTATCAGACGGTTTCCTATGCCTTCGACAGCGCCGACCACGGCGCAGCCCTGTTCAATCTCGAAACCGAGGGCTATCGCTACAGTCGGATCGCCAATCCAACCACGGCGGTACTCGAAAAACGCGTGGCCGACCTCGAGGGCGGCGTCGGCGCGCTCGCGGTTGCGACCGGACAGGCCGCGCTGCATTATGCCTTTATCAACCTTGCCGACAACGGCGGCAATATCGTCTCCGTTCCGCAGCTCTACGGCACGACATACACGTTGCTCTCGCACATCCTGCCGCGCCAGGGCATCACCACCCGCTTTGCGGACAGCGACAAGGCGGACGCGATCGAGCGGCTGATCGACGAAAACACCAAGGCGGTATTCTCGGAAACCATCGGCAACCCGGCCGGCAACATCTGCGATATCGAGGCGCTGGCAAAGGTCGCGCATCGTCATGGCGTGCCGTTGATCGTCGACAACACGGTTGCAACCCCTATCCTGCTAAAGCCGTTCGAATACGGTGCGGATATTTCCGTTCATTCGCTGACAAAATTCCTTGGCGGTCACGGAACCACCCTCGGCGGCGCGATCGTCGATAGCGGTCGTTTTCCCTGGACCGATCACGCCAAGCGTTTTGCCGCCTTCAACGAGCCCGACGAGTCATATCATGGCCTGATCTACACCCAGCAGTTCGGTGCCGCCGCCTACATTCAGCGCGCGCGCAGCGTCTATCAGCGCACCATGGGATCGGTGCTTTCTCCATTCAACGCCTTCCTGCTGCTGCAGGGAATCGAGACGGTTGCGCTGCGTGTCGAGCGCCATGTCGAAAACGCCCGCAAGGTTGCGGAATTCCTGCAGAACGATCCCCGCGTCGCCTGGGTGAATTATGCGGGCTTCCCCGACAGCCCCTTTTACGCACTGGTGCAGAAATATCTGAACGGCCAGGCCTCGTCGCTGTTCACGTTCGGCATCAAGGGCGGCCACGAAGCCGGAAAGGCCTTCTATGACGCGCTGAAACTGATCACCCGGCTGGTCAATATCGGTGATGCGAAATCGCTCGCCTGCCATCCGGCATCGACCACGCATCGCCAGATGTCTCCCGAACAGCAGCGTCTGGCCGGCATCCTGCCGGAGACCATCCGACTTTCAATCGGCATCGAGCACGTCGAAGACATCATCGAGGACATCGATCAGGCGCTCGCTCAAGCGAGTTCACAATATACACAGCCCAAGGCGGCGGAATAGATCGGCCGTGAACGTGTCATTCGACAAACATCGACATATCCTCAGCCCCGCGCTGGCACCTACGCCGCGGCGTGGAGCCGACGAGTTCGAACGCCAGCAAAAAGCCGCCGATGCGACCCTCACCATCGGCCTGATCAACAACATGCCGGATCCTGCACTCCAGGCCACTGAACGTCAGTTCACTCACCTGTTGCAGGCCGCGGCGGGAAACCGCCGCATCCACCTGCACTGTTTCTCGCTGCCATCGGTGAAGCGGTCGCCGCAAGCCAAGGCGCTGATGGAAGGCCGTTACGCCGACGTCGCCGATCTCGCCCGCCTGCAGCTTGATGGTTTGATCGTGACCGGCGCCGAGCCAATTGCGGCGACGCTGCCCGAGGAGCCGTTCTGGAAAGACCTCACCGATGTGATCGACTGGGCGGAAGCCAATACGCGTTCGGCGATCTGGTCGTGCCTGGCCGCCCACGCGGTGGTGCTGCATCTCGACGGCATCGAACGACGACGGCTCGACGTGAAATGCTCCGGCGTCTACGACTGCGACAGGGTGAATGATAGCTGGCTGATGAAGGATATCCACTCGCCGCTCAAGATCGCGCATTCGCGCATCAATGCGCTACGCAACGCGGACCTGACCGCACACGGATATCAACTGCTGACGGAATCACGCGACGCCGGTGTCGACATTTTCGCCAAGCGATTGCGCAGCCATTTTGTCTTCTTCCAAGGTCATCCGGAATACGACGCATTGTCGCTGCAGCGGGAATACCTGCGTGACATCACCCGCTACCTGGCACGCCAACGCGATATTTTCCCGGCGTTTCCCAAAAGCTATTTCAACGCCGAGACCGAACACAAGCTTGCCAACTATCAGAAACGGGCGAGCGCGGAGCGCCAGATTCCGCTTAGCGTCGAACTCCCGCACCTCGCACTTCGTTCCGATCTCGCAACCGGCGTCGCCGCAGCAGCGATCTTTCGAAACTGGCTCGACTACCTGTCCGGCGGCGTCCAGATCCCGGCCAGGACTACTTGATCTTCGACAAGCGACGCATTGGTCCGAACCCTATGAAAGCACCGATATCATGCGCGCGGCGTGGTCATATCTGAGAGCGCGCGTCGGCAACAGGCTGGCGCGACATCTGCGCGTCGCACCGGCCAAGCTGAACAACAGCGGTCCGATGGTCAGCTTCACTTTCGATGATGCGCCCGTCAGCGCAGCGAGAGCCGGCGCCGACATGCTCGAACAATATGGTGCGCGCGGAACCTTCTATATCGCGGGCGGGCTGGTGGACGCCTGGTCCGGTAACTGGACCGGCGCCAGCGCCGGCGACATTGTCGACCTTCACCGCCGGGGCCATGAAATCGCCTGCCACACCTTCTCGCACACGCGCATGACGGACCTGACCGCAGCGGCGATGGCTGCGGAGCTGGCGAAGAATCGCAACTACCTGCTGGGACTCGATCCATCGATCAAGATCGAGAACTTCGCCTATCCCTACGGCACCGGGTCGGTGTTGCGGAAGGGTCAGCTCGGCGCGGCCTTCCATTCCTCTCGCGGCATTCTTCCTGGCATCAACAGTGGTACGGCGGATCTGCAATATCTGCGCGCCATGCCGCTGATCGACTGCGAGATCGACCGCGATGGGATCGATCGCGTCTTTGACGAGGCTTTTGATAAAAACGGCTGGCTGATCTTCTATAGCCATGACGTCGAGACGACACCGAGCCCTTATGGCTGTTCCCCGGAAGTTCTGCGCCATGCGCTGGATGCAGCCGCGCGCCGGAACATTCCCGCCATGAGCATCGCCGCTGCGCTGCAGTTCGCCGGCGTATAGTTGCCGCAAGCAATAGGCTAAACCGCGAATCTCGGATAAATCTGGCGCAGTGTCGGCCTGATCCAGATTGATCCCACATGCCCGCTTCCAACCACGCCCCGGCACGCGATCACGGGATCGATGCCGCTCCCGACGCGCTCGCGGTGCTCCATGCCGTGTTCGGCCTATCAGGCTTTCGTGGCGCTCAGGAACAGATCGTTCGTCATGTCACCGATGGCGGTAATTGCCTGGTGCTGATGCCGACCGGCGGCGGCAAGTCGCTGTGCTATCAGCTGCCATCCTTGTTGCGCGAAGGCTGCGGCATCGTGGTTTCACCGTTGATTGCACTGATGCGGGATCAGGTCGCGGGCCTGACTGAAGCCGGCGTCAAGGCCGCAGCGCTGAATTCCACGCTGAGCTTCGACGAAGCCAACAGCGTCGAGCAGCGGCTCATTGCCGGCGATCTCGATCTGCTCTATGTCGCGCCGGAACGGCTGTTGACGCCGCGCTGCCTGTCGCTGCTCGACCGCGCTAAAATCGCACTGTTTGCGATCGACGAAGCGCATTGCGTATCCCAATGGGGCCATGATTTCCGTCCGGAATATATTGGCCTTTCCGTGATTGCCGAGCGCTTTGCCGAGGTGCCGCGTATCGCGCTCACCGCCACCGCCGACGAACTGACACGAAAGGAAATCACTGCTCGCCTCGGACTCGCCGACGCGCCGCAATTCGTTGCAAGCTTCGATCGTCCGAACATCAAATATGAGATCGTCGACAAGCAGAATGCGCAGACCCAGCTCAAGGCCTTCATCAGGGAGCGCCACGCTGGCGACGCCGGCATCGTCTATTGCCTGTCGCGCGCCAAGGTGGAAGACACCGCCGAGACGCTGAATAGGGCCGGCATTCCGGCATTGCCCTATCACGCCGGGCTCGATGCCGCCGTACGCGCGCGCCATCAGGATCGCTTCCTCAACGAGGACGGCCTCGTGATCGTCGCCACCATCGCATTCGGCATGGGCATCGACAAGCCCGACGTGCGCTTCGTCGCGCATCTCGATCTGCCCAAGAGCATCGAGGCCTATTACCAGGAGACCGGACGCGCGGGACGTGACGGCAAGCCGTCCAGCGCCTGGATGGCCTATGGCCTGTCTGATATCGTGCAGCAGCGTCGCATGATCGAGGAATCCGCCGGCGCCGACTCCTTCAAGCGGGTATCGATCGGCAAGCTCGACGCGCTGGTCGGCCTTGCCGAGACCACCGGCTGCCGGCGCAGCCGCCTGCTCGGCTATTTCGGCGAGACGTTCGCGGAGGGAAAATGCGGCAATTGCGACAATTGCCTGTCGCCGCCGCTGGTGCGCGACGGCAAGGTCGTCGCGCAAAAGCTGTTGTCCTGCGTCTATCGCATCGGGCAACGCTTCGGCGCCATGCACCTGATCGACGTCCTGATCGGCCGGCTGAACGCACGCGTCAAGCAGTTCGGTCATGACCGGCTGTCGGTGTTCGGCATAGGTCGCGAACTCAACGAGAAGCAATGGCGCGCCGTACTGCGCCAGTTGGTCGCGATGGGTCATTTACAGGCCGACAGCGAGGCGTTTGGCGCGCTGAAGCTGACCGAAAGCGCGCGCGCCGTATTGAAGGGCAAAACCGTGGTGATGCTGCGCGAACAGACATCCGGCCGCGACCGCCCCAGCCGGACCAAATCGAAGCGCAGCGATCCGGCGCCGCAGCCCGCCTCGCGCGGCACGGCCGTCGATGCGAACCTGCTCGGCGCCCTCAGAGCGTGGCGATCCGAAGTTGCGCGCAAGCGCGGCGTGCCGGCCTATGTCGTGCTGCACGATTCGACCATCGAGGGCATCGCTGCCTCACATCCCAGCACACCAGAGCAACTCCGCGATATCCCCGGCATCGGCGACAAGAAACTCGAGCGCTACGGACGCGAACTGATTGCGCTGGTGAACTCCGCAGATGATTGACCGGATGTGAGCGCTCGCTGCCCATCATATCGCAATTCTGGGCATTGTGCGGGGACGGTGGAAATCGCAATGACGGGTGCGAGCGGCCGCCGCCGTGGCCAGCGTCAGCACTTCGGGCTCCTTGCCGAGGGAGCACCAAAGGCGAAGCATTTTCCGACTTTGCCGGACAAAACCCACTGAATCCACTGATTGAGCTACGGCCAGAAAATGGACTTCCTTCCAACAAAGCCTGTTCCACGCTGACCTTTGCTCGACAACGCGATCAAGCGGCTAACGAAAGGCACATTGCTTGCTTCAGCCCAATCGTCGTCTTTCAGCGGCTTCCGATCTCAGCAGGTAAAAAGGTACGTTCGGCAAATTAGGAACCGCGTCCCTCCGCTTGCGTTGCGCGTGTTTGGGAGACGCGCCATGCTTCAACTGAAAGATCTCGGCCATTCCGATTCCCGACAGTGCACAGAGCTTGTTCGACGCTTTGTCCGCATTGAAAACCCCTCGGTCCGAGAAAAGGTACTCGACCTTTTGGAAGACCTCGCGTCTGAAACCGGTGAACTGCTAACTTTCGATGATCTGATCACAATGTCCTAATATCACCGCGCAAAGGCGCTCGCGAGGTGAGTGACTTCAAGTGGCGATTTCGCAGTCTCAATTCCGGCGCCATGGCACGGCGTAAAACCGATTCATACGCCTCGATCAGTGCCTCATCGTCGAAATTGAGACCCAATGCCCGGAACCGAGCCTACCTGCTGGTGAATTTGGCTCGTCCAATCGGTTTCCGGAGAGACACGCGAGACTTTCCGGGATGGAAACTTTCATTGAGCGGCAGAAACAGAGAGCTTCCCTGTGGGGTGCAAGATGAGAGGCGCCGATCCGCAACCCTCGCTTTGACCGCTGAACGCGCCGATTGCGACGGGATGGAACTGTAGCTCGCGTGGGAACGTATTCGGAGCCTGACGATTGACCTACGGCACGCTCAGTCTCGTGCGGGACAACCAAGTGGAGATTGCGATGTCTAATCCCAGCCAGAATCCAGGTCAGAATCCAGGTCAGAATCCAGGTCAGAAAGCCGGTCAGCAGCAGCAGGGCAGCAGCGGTCAGAAGCCCGGACAGCAGGGCGGTGGTCAGAAGGCCGGACAGCAACAGCAAAATTCAAAGCACAGCACCGAGGATCTCGACCCTGAGAAGCAAGGGAACGAAAATACCGAGTATAGCGGCGGCACTTGATACCTGCTTGATACCCCCTGAATGCTTAAACATATTCCCTCGAACGCATAAACGCGCGCGGGCTCCTGTAGAAATTCTTATGATTGGAACATGCCGCGGAGGAGCCCGCGCTGGCGGTTGAAGTTTCGACGAAGGCGTTCTGCTTCGGTAGACCTCATTTCGCGCCGCACGCCTTGCTCCAGCGCACCGCTCGTGAGTTTCCTTTTCCGAAAGCTTACCGTGACTGCCTCTCTAGCAGGCCGTCGTGGCGCGCTCGTCGACCAGTGGGCTACGCGGCACACTCCCTTGATCTTTTCAAATGAATGGTTTCCCGCCGGTAACAGCGATTGTCGTTCCCGACGTATAGCTCGAGAGAGGATCAGCCAACATCACATAAGCTGTCGCGAGTTCGGCCGGCTGCCCGGCCCGCTTCATCGGAACCTGTTCTCCAAAATGCGTGACTGCATGCTCAGGCATCGAGGAAGGTATCAATGGCGTCCAGATCGGCCCCGGCGCAACCGCGTTCACTCTTATGCCCTTCTTGGCGAGCATCTGAGCGAGTCCGCCCGTAAAATTCTGGATGGCTCCCTTGGTCGTCGCATAGGCCAGCAGGATCGGGTTGGGCATATCGGAATTAATTGATGCGGTGTTGATGATGGCGCTACCCGGCTTCATGTGAGGCACGGCCGCTTTTGTCAGATAGAACATCGAATGGATATTCGTCCTGAACGTCAGGCGCCACTCGTCGTCACTGATTTCCGTGATTTCCTTGAAAGTCGCCTGGTGCGCCGCATTGTTGACGAGGATGTCGATACCGCCGAGAACTTCGACCGCGTGCTCAATCACGAAACGACAATGCGTCGGATTTTGCAGATCTCCCGCCACGAGAACTGCGTTGCGGTTTTCCTTTTCAACGAGGCTTTTTACCTCATGCGCATCATCGTGCTCATTGAGATAGGAGATCAGGATATCGGCCCCCTCGCGCGCAAAGGCGATGGCCACAGCCCGGCCGATACCGCTATCGCCGCCCGTGATCACGGCTTTTTTTCCGTGCAGCCTGCCGGATCCCTTGTAGGTGGTCTCGCCGTGGTCGGGGCGCGGATCCATCTGCGAAATCGTGCCAGGCATGGGCTGCGCCTGGACCGGATATGGCGGTTTCGGGTACATGGCGCACCTTTATGAGTGCCGGATTTCTTCTATGAGTGCTGGATTTCCGTAATGTTTCGGATCGTCCGTCGTTCCTATTGGGAGTCGTGTGCGACCGGAGGCCCTAAAATTCAGAACCGGCTCAAATTGTCCCTCAGGCTGCCACAGAGCTATTCCAAGCGCCGCAAGGTTGGTCGTAGAATTGGTGGCCGGGCCGATGGACATCCTGCCAGCCGCGATCATCGTTATCGCGCAACCCGCTCGGCGCCTGGGCGCTTGGGAATCTCTGATTCAGTCAAGCCTTGCCCGGATTCAGCTGACATCTTTCCACTGCGGCCAGCGATCTCATCGTAGCTGATCTCGTACCGTCGCGCGCATGACTGTTGAGACCTGCCTCTCGACCGCGGGGATGTGGACCAAGACATCGACGGCGTTGTCAGCGGCGCTTGTTCTGATGGATCAATCACTACCGCAATCGCAACCCTACGAGCGGAGCCATTGGCTCATTTGCGAGGCAGCTTCCACCTGTCGCGCCCTGCGGATCAACTTGTCACGCGCAATCCCAGGCGACATCACTTTAGCCTGCTCCCGCAGGCGCTTGGCTGCAGCGGCAAGACGTTGCTCCAGAGTATCGGTTTGTTTGAAACGACGCCGCTTCACGACCATACGCTGAACTCCATGTTGAACTCCATGTTGACGGGCGCTCAAGCGCAATTGTGCAATTGGCGGGAAATTCCGGCATTCACAAAGGTTAACGAACTTGAATTTGGGCTGGGTGGAGGCGGGATTTGCGCATGCTAGAACAGGACGCGAAGGCGCTTCTACTTTTGTTGCACTCTGTTGCTCGCGCTGCCTTTTCGCTTGTCACGCGACCTTTCCCAAAGCGGCAACAATCACGCGAAATGAACCGCGACCTCGCGCATCGCCACTGGGCGGTCGGCGGCGTTGGCCGTTCTCTTAGGTTAATTGAGTTCCCGAGTCGGAATAGCCTTATGCCATTTCGCAGCAACGGCGCCCCATCACTCTTCAACGCGCAAGAACTGCGCTCAGATAACTGCGAGGTTCGTAAATCCGATTCATAAGCACGGCGTTGTCGCGGAAGCGGCGCGTTCAGCTGGCGGACCATCCTGGCCGTCCTGGCATCGCTTTTGCCATGAAGTGAGTCCTACACCCGACCGCATAGGGCGGTTGTGCCAACTTCGTTCGTCCGGAGTCCCAATATGAAGCAAGAGCGTCATTTTGAAAATATTCGCGGGAGATCAACAGGGGAGGCCGAGCGCATCGGAACCGTGATCGAGGACCTGCGCCGCATTGTTCAGGCCCTGGATTGCGATGTCGCCGCCGAGACCGAGCGATCGAAAATCGGGGGGCATTCCGATATCCAGTCTTCATTGCTCGCGAGCACACTGGCTGCAAGACGTGACAATCTTAAATCGACAATTGCGACGCTCGAAACGAGGCTGCCGAAATCTTCGACACGGGTCATGATCGATCCCGTTTGACGCGTTCGCCATCGGGGGCTTGAGTCAGATCCGCGGGGAGGACCTTTGCTTTCGTTTCCCGCCGGGCTGCGAACGCCAATCGTGTCGCGCTTTCGTCGTTCAGGAGCACCTTTCGGGCTACAGGCGATCAGCGGCGTCGGAAGCAAGTGGGAGCAAGCGAAAGCAGTCACCCTGGAACGCCGCTCTGCCGAGCTATAGGTCGTGCTGGCGCGGCCCACCGCTGGTGCAGCCTCCGGGTCTGCGCGGAGTTTCCCCAAGTTTAAACCCGTTCTGGGAATTCCGTTGCGGAACCGTTGCACCGCATGGGCCGTTGGCGCAGCGCCTCTCATCCCGCGCTTCAAACTTTAGCCACCCCGTGCGTGCGAGGGGCGGTTTTCTGCGCTGTCGTTTTCTGAGCCCGCGCGGAGTTCCCGGTGCGATCGTCCGCGCGCCGCTTGAACTCGCGCCTGCGGTCGCCGCGTTCACGGCTTTGTTCATATCGACGACTTGGCCCTACCGAAAGCGCTTGCCGTCTATGCCAACGCGCTTTTCAGGTGCCGTACATTCGGCAGTTGATTTTCCTGCACACTCGACGACCGGTTCCTGCACGCAATATTCGCGGTGATGATCGGATTTTTCAGGTCGCAGCAAATCGCTTCCTTGCGCGAAAGAAGGAACCTGAAGGAGCTAACGACGATTAGCTGTATGTGGAGGAGTTCATGGGCGAGCGGGAAAGCCAACCCGTGCGGCGGGCCAGCCCCAATGGATGGAGCATTGCAGCGGCGCTAGGTCTACTGGCGGCGGCCTTTCTGATGGAGCGCCTCGCCCCTTCGGAAACCGAGAACCTGCAGCCGAAATCCGAAGCAAGACGGAATGCATCCACCGCCGGCGCCGCGACCGAAGGTCGAGACCGTGGGCGGCAGGCGAGTTGGCCATCGGAAATCATCCCCGCGAAAGGATGGAAGGACGTCCTGCTGCGGCTCTACACCCATATCGGCGATCACCGTATCCTGGCGCTCGCCGCCGGCATGACCTACTACAGCATCCTGGCGATCTTTCCGGCGCTCGCGGCCCTCGTTTCCATCTATGGTCTGTTTTCGGATCCTGGCACGATCGCCAAGCATCTGGACCAGCTGTCCAGCTTCTTGCCGGGCGGCGCTATCGATGTGGCGCGCGAGCAACTCATGCGTGTGACATCCAAGGGCAATCAGGCCTTGGGCCTGACCTTTGTCATCGGACTCGCCATCTCGCTCTGGAGTGCCAATGCCGCGATGAAGTCGCTGTTCGATACGTTGAACATCGTCTACGGGGAACAGGAAAAGCGTAGTTTCGTGAAGCTGAATGCAGTGTCCCTGGTCTTCACAATCGCCGCCATCGCCTTTGTGGTTCTTGCCCTCGGCGCCGTCGTGATTGTGCCGGTCGTTCTGAACTATCTCTCTGTGTCGGATTTCGCGGATCTTTTCGTTCGCATAGCGCGATGGCCCGCCATGTTCATTTGCCTCGCGCTGGCTCTCGCATGCGTCTACCGCTTCGGGCCGAGCCGCGAAGCGCCGCGCTGGCGCTGGATCACATGGGGCAGCGCCGCCGCCACGCTGTGCTGGCTTGTCGCCTCGGCGCTGTTCTCCTGGTACGCCGCCAATTTCGGCAAATTCAACGAAACCTACGGATCCTTGGGCGCGGTGATAGGATTCATGACGTGGCTCTGGATTTCCGCGATTGTGATCCTGCTCGGCGCCGAGCTCGATTCCGAAATGGAGCATCAGACCACGCTTGACACCACCGTCGGATCTCCGGAGCCCATGGGTTCGCGGGGTGCGCACATGGCAGACACGGTCGGCGCCGCGCAGGACGGCTGACCTGATGGCCAGCAAGCGCGACGACAGGATTTGTTAGGCGCCAGTTCATCGCACCACCTCCCGCGCAGGCGCCCAACAGCATTCCAACAGCCGCTCCTCGTTGCTACCTGCGGCAAAGGAACCATTCACGACAAGCTGAGTTCGCCACTCAGGAGACGATGAGGTAAAAAAGCTATGGCACGATCGGTGGAGGAATTGAGACGAGAGTCCGAGCGCAGCCGCGAAGCGCTGACATCGACGGTCGATCAACTGAGAGAGCGACTGTCAGATACCGCGGAAGACCTCCGTCAGAAGGTTTCGCCGCAACATATCAAATCTGAGGTTTCCAGTTACATCGGCCACAAGACTCAAGACTGGCTCGGCGCCTTGAAGCAGCGAGCCATGGACAACCCCATGCAGGCGGTCGCCACCGGAACTGCAGTCGCGGTTCCAGTGCTGCGACTCGCCCGTGGTGTCCCGCTGCCGCTCCTGATGATAGCAGCAGGCCTTGCGCTGACCTCGAAGACCGTACGGGGACGCGCTGCAGAAGCGGTAGCTCCGGCTGCCGATAAAGCTGGCGAAGTGCTGAGCCAAACGGCCGAGCACGGCCAAGCACTGGTTGGAAACATCAGAGATACCGTTTCGTCGGCTCAAGGTCGGGCCGGCGATCTGACCACCGACGCGCAAAACAGGGTTGGCAATCTCGCCGACGATCTCCGCACCCGCGTGGCCGAGACCGCCAGCACCGTGACCGACACGATCGAGGCGGCCCAGAACTCTGCCGCGGCCGCGCCGGAGCAGGCTCGCCGCGTCATCGGCGAAAACGCAGCCGTAATTGGCGGTCTCGGCGTTGCCATCGGAGCGATCATCGCTGCTGCTCTTCCCAAGACCGAAGCCGAAGTCGACATCATGGGCGGGGCGAGCAGTCGTGTGAAAGAAGCGGCAACGGAAGCGACCCACTCCGGATTCGAAGCCGTCAAGGAGAGGACGATGTCAGCCGCGGACGCCGCAGAGAAGAGCGTCGCCGATGCCGATCTCGGCGCACAAGCCACTCGCATGACCCGAAATATGGCCGATTCGCTCAAGGAAGCTGGCGAGGACGTCGTAACGGCAGCCTTCGACCCTTCCCGCACCCCGAATGCCTGAAAGAGATCACCATGAGCGATTTGGACCTGACGAAGAGCACCAATTTCACCGGGAATCAAAGCACCCGTTCGACGCAAGATCTGCAAGATCTGAAGGATCAGGTGGTAGATGCCGGCTCCGAGATGAAACAGCGCGCAGGTGAGGCGCTGCAGACCTCGGCCGAAATTGCCGGCGATAAATTCAGGGAGGCGGCCGACGCCACAAAGGACGCGGCCGCGGCAACGGCAGATCACCTTCAAGACAAGGCGCGCGAGCAGCAGCGCTCCGGCGCGGATTTCGTCGACCGCTTTGCCGGCAACATTCGCGAAGCTGCCCACGCTTTCGACAATGATGCGCCATTCGCTGCCCATGGCATCAATTCCGCAGCCGATTACGTCGAAGATGCCGCCGAGAAGATACGCAACGGGAGCTTTCGCGACCTGGTCGATAGCGCGACGGATTTCGCAAAGCGCCAGCCGGTCGCGTTTCTGGGGCTGTCGGTGCTCGCCGGCTTCACCGCCGTCCGCTTCCTCAAGGCCTCGGGGAGACCTTCGCAAGCACGAAACAGGCAAGCCGAGGATATTTGGAGCAATACTTCCTCGAAATTCGACTCGCAGCGCGACTCTTCACGCGCGAGCAATGGCTGAGCAATATCATCCTTTCGCACGTGGTCTACTGTCATGAGCATCAATAACGACGTCCAAAGCAGCAAGAACGATCTCCGAATCATCTCCACGTTACTGGGCGATGCACTTTCACAATTCACCAAGTTGTTTCAGAACGAGGTGGATCTCGCCAAGGCCGAACTTGGAGAGAAGGTTCAGAAAATTAGCAGCTCGCTGGGGCTCATTACGGGAGGCGCCGTACTGATCATCCCCGGGCTGGTCATGGCGCTGTTTGCACTGTCAGCCGCCCTGATGTCGGCCGGGTGGTCGCAGCCGATCTCCTATTTGCTCTCCGCGATCCTGGCGCTGGTGATCGCTGGCATATTGCTCGCGATAGGGTTCAGCCGGCTCAACGCACGCAATCTGGCGCCGCGCGAAACCATGAAGCAGCTCAGGAGGGATAAGAACGCGGTGAAGGGAATCGTGCGATGAACACGCAAACCGGCTTTCTGGATAATTTGGTAAGCGCCATCCGGGAAAACCCCTTGGCCGCAACCCTCATCGGCGGGGGCGCGTTGTGGCTGGTGGCCGGCAACGAGAAACTCAAGGACGCCGCGAGTTCAGCGACCACTGCGCTGGTCGACGGCGCGCGCAATGTGCGAACGGCTGTCTCGGAGCTTCAGCGGACTACGGCGCCACCGACTGCGCCGGAAATGGATCACGATGGGGCTTTTCATGCCGGCGAAAGCTTGCACCAAGCGGCAGGCGCAGCCGCCGACGTCGCATCTGGGACGACCGATAAAGTCAAGGACCGCCTCAATGAGGGTACGGCCTACGCGAGGGAGAAAATCGGCAATTTGGGCAATGCCTTTCCCGGAAAAGAGGCCCTCACCAGGGCTCAATCCTCGCTTGCTAATATCTTTGAAAGCCAACCGCTCGCGCTGGGGATGATTGGCATGGCCATAGGCGCGGCGGTGGCCGGAGCGTTTCGTACGTCTGATCTCGAGAACGAATGGCTTGGCGACACCAGTGACGATGCGAAAGCCAATCTGGGCGCGAAAGCCAGCGCAGCATCGCAAAGCATCCGCGAGGCCTCCGATACCCTCAACGCCGAACTCAGCGACATGGGGGCGGAAGCCGCCGATCGATTGAAGCACGCCGGCACGGATGCCGCGAACGCCGCGCTGGACAAAGTAAAGTCCTAGCGAGATTGCCACGCGCGTGAGCAAATTCGGATCGGCTTCCTCTCCCCGGAGGTCCGCACAACTGAGCAAACCCGCCTTTTAAGCGGACTTGAAAGCTTGCAATACGCGGCTCACGGTTTAGTTCGTCGCCGGCAAATTTTTGACGAGCGGGACACTTGTCAGGCCTCATTGAGGTCGCGGATTTAAGGCGTTTCCGGTTGTGCCTGGGATCATCACATCAAGAGAGGTTGCCGCCAAAATCTCATTCGGTTGCCTCTCGCGTCGCCGACTTCGAAGTGACGAAGAATGCTATGGCGAGCCCGACGATGGCGGCAACAAAGGCACGACTCATGACAGCTTCCAACGAGCGGTCATATTCCTGCTCCGCGTAAGCGAAGGTGAAATCAGAAAAAACAGAAAATACGGATGAGACTGACGCTCCAGCCACCACAGCGCTCACGCGACTCCCGCTGCGAGCTTGGGCGCGCCGTGCAGTGAACATTGTCAGGACAACGCTTAGAACAAAGCTAATGAATGCGGAAACGGTCGCCAACATGTCTGATTGCCCCCGTGTCAGACCAACGCTGACCTGCAAAGAACATAGTGAGAACATACTTTCCAGTCAACATGAGCAATCCAAATTCCGAATCGCTCGCGCCGAACCTTTCGGACCCGGCATTGACCGGCGCTCCGCAGACGAACTGGATTATCATCTTAAATTGCTCTGGCGTGAAGCTGTGGTTCGGAGTTCGAATGGCAAAGTGGATTTACAAAACTTGAAGGGACTTCGGAAGTTGTTCCTCAACGAGGCGGCTTTACGTTGCTCTTCGACGGAGGAAAGAACTGTCGGTGGCTTTAAGAAAGCCGATCCCGCTGAGAAGCAGCAGGGTGATCTGGAAACCAAGCTCAAGTCCAAGCGCGCCAGCCGAGACGGCCTTGTTGGTCGCGGCAAGCTGGCTGAGGCCAGCGCCAGCACACATCGCGAGAAGGCGACCAAGCCGGCGCTGTTCTAGTTTGGTTCTCAGGCAGGGCTGCTTGAGGGTCCCGGCGCAGACCAGTTCAAGCGCTCTTGAAGCTGGCGCGCGGATTACGGTGTGCGCGACTGGAAGCGAAAACGTCTCCCGTACGAAGCTGTTCGGCGCATTGCCCTGCGCCGCGCCATCCCTTCTGGGAGATCTCGGGGGCGATAAGCCATGTCGCTAGCTCCAACAAACAACGACTCCGGAAATATATGTCGGCTGACAGAGAACCCACGTCCTTCGCCGGAGCTTGACGTTCTACGGGCTAGTACCCAGTTTTTCCTTCGTGTCGCAGATGGCGGAGGATGTGATGGCTCAGTGGCAGTATCAGGTCAGATTCGATGTAGGTGATATGGCGGCGTCAGAAGCGATTCGTCAAAAAACACCGACATTCGCGCCGCTGTTCGAAGTCTTGGCGCGGCATCGTGCCGTGGCTAAGTGTCAATTCGTAGCTTTCTCGGACTATGTCTCCACTGCAGAACAACATGGCATAGAGAAGTATCCGCTCTACGCGTGGACGAAGGCGACGATCGAAAATCCGTCGAAAAAGGAAAAATATCTGAAGTCGTTTTCTGTGTACGTGGACGGCCACGAAGTCTACGATGGAGCGATCGCAGATGCACTGAAATCGGATCTTCAGTCGCTCCCCAGCGGGCTAATTGCACGAGTAACCAAATACGATACCAATCCCGCCAACAATCCTCAGCCGCCGAAGCATTAGTCGAGTGACCCTGAAGGCTGTTCGTCAACCCGTCCGTTAACGAGACCAAAGATGCATGCGTATTCCCATCAGGGCCATAGTCGATCCAAGGCCGGATACTGCACAACCCACGCACAATCTCTCTTGCGAAGCGCAGCTGGTCGATACATCCGGGTCACAAGCAGACATTCCAATGCTGCTTCCGTGCAGGCCATCTCGCGTCCCTTGATTAAAAAGCGGGTTTGACCGAGCGCTAGGGTATCGATGTCGGCCTTCCCCGAGTCCTGGAGCAGAAGACCCTGCAGCCCCTCGACAACCCGTTCGGCACGAGGTTGTCACCCATGTCTTAGGTACGTTCCGTTACCTATGTGTCCGGGCCGGGCACGGCCACTATGGTGGGCCACGACCGACGATGCTGAGCACTAAGTCTACGCTATAGCCCGATAAACGAGCCCACCTTATAAGAAGGCGTAGGGCATTAACGCAACTTGGGGGGCCGTGATGCCGCCGCCGTTTAAGAAAATGACATTCCGAGAGGCGAGGGCTCTTCTAAATAGTCTCTGCCTCATGCTGGACGGCAAACCCGCGTCGACAAACAAGAATGCGAGTGAAAAACCCAATCCGGATGGCGCGGAAGAATCTTGGTGGATTGAAAACGACAAGACCCTCCCGCCGTTCGACAGTTCTCGGTGTAGAGCATACTTACGAGCATATGCCGAGATTGCTGGACCTGTGTTTTACGGAAGTGGAATTCCGCTTGAGCGAGGTCTTCTGCATCCGGATCGCGGTGTAATGAAGGCGATGCTGCTAGCCGAATGCGTGACCCTCGGAGTTGCGAAGCGTGGCCTTTTTGAACTCACCGAAAAAGGGAGAGATTTGATTGCCGGAATAGATATCCCGAGCAATCCGACGTAAAGGGGGGCTAATGGACGATATTCTTACATTGACGCACGCGACAGAGCGCGACGTCGATTTGCTTCTTGTAGAGGAACTGAGGTGTAGCGCCGATTTCGTGCGGTGGATTGTCAACAGAATTGCCGGTATGATAGGCACTTCGATCAATTTCACCACGAGCGATGTGACGCACAGTAAGCGGCGCACATATAATCGACGCGAGATTGACATTTGTCTTCGGCTGAAGGCGCCCGGCGGCCTCACCACAATCCTGCTGATCGAAAATAAGCTCGATACAAGCGAGCAATTTGAGCAGGCCGAATCTTATCGTGCAGAAGCCAAACATTTTGTCCAGAACGGCGAGGCGCGAGCTGCATACACCGTCATTGTATGCCCTGCTGCCTATGCACGGCGGAACGCGGTATTTGTGTCGAAGTTCGATACGAATATCTCTTACGAGGATATTTCTGCCTATTTGGCGGGGCGATCCCAAGAGCCCGGCGAACTTGGTGCACGTCTCAAACATCGTCACGAAATGCTTGACCAAGCGATTACAAAATCGCGCCGAGGTTACGAAGCCGCTCCACTACCGATTATAGAGCAGTTCAATGCCAAATATATCGCATTGGCCAGCAAGAAATGCCCAGCGTTAAAAGCCGGGCCTTCGATGCTGAAGGAAGGACGACCTGGAGAGAGTAAGACGATGATCTTTGCGCCGGAAGTTCTGCCGCGTTGGGATTTCCTCCCGCAAATGCGAATCGTTCACCAACTCCGCGAGGGAAACGCAAACGTCAACTTCTATGGGTGGGGTGATCATTTTACCGCATTGGCCGGGATGATGGCTTCGGATTTAGCCGGAACGCCCTATCGCCTCGTCCCGACAGTTCAACGTCGCAACCGCAAGCGCGCCAAGAACAAGGCACTGAAACCCATCAGCGAGATCGTCACCGTCGAAGTGCCGCCGCTGATCGAACAGGCGACGTTTGATGCGGTCCAGGCGCACCTACGCGCCCGCAATCCCTAGCGGGGATTGCACAGCGATTCTGCTAGGGTGCGTCCAGCTTTTTTGCTGGCGTCGGCGGCCTGTATAAGTTCGTTTGCTTCAACTGCATTTCCGACTTGGAGCAGATCGATTGCCTTCTCCTCGTTTTTAATTGCATCACGTAAAACTGGGGCCATCAACGAATCAATACACCAAAGAGTTGCGCCGGTAAGTTCTGCTTTGGATTTTGGATGTTGCTGAACTCGTCGCGTTTCCGACAATATCTCCTCGTTTGTAAGCTCTTTTGCAAAGGCAGATATTGTCAATGCATAGAGAAGAAATGCTCCGATGAAAATCCCCTCCGTTGTGAAAACGGCTTTCGTGTCGTACTGCATTCCGCAATCCTTATGACCGAATAGCGTTAAAGATCATCGCTGTGAAGCTCATCAGGATCGCTCCTATTGGGAAAATGCAATCGATACGCTTCCTGTCTGCTCACGAACCTGTTTGCACTTGTGACAAAGCCTTGGTCATTTCCGCGCGGCCGGTCGTTTTCGTAGCCTAACATTTTTTGCAGTGCACGAATGGCATCGATATGCCGACGGCCTGTAATGATCTTTCCGTCAGATGCGCGAACAGCGGCAGAACTGATTTTCTCCATTCCGACTCCTTGCATTTATCTAGGATAGCTGCACGTATCAATTTGTCCCGGCATTGTCCTACAAATGTTGACGTTGATAGCCTGCGGTCGATTTGCCATCTGGAAAGCACTTAAGCCCTGCAACATTGCGGCACTGGCCTGATTTCTTGTAGCTTGCGCCTGTGCTTGTGCAGTTTGCGCATTTGCAATGGCAAGGTTTCGCCGTTGGTCTTCGGCCGTCAGGCGGC
Organism: Pseudomonadota bacterium; assembly: GCA_018971625.1. GTDB lineage: Bacteria > Pseudomonadota > Alphaproteobacteria > Rhizobiales > Xanthobacteraceae > Bradyrhizobium. Next base: position 25,790 of record JAGXAJ010000049.1, read on the forward strand.
TCTGTAACTCCGCTAGCTGAAATTTATACTCAGCCACGCTTATTTTGCCGCGATCAACATTTTCAGCACCCACTAGTCGCGCGGCTTCGTAGACATTTATCAAATCCATGTATGGATACTGTCGCTCACGCCACGCCGCGATCACTCTCGGGCTTGAGCACTCAACTGAACCTTTATACCCGCTCACCTCCTTTCTTAGGCGCTTTTGATTGCATTCCGTCAGAATCGAATCGATCTTAGTTGGATCAACGCACGTGAATTGAATTTCGGCCTTAGGAAAATCACCCGGACCTGATGTCGGTCTTGCGTCTTTGACACTCGTCAGTACAGCAGTCTGCTTTTGACCAGCGCAGTATTGATTAGCTTCGTTGATTGCTTCGGGCTTTAGCTCTCTGTAGTTACTAAAGCCGCTCGCTGCTTGCCGAGACACCCCATATGCGTTCTGGCCGAGTGGAATGACGCCCGAGTTGACGGCGCAGCCCGCTAAAACGAGCACGCTGAGCAGGACGATAATTCTCATGTATCCCCCCAAATGAAGCTGCCCTACCCAAATCACCTAAATCTGGCCTAAGTCGCAGCTTTGAAGCTCTCCTGACTCATTTCTATTAGGAAAATGCAATCGGTACGCTTCCTGTCTCCTCACGAACCTGTTTGCACTTGTGACAAAGCCTTGGTCATTTCCGCGCGGCCGGTCACACTCATATCCCGGCATTTCTTGTAGAGCACGATTGCATCAATGTGCCGACGGCCTCTGACGATCTTTCCATCAGAAGCGCACGGCGGCACTTTCGATTATCTCAGGCGATGCGGCACGCGATTCATCGGCCACGATGCGCTCCGCGATCTTGCCAACGTTTACCTTGCGAGACTTTCATGAGACCACCTCTGTTGAAGAGGCCTTTTCATCTCTACGGATGGTTCGGCGCTGTCAAGAGCAGCAATCCGTTCGATCGGACGACCCACCTCCCAGCATGTCGCATCGATTGGGGACCTATTGGGGGACCGACGACGGACGCCTCAAAGAATATATAATTATATCAATTCATTACTGATAATTATTGGCGGAGAGAGTGTCAGTCAAATCCCCTTTAAACATAAAGCATTTTTGACCTTCTTGGACCAAAACCCACCATTTGATCTACCGTGAAACCGAGTTTCTATCCCGTCGAACGCGCCAGTTTGAAATCGCGAACTCTCGTCGGCGAGTTGCTGGTCTGTTGATACCTCGCTGTCAGCCGAAACTGACGTGGCAATCCCAATTGCGTAAGCTTAAGCTTAGAGTCAGTGCAAACGATACCCCTTGTGGCAAGCGACGCAGGATGATGTGACCTGGTGGAGTGCCGCATCCACCTCGTGCATAGCGTCGAAACCTCTGGGCAACTGACGCATTCTGCAGAGCAATCGCCAGCCGACTGGCCGCATGATGCATGTTTGTACCGGCTCCCTACATTGGCTCAAGGAAATACGGTGCCATTCGGCGGCGTGATAGAGTGACAGCGAGCTCATTCCGAGGCGCTCCTCAAGAAGCTTGCTTGCCGCGTCGAATTTTTGTCGGCGACATCGCCGATCACCGGATCCAGAGTAGCCAGATGGTTACGCATCTTGGCAAGTATATGCTCCTGCATCGGGCCGGGAAGGTATACGAGTTCACTGCTTATTATCTGATTTTCCGGGCGCCGTCTGTCAGGCGCTGCGCTTCGATGTTGCCGATGCTGCACGGCGTATGGACCCACCGGTCTCCTGTAACTGGGCACGGGCGGTCAGGCTCGCGATTGGGCTGATGAGAACAGCTGTGGAACAGACGGCGACGATAGCGCGACGGATGGAGTTCATGGGCAACCCGGCACCTAGCGAAAGTCCAACACGCGATGCCGCAGCGACGGCCTCGGTAACGCGTGATGTCCTGACCGATCTCAGCCTGAGTGGAGCGACCCGCGATCCGTGATGATCGCAGAAGCCAACTGCAAGGATTTTTCTATGCGCGACCCTCTTGAAAGTTCAGACCAGGCGAGGCCAAGCCTGATCATCCACACGCGGTCGAGAAACGCTGAATTGTATTGAAGACAAGCCCCGAGCTGGCTTCGACATCGCTCATCGACCGTTGTTGCACGATCCCGCCGGCGAACGGGCGCATGCCGAACGCCACTACCAGAGCGACCCCGAAACCGAAAATGACGTAGCCGAAGGAAGTTCTTGTACGATATTGGCAGCGCCGTCCTGCTTGCCTCGTCGCGTTTCGATATCATGCGACCCCGACGACCTCCCTGGCCAGTCGGATAGATTGGCCTCTCAGAACACCCGCTGCGCAGTATCCGCCTCTGCGATGCTGAACAAGCAGCATAGCGTCGAATGGCCCGGCCTCTGTACGTATCCGTACCAGTTTCGTGGAGTTCGCCACCGTCTCTGCCGCCTTGCTCAACTTCCCCTCGACTGAGCCGCGCCTCCTGGGAGCAAGCTTTTCGGATTGCCAAAGCGAGGCGATCTCCTGGAGGTTCGGCGCCGCCGCCGAAATCCATGATACGCTTCGAACCTCGCAAATGGAGCTCCCGTGCTGTCACTGATGGATATCGCCGCCGTTCTGCTCACGCTTTCGGCGGTTTTCGGCTGGTTCAATCACAAGTTCCTCCCCCTTTCCCATAGCGTCGGCCTGCTTGTGATGAGCGTAGCGACTTCCTGGGCTCTCATAGGGCTCGATGCCATCTTGCCGGGCGTGAATTTGCTCGATCAGCTTTCACAGGCGCTCCGGCAGATCGACTTCGCGGAGGTCGTCGTCAACGGGATGCTGGCTTTCCTGCTGTTCGCAGGATCACTGCAGGTCGACCTCGATACGCTGAAATCGAGAGCCTTTCCGGTGTTTCTCCTGGCAGTATTTGGCACTCTCATTTCGACGGCAATCGTCGGACTCGCATTTTGGGGCGTCTGCAGGCTTGGGGCTCTGCCGGTGTCACTTCCCTGGGCGTTCGTTTTCGGCGCACTGATCAGCCCGACCGACCCGGTCGCCGTGTTGAATGTGCTTCGCAACGCCAGTGTGCCCAAGGAGTTGCAGATTGAGACCGAGGGCGAAGCTCTGTTCAATGATGGGGTCGGCATCGTACTCTTTACGTTGCTGTTGCGGTTTGCTTCTGCCGGCGAAGGGGTTCAGGTGTCAGCAACTGACGTCGCTGAGCTTCTGGTCCGGGAGGCCGGTGGGGGGCTTCTGCTTGGGCTGGTGACAGGCTACATCGCTTATCGCGCCATGCGCCTGATCGATGACTACCCGATCGAGGTGCTGATCTCCGTGGCTCTGGTGACGGGAACGTATGCCCTCGCCCATCATCTTCACGTTAGCGGCCCCCTCTCCATGGTGGCGGCAGGACTGTTGATCGGCGACAGGGGACCGCGCTACGCCATGAGCGAACAGACTCAAAGTTATCTGTTCGGACTCTGGACCCTCGTCGACGAGATTCTGAACTCCGTTCTTTTCTTACTGATCGGTCTCGAAACGCTCGTCCTGCAGTTTGAAGTCCGCCCAATGTTGACCGCGCTGACCGCCGTGCCGATCGTATTGCTGGCGCGATTTGCTTCCGTTGCCCTGCAGCCGATTCTCTTCGCCTGGACACGGCTTCTTTCCTTGCGTAACACACCTTTTCTCACCTGGGCGGGTGTGCGCGGAGGAATATCCGTTGCTCTTGCGTTGTCTCTTCCAAACAACCCAGCCAAATCTAGCTTGCTCGCGGCCACCTACGCCGTTGTCCTCTTCAGTGTCATCGTCCAGGGCTCAACGCTTGGTCTGGTAGCAAGGCGGACCATCGGCAGGGCGAACCAACCATCGCAATAGATTGTCTAGGACGGCCAGTCGCAACTTAGCAGCCGCTGACCTTCGCGTTGGATCATAAACTTGTGTGCGACCTCAGATGCACAAGCTCGCATTGCAGCCTCCAAATCAAACAAAACAGACCATCATCGGATCGAGAGAATGAGCGGACCTCGGTTTCGACCGGCCGAGGCCCCAGCGCATGTTAGGGACACGGGTGCCGCATCCCGTCATCTCCGAGGTATGTTCCGGACGCCGGATCATGGGAGCTATACCGCTGGGCACAATAGGCGTCTGCGTTCGCCCGCGCCTGGCTATCGGCGATCGCGCCGTCGATCACTGCTCCGGCTGCTAGTCCACCGATCACGGCCGCACCGGGGCCGTAGTGGTGCCGGTGCCAACCGCTCCAACGATGCCCGCCGTGCCAATGTCGGTATTGCACCTGCCGAACCTGAGTGTCCCGATCGGAGATATCGGTGCAGCAAGTACCGGCGTGCAAGCGGCTGCGACCCCGACTGCGAACCTCATACTCTTATTGATCGTCATTAGCGCAGCTCCTTGCTGTTCGTGACCAAAACCAACAAGCAGACTCTGCCGACGTTCCGGAGAAGCATGTGGCCTGTGCTCAAACGTCGCAAGAATCAGGTATTGATTTCTGCGGCGCGCGGCCGTTCTTCGTTGCACGTGAGACAGATAGAGCGCGCGCATTGATGTCCATTTTTCGCAAACCGCTCATGCACGTGAGGCGTTTTCGCGTCGCAGGATGCACAATGCACCAGCGGATACCGCTGCTGATTCAACCTGATTGATTCTTTCAAGGCCCACCCCCGACGCTTAGATGCCGGTGACGCGCGCCTCAGGCAAGTTAAAGCAGCAGTATCCGTACGTCTTCGTACCAAGTTTCCTTCGAACGAGGCATGGCCAGAGCTTGGACTTTCTCACTTCCGGCTGTTGGGCAATGCATTCTTGCCGATGATCGAAAGCGCAATTAGTCCAAAGGTGACGAGACGCGGAATGAAGTACACCGGTTCGCTCGAGTCTGTGACCTGCACGATTGCATGCGTAAATCGAGCGATTGCGTCGATGGTAAACGCCGCGGCAAAGAAGAGAAACAAGGTATCGCGGGTCTTGCGCCAGAACTTCAGGAAATAAAGGGCTGCCACCAATGAGGCGAATGCCGTCGCACCAGCAAGGACAGCGGAAAGGTGCTCCATCACTCAGCCTCCCAGACAAGACCGAACAGCAGCACTGTCATGGCGAACAGACCTATCGACTGTCGCAGGAGAGAAAGGTCAGTCAGGGGGAAGACAATCTTGTCGACCCACAAGGCCACGTTCTCAAGTGCTAGGCCGGCAAAGCAGACCGCGCTCCAGAGAAGAAGCCTCGACCTGGTATCAATGTATGCCCGAACGAGCAGCCAGGCGCAAAAGCCGCTGGTTATGCCACAAAGCGTGTAGATTACCGCTGCCATGACTATTCCTTTCGTATCCTAAAAGCATCCGAGAATGCCTGGACGCGGCGGGGCTTGCTATGGATGATATGGGTAATCGGGATCAGGTGCCGCGAATACGCGTTTGCCAGCATATCGACCACGGGCCGAAGTTCAGGTCTGGGAGCGAACGTATACAAACCGTTTTCGCTCGACAGGAAGCCGTCCTTGCCAAGGGAAGCCAGAGCGTCCGTCATCTCGGCCCTGCCTGCGTAAAGACGAGTGGCTAGGGATTCAGCACTGCAGCGTTCATCCGGTCGCTTATGGAAAAATAAAAGAGCTTCGAGCTGGGCCACGGAATGCACGTAGCGGCTGATCAGCTCCTGAACCTCCTTGGGCAACGCTTCATCGGACATGTCGACCTGCTTGCGCAAGTTGGGTGATTCAAGCCGAAGTTTCAAGGATTGGTGTCTCTGTACGAAAGGTACGCTAGCGTACCGACGAGAGGTGATGCCGGTACGGCATGCCAAACCCAGCCAACGCGCACAAGCACTTGGTCACGATTGCAGCCTCGGCGCGTCACATTCGCTATGGGAAGGATCAAGGCCCTGTTTCCATCCAAGCGGTCCAGCCGGCCAGCAGTCCGAGGCGCGAGCGCATCTTTTGACGCAGCATCACGCGCTTGACCGCTGGGTCAGCGATGAACCTGCGCCACTTATTCTCCGGCATAAAGCTGAGTGCTTCAACGACCGAGCCAGGAAGGACATACGGCGAGATCTCCGCTGTCGTGCTCATTCGGCTATGCTCGATATGGGCTTGATCGCTAAATGCGCGTTCGCAGGTCATCACGCAGCCACTTCAGACCTGACAGCGGCAGACTGACCCTCAGGACCGTGGCGCGAAGCAGAGCGTGGCCCATGACCACAGAAAGAAACTATCGAACTCTGGCACTGCAGAAATCGGCTGAGCTCGTTTCGCGGCCGATGTTATCTCTGAGCAAAATTACTTGGAATAGGCGATCCGGATCGGCGGCGCCATAGTTAAAGAGCGCTCATGCGCCGACAAGATCACGCTCTGACAATCACAGGACAAAGCTTTCAGTCTGACGGGATCCAGCACGACGATCTGTCCCCGCCGAGACTCGATCACTCCCTCACAGACCAGTGCGCCAATAGCCACAGTAACCCCGGCGCGTCGGACCGCCAGCGAGTTCGCTATATAGCCGTGGGTGAACGGTATGTCCCGCGAGCCTAGCCGCTCGCTGGCGACGACCAACCATCGCGCAAGGCGCTGGAGCAGTCCGTGTCTGGAGTTACAAGCGACGAGCTGGGAGCTGTGGATTAAGACGCCCTGCACATATCGCAACAGCAACTTTTCAACCTCGACGTTCAGCTTGATGAGTGAGATCAGATCTTCCGCGAAAATGCGCAAGGCCTGTCCCGGTATCTGCACGGCACAGCGATGTGGCGAAGCACGCATGCCCAGGACCAGCGGCACTCCAACGAAATCTTTCTTTCCGAGCGTATGAATCTCCACGGGCAGGCAGCCGCCGGCACGCGTTGTAACGGATGCTCCGCCCGATTCAATGAAGTACGCGTGCTGAAGGGGGATGCCCCGATCGTATAGGACTTGCCGCTTGCACAGCGAAACTCTCTCGCAACGCTCGAGTAGCAAGCGGCGAGAAACATCTGATAATCGCAGGACGAGCTCATTGGAGCTCGCGCTCAAGCCGAGGTCACCGTTGCGGAAGCGCTCTGCACCGGACGGGTCGAACAGACGTAACAATGAACCGGTTGATTGTTCCATGCTGTGCCCAATCCTAGACCCTGGCCATAATTGCTTGTACCTGTACCGTGAGCCAGAATACCGAGTCTGGGCAGTCAGGGGGGACCGTAGGATTTGTCGGGAAAAACCTGACGGGGAACGTGCTCGCGGAGTGACTAGAAAATGGACGTTCCGTTGCCCCGGTTTCCCATGCAGAAGGAAAGCTCGGTCGCCAGTCGCGCGGCGCGCCGGCCACTGATCCTTGTTTTCATTGCTGCTGCAACGCCTCTCGCGCTGTTCGCCGGCTGGGTGGTTTTCCTAAACGCCCAGCAGCAACGCAGGGATTCCCAGATGGCCGCGGTGGAGACACTCGACCGCGTAGTGAGCCGGCTTGCGTCGGAGATCAGTCTGCAACTTGAAGTCGCCGAAACGGTTGCGGCTTCCGCTACGCTCGACAAGCCTGATCTCGACTCGTTCTATCAAGAAGCTGCGCGCATCAACGAAGCACGGCCTCTCTGGCAGACGATACAGCTCGTTGATCCCAAGGGAAATCAGCTGCTGGATGTCACGCGTCCGCTCGGAGACGGACTTCGCCCGACCGCCGACCGCGAAAATTTCGAGCAGATCCTAAAGACGCAAAAGCCAGCGATCGGCGGAATTGGCCCACCCGGACCCGTGTCCGGTAAGCGGATTGTTGCTGTCAGAGCACCAGTCGAACGCAACGGAGAATTGAAGTTTGTCCTGACGGTGGCCTTGGTACCGGACGCGATAAGCCAGATTCTCAAGAGTGCGGGAGCTCCTGCAGGTTGGGTGGGCCTCGTCGTCGACGCCAAAGGCAAGACGGTTGCCCGGACCGTAGGAGAACGATTCGAACTCGGCCAGCCGGCAAGCGCCACCGTCCGGCAAGCTATCGCCGCAGCTCCGGAAGGAAGCTATGTAGAGACCATGCCGAACGGCGATCAAATCGGTTCGATCTACAAGTCAATTCCCGGGACCAGTGGCTGGTCGGTCCACTTTGGGATTCCAACCCAGGAGCTCAACGCTCCCGTCCGTCGGTCTGCGGTCTTTCTCATCGGCGGGGGTGTCATTCGGCCTGCAATATTGACCCCCTAAGCCGGGGGATCGGCGTCCAAAATTGACCCCCTACAGATTGGTCTGTTGCGCTGCCTGCTTTGGAATGAAGCAGGTGGTCGGGGATGCTGATCGTGGAGACGATTGCCCGGATACGGCG
>JAGXAJ010000003.1 GCA_018971625.1 Pseudomonadota bacterium
GCCTTCGCGGCGCGCTGCTGGCTCTGCACCGCATAGGCATCGACGTCGTCGCGCGAGATGCCGTATTTGGTCGCGATCAGATCGGCGGAAACGCCCTGCGGCATGAAATAGGCCGGCACCGCGATCGAGGGGTCCATCGGCCAGGCGCCGCCGGAGGCGCCGATGCCGACGCGGCTCATCGATTCGGCGCCGCCGCCGATGGTGAGTTCGTGCTGGCCGCTCATGATCTGGGCGGCGGCGAAGTTCACCGCGTCGAGGCCGGACGCGCAGAAGCGGCTGATCTGCACGCCCGGAACGGCTTCGCCCAACCCCGCCTCGATCGCGGCGAAGCGCGCGATGTCGGAGCCGGCCTCGCCGACCGGATCGACCACGCCGAGCACGACATCGTCGATGACATCGGATGCGATGTTGTTGCGTTCTTTCAGGGCCTTCAGCGGCACCGTCGCCAGCGCCAGCGCAGTCACCTCATGCAGCGCGCCATCCACCTTGCCGCGACCGCGCGGCGTGCGAACGTGATCGTAGATATATGCCTCGGGCATGACACCCTCCTGGTATGAGGATCATAATATATAGACTGGATATACAGGCTGACGCGACGATGTGGCGGATCTTTTTGCGGCGACGGAAGAGAACCGGTCAGAACGCTTCCGCCGCCAATTCCATGGTGGTCGCGCTTCCGGTCTGGATGCGCGCGAGATGCAGCGCCGTTTCCGGCAACATCCGTTCCATGAAGAAGCGGCCGGTCACGAGCTTGGTGGTCAGATAGGAGGTAGCGCCGGAGCCTGCAATCTTGTCCTGCGCGACTTTCGCCATCTTCGCCCACATGTAGCCGAAGGTGACGAGGCCGAATAATTGCATGTAGTCGGTGGCGGCAGCGCCGGCATTGTCGGGCTTGGCCATCGCATTCTGCATCAGCCAGGTGGTGGCCTGCTGCAGATGACCCAAAGCGGTGCTGAGCGGCACGATAAAGGGCTTCATCGCTTCATCCACGCCATGCTCCTTGGCAAAGGAGGCGACCTCGCCGAAGAACGACATCACCGCACGGCCGCCGCCGCGCGGCAACTTGCGCCCGACCAGATCGAGCGCCTGGATACCGTTGGCACCCTCATAGATCATGGCAATGCGTGCATCGCGCACGAACTGCTCCATGCCGTTTTCGGCGATATAGCCGTGACCGCCATACATCTGCTGCGCCAGCACCGCGTTGGAAAATCCGACATCCGTCATCACGCCCTTCATGACCGGCGTCATCAATCCCATGTGATCGTCGGCGGCTTCCCTGTCTTTCGGATCGCTCGAGCGATGCGCGACATCGCTTTTCAGCGCCGTCCACACCACCATGGCGCGCGCCGCCTCGTTAAAAGCGCGAATGGTCAACAGCGTGCGGCGCACGTCCGGATGAACGATGATGGGGTCGGCGGCCTTGTCGGGGACCTGCGGCCCCGATAGCGCGCGGCCCTGCAGGCGATCGCGGGCATAGGCCACTGCGTTCTGGTAAGCCACCTCGGACTGCGCCAGGCCCTGCACCGCGACGCCGAGCCGTGCTTCGTTCATCATCACGAACATGCCCTGCATGCCCTTGTTTTCCTCGCCGATCAGCCAGCCGATGGCGCCGTCATAGTTCATCACGCAGGTGGAATTGCCGTGGATGCCCATCTTGTGCTCGATCGAGCCGCAAGACACGCCGTTGCGCGTGCCCAGCGAGCCATCGGAATTGACCAGGAATTTCGGCACCACGAACAGCGACACGCCCTTGATGCCGGCCGGTGCACCCTCGATCCGCGCCAGCACCAGATGGATGATGTTTTCGGCGAGGTCATGCTCGCCGGCCGAGATGAAGATCTTGGTGCCGGTGATCTTGTAGCTGCCGTTGGCCTGCTTGACCGCTTTCGTGCGCAGCAGACCCAAATCCGTGCCGCATTGCGGCTCGGTCAGATTCATGGTGCCGGTCCATTCCCCCGCCACCATCTTCGGCACGAACATCTGCTTCTGTTCGGGTTTGCCGTGCACGATCAGCGCCGCCGTCGCGCCCACGGTCAGGCCGCCATACATGGAGAACGCCATATTGGCGGCCGACTGGAATTCGGTGACGATCTGACTGAGCGCGACGGGCAGCCCCTGTCCGCCGAATTCCGTGGGCGCCGAAAGACCGAGCCAGCCGCCTTCGGCAACCTGTTTGAACGCTTGCTTGAAGCCTTTCGGGGTCGTCACGCTGCCGTCGTCATGGCGGACGCAGCCTTCGAGATCGCCGACCCGGTTGAGCGGCTGCAGGACTTCTTCGCTGAGCTTGGCGGCTTCACCCAGGATGGCTTCCCGCACGTCGGCGGAAGCGTCGGTGAAGCCGGGCAGATTGTCGTAGCGGTCGATCTGGAACACGTCGTTGAGCAGGAAACTGACATCTTCGAGTGGGGCCTTGTAGGTCGGCATCCTTTTTCTCCCGGCTGGCTGGCCGCTCTCCCTTGAGGATTTTATTGCAGTGCAGCAATTCCTGGATTCCCGAATCAAAGACTAACCGGTCCAAGGCCGCCGCGGCAGTCCTTGCGACACCGGTGACCTGCGCACCCCACAACTACCGGTGGATGACGCCGGCGGGTTCTATAGAGGACGAGGTAACTTTAAGACGCGACCGCCCAATTCCTTAACCGGTTATTTACCGTAACGCGAAAAAGTCGGTGGCTAAGGCAGACGACCGGCGCGGAATTCGATTGTCTCTTCAATTGGGACGCGCGGGGAGACTGTAAGGCGCAAGGACAGCGCCGGTCGGAACCGGATCAGAGCATGAATTCGCGCGTATCGTGGAGTGTTGATGGCATTGATCCATCCGTGCGCGAGAGGGCCGAGGCCGCCGCGCATCGCGCCGGCATGTCACTGAACGACTGGCTCAATTCCACTCTCGGCGAATCCGCCCCGCCGGATTTTCGCGGTGTCCCGCAGCAGGCGCCGTTGCAGCAAACCCGCGACGTCGCCGATATCCACCAGCGGCTGGATTCCATCACCCGCCAGATCGAGCAGATTTCGCGCCCCGCCTCACGCAATGATTCGCACCATGGCGCGACGAACGAGCCTGGCGTTGCCCGGCAATTGAACGACGCGATCTCCCGTCTCGATGCGCGGCTGGCGCAAATCTCGAATCCGGCGGCGCGAAACGCCGAGCTGCAGGACAAGCAGCGGCAGTCGGAGATGGTCGAGCGCGCGGCAGCCCAAGTCTATACCTCCCAGGTCTACCGCCCTTCGCCTCCGATCAGCCCGGCCTCATTCGATTCCGCGATCGCGGAAATCGCAGCGCGCCAGAACGAACTTGACGACGACGCGCCGCGGCCGATGGCGCCGCGTCGCGCCGCGCCGGCTGCCCCTGCGAGGCCAGTTGCGCCGATGCCGGCAGGACCCGATTTTTCCTCGCTTGAGCGCCACCTCTCAAAGATCACCAGCCAGATCGAGGCGCTGCAGCGCCCCGACGGGATCGAGCAATCGATAGCGCTGTTCCGCAGCGAGCTGGCGGAGATCCGCGCCGCCATCACCGAGGCGATGCCGCGCCGGGCCATCGAATCGATCGAGGGCGAAATCCGCTCGCTGTCGCGTCGCATCGACGACACGCGCCAGAACGGCACCGACGGTCTGGCGCTGGTCGGCATCGAGCGCGCGCTCGGCGAAATCCGCGAAGTGCTGCGTTCGCTGAAGCCGGCCGAGCAGTTCGCCGGCTATGACGAGGCGATCCGCAACCTCGGCGCCAAGCTCGACCTGATCCTGCGCGCCAATGACGATCCCTCGACGGTGCATCAGCTCGAAGGCGCGATCGCAGCCCTTCGCTCCATCGTCTCCAACGTCGCTTCCAACGACGCGCTGGCGCGGCTTTCCGACGACGTCCGTCTGCTGTCTTCCAGGGTCGATCAGCTTTCCCGCGCCGGCGAAGGCGGCGATTCGTTCGCGATGCTCGAACAGCGCATCGCCGCATTGAGTTCGACACTGGAAAGCCGCGAACACCCGGCCGCCGAAAGCACCGAACATTTCGAAGGCGCGCTGCGGGCATTGTCCGACCGCCTCGACCGCATGCCTGTCGGCAATGACGGCGCGTCGGCTTTCGCTCATCTCGAACAGCGCGTGTCGTATCTGCTCGAACGTCTCGAAGCCACCAGCGATCACCGCTCCGGCAATCTCGAGCGGGTCGAGGATGGCTTGCAGGACATTCTGCGCCATCTCGAAAACCAGCAGGCGAGCTTTGCCGCGCTGGCCGAGAGCGCCCGCAACGCCGCGCCGCGCGATTTGGGGGGACAGGATTCGGAGCTTGCCGAAATCGTCAAGCGCGAATTGACCGACATCCGTTTCAGTCAGACCGAGCGCGACCGTCACACCCAGGAGTCGCTCGAAGCTGTTCACAACACGCTCGGCCATGTGGTCGATCGACTGGCGATGATCGAAGGCGACCTGCGCACGGTTCGCTCGGTGCCGGTGGCGACGCTGCCGGAGGTGCGGTCCGAACCCCGACCCGCCACACCTCAAACCGCTCCCCAGGCACCGCCGCACCTGGCGATGCCACCGCAGATCAAGCCGGAATTGCCCAATCCTGCCGCTAACGATGCGCATTTCAACGCTGCACCGCGCGAATTCCATGCTGCGCCCGCGGCCATCGCCAGCATCGCGCCACGCGCCATCAGCGAGATCCTTGAGCCCTATGCAGCGCCGGCGCGCGCTACAATCGAACCCGGTCTGCCGCCGGATCACCCGCTCGAGCCGGGAACGCGACCCAACGGACGGCCGGCGTCGCCCTCGGAACGCATCGCCGCTTCCGAAAGCGCCATCAGCGAAATTCCCGCGGCCAGGCCCGAGCCTGCCACCGCGTCAAGCTTCATAGCCGCCGCACGCCGCGCTGCCCAGGCAGCCGCGGCTGCGCAACAGCCAACCGGCAAACCGGCCAAGCCCGCAAAAGCCGCACGCATTCAGGCGAAGGCGTCTGCCACAGCTCCCGGCGACAAGGAACCATCGACGATCACTTCCAAGATCCGCTCGCTGCTGGTTGGTGCAAGCGTGGTCGTGATCGTGCTCGGTACCTTCAAGTTGGCGATGACGCTGCTCGACGGCGGCAGTTTGCTGCAATTCCCCGCCGGCAAGAGCTCAAGCACGCCTGCTCCGGCCCAGGCACCCGCCGACAGCGACGCCAAACCGGAAAGCCCTGCACCGGCGACACCCTCGATGACGGCGCCGACGCCGATCGGACGGCAGTCCTACAATAATTCGTCCACCGACAATTCCGGCGCCTCGATGGCGATCCCCCCAGTCGGTTCGCCGACAGCGGCCAACGACATCACCGGCGCGATCCCGGCCGCACCGCTGGCGCCGACGGACGGCAAGCTTCACCCGGTGCAGATTCCGCCGACCGAGCGACTGCCCGATGCGATCGGCGGACCGGCGCTGCGCGCGGCCGCGCTGAAAGGCGATCCGACCGCGGCCTATGAAATCGGTCTGCGTTATGCCGAGGGCAAAGGCACCGCCACGAATTTGGACGAAGCCGCGAAATGGTATGACCGCGCGGCGCAGGCCGGCGTGGTGCCCGCCATCTTCCGACTCGGGACCTTCTACGAAAAGGGCCTGGGCGTGAAAAAGGACACCGATATCGCGCGCCGCTACTACATGCAGGCGGCCGAACGGGGCAACGCCAAGGCGATGCATAATCTGGCCGTGCTCGATGCAGACGGCGGCGGCAAGGGCGCCGACTACAAGAGCGCGGCGCAATGGTTTCGCAAGGCCGCCGATCATGGCGTCTCGGACAGCCAGTTCAACCTCGGCATTCTCTACGCGCGCGGCATCGGCGTCGAACAGAACCTCGCCGAATCGTTCAAATGGTTCAGCCTGGCGGCAGCGCAGGGCGACGCGGACGCCGCCCGCAAGCGCGACGATATCGCCAAACGGCTCGACGTCCAGTCGCTGGCCGCGGCCAGACTCGCGATCCAGACTTTCAACGCGGAGCCCCAACCCGATGACGCCATCAACGTGGCGACGCCGGCCGGTGGATGGGACAGCGCGCCCGCGCAGGCCAATACAACGAAGCCGGCCACCAGACCTGTCGCGGCCAAACGCACGGCGGCGCGTTAATCCGAATTCCTCACCACATCGCAAGGCGCGCAGCGGCTGCGGCAAAAAATGCCAGCCGCGGCGTATTCTTTAGTCCCTCAAAATGACAATTTCGGTTATGCAGGGGCGCGGCGTTGGATCCGCGCTCCCGAAGAAACCACGCCGTGGGCGGTTTCGGCCAGCCTCAGGGCTCATTCCGAAATAGACGCGCGTGCAGATCTTTCTCCCCATCGCCGATATTCCGGTCAATGTCTTTCTCCTGCTGGCGATGGGCGCGGCGGTTGGTTTTGTATCGGGCATGTTTGGAATCGGTGGCGGCTTCCTGATGACGCCGCTTCTGATCTTCATCGGCATCACGCCCGCGGTCGCGGTCGCCTCGGTGGCGAGTCACATCGCCGCCTCGTCGTTTTCCGGCGCGATCTTCTACTGGCGGCGCCGGGCTATCGATCCACTTCTGGTGATCGTGTTGCTGAGCGGCGGCGTGGTCGGCACCACGCTCGGGGTCTGGACCTTCACGCAGATGCGCGCGCTCGGCCAGCTCGATCTGATGATCGCGCTGTCCTATGTCGTCCTGCTGACCACAGTCGGTGCGCTGATGTTCTGGGAAGGCTTGCGTGCGATCCTGCGGGTGCGGCGCGGCATTGCATCGTCGACGCGCCGGCCCGGCAGCCATGGCTGGATTCACGGCCTGCCGCTGAAATTGCGCTTCAAGCGCTCCAAAATCTACCTGTCGGTCATTCCCGTGGTCGCGGTCGGAATCATCATCGGCTTCATCGGCGCGGTGATGGGCATTGGCGGCGGCTTCATCCTGGTCCCGATCATGATCTACCTGCTGCGGGTGCCGACCTCGACCGTGATCGGCACCTCGATGGTGCTGACGCTGGTCACCATGGTATTCGCAACCATCCTGCACGCGGCCACCAATCATCTGGTCGATGCCGTGCTGGCACTGATCCTGATGATCGGCGGCGTCACCGGCGCGCAATTCGGCGCCCGCGCCGGCCAGAAAATCCGCGGCGAACATTTGCGGCTGTTGCTCGGCCTGTTGATCCTCTCGGTCGGCATCCGCTTTGCGATCGAATTGGGAATCAAGCCCGACGATCTCTTCACCATCCGCGAGACCGGAGACAGCGGATGATCGCACGCATGGCACTCGCCACCCTCGCGGCCGTGCTGGCGTCAAGCGCCGGCCTTGCGGTGCGTGCTGCGCATGCCGAGCGGTTGATCGTATCGGTCTCGAACCAGCGCGTGACGGTGACGCCGAATTATTCCGGTGAGGAATTGGTGCTGTTCGGTTCGGTCGAGAAGGACGCCTCCACGCCCGCGACCCGCGCCGAGTACGATCTGGTGGTCACCGTCAGCGGGCCGCCTGCCGATATGGTCACGCGCCGCAAGGAACGCCGGTTCGGCATCTGGCTCAATACCGACTATCGACAGTTCGTCAAGGTACCGACCTATCTTGCGCTGTTTTCCAATCGGCCATTCGACGCCATCGCCTCACCGGACGTGCAACGCCGGCAGCAGCTCGGCCTCAAAAATGTGTTGCTGACCCAGCGCGTCGGGCTGGACTATGCCGATGTGGTGCCCAACGATGCGTTCCGCAGCGCTTTTGTCCGGCTGCGCTCGGAACGCGGCCTCTACCGCGAGCAGACTTCAGCCGTGACTTTCCTGACGCCGACCTTGTTCCGCACCGGCATTCCGCTGCCCGCCAATGTGCCGATCGGCACCTACGGCGTCGAGATCAAATTGTTCTCGGCAGGCGCGCTGGTAACGCAAACCGAAACCAGCTTCGATATCGTCAAGGTCGGCTTCGAGCAGTTCGTCGCCACCACCGCGCGCCAGGACGGCCTGGTCTACGGCCTCGTCACCGCCTTCATGGCGCTGATGACGGGCTGGATGGCCTCGATCGTGTTCAGGAAGGATTGAGCGAGCCTAATAACATCGCGAGGCGGCGATGCTATGCAGGCGGTGGTCGCCGAGCACATGCGCGATGAAGCCTGGCGTTCCAAATATCTTCGCGAAGGCAGCGTCGCGGATGCTTAAGCCCCCGGTATAGGCACCGAAGGCCGGCATCACGGCGCGTTCGCCATCGCAGGCGAAACAGCGCCGTTCCATCGAGCGTCCGCGCGTAGTGACTCGCGCTTTCGGATGTAGATGGCCGGCGATTTCGCCGGCCGCGCCGGTCGGCTCGTGGCGAAACGAGATCGGTCCAATCGCAACTTCGCTGGCGACCACGCCGCCAAGATCGGAGGGCAGCGCGGGATCGTGATTGCCGCAGATCCATATCCAGTCGCGCCGCGCCTGCAACGCCGCGATCGCCGCGCGATCGGGCGACGACAGCCGCTCATGGGCGGTGCGGTCGTGAAAGCTGTCGCCGAGCGCGATCACCATGCGCGGATCATGTCGGGCGATCACGGCCGCAAGCCGGCTCAGCGTCGCCACCGTATCGTAAGGCGGCAACAGCACGCCGCGAGCGGCAAAACTGGAACCTTTTTCCAGATGCAGATCGGAGACCACGAGCAGGCTTTGATCTTCCCAGAACAACGCACCGTGGAGATCGGCGACGAGGCTGATACCGGCAATCGTAAGGTGCGACTGCTTTCCCCCTCCCCGTTGCGGGGACGGGTCAGGGATGGGGATAGCGATGAATGATTGCGTCAGTGTGAGGCTCCCCTGTGTCACCCCACCCCGACCCTCCCCGCAAGGGGAGGTAAGAAGCGGCATGGCGCGTTTATCGCCGCGGGCAACTACGAGGTTGCCTCCCTGACCAGCTCGTCGGCGGCTTCCGCCAGCAGCTCGTCCGAAGCTTCGCCATAAACTGACTCGCGACCGATTTCCAGCATCACCGGCACCGCCAGTGGGGAAACATGCTCGAGTTCCCGGTGCACGATCCGGCCCTGGATGCGCGACAGCATGTCGCCGAGCCGCTTGAGATCGAGCAAACCGGTCGCCGCATCCGCCCGAGCGGCGCGCAACAGCACGTGATCGCCCTGATGCTTGCGCAGGACGTCGTAGACCAGATCGGTCGAGAACAGCACCTGGCGACGGCTTTTCTCCTCACCGGTAAAGCGCCGCGCGATCAGGCCCGAGATCACCGCCGCGGTGCGGAACATGCGCTTCATCAGCGCGGATTCGGCGAGCCACGCTTCGAGGTCGTCGCCCAGCATGTCCGGATCGAACAGCGCGGCAAGATCGAGCTTGCCATGCCGGATCATGAACGACATGTCGCCGAGCCCCCACACCGCGAGCGCATACTCATTGGCGACAAAGCCGAGCGGACGCATCTTGGCGCGCTCCATTCGCCGGGTCAGCAGCATGCCAAGCGTCTGGTGCGCCAGCCGGCCCTCGAACGGATAACAGACGAGGTAATGCTTGTTGGCGCGCGGAAAGGTCTCGATCAGCAATTCGCGCACGCCGGGCACGCGCGAGAAATCCTTTTGCAGCGATAGCCAGTCGCGCACCTGATCGGGCAGCGCATTCCACGCGCGCTTGTCGTCGAGCAGATTGCGGACCCGTTCGGCGAGATAGGTCGAGAGCGGAAACTTGCCGCCCATATAGGACGGCACCTTGGCGTCGCTGTCGTTGGCGCGCGAGACGTAAACTTGATCCTCTGAGAGATGCTCATAGCGCACCACCTCGCCGCCGAACACGAAGGTGTCGCCGAGCACAAGACCCTCGATGAAAGCTTCCTCGATCTCGCCGAGCATGCGGCCGCCGCGGCCAAGCGCGCCGGTCGAGCCCGATCCACCGCGCGAGCGCACCAGCCGCACCTTCAGCATCGGCTCCTCGACGATGGTGCCTACATTCAAGCGATAACTCTGCCGAATCTTGGGATTGGCGACGCGCCAGCGTCCCGCGCTGTCCTGCTTGATGCGGGCGAAGCGCTCGTAACTCTTCAGCGCATAGCCGCCGGTGGCAACGAAATCCACGACGTCATCGAAATCCGTGCGGGTGAGGGCCGCATATGGCGCGGCCGTTCGTACTTCCGCGAACAATTCGTCCGTGAGAAACGGCTCGCCGCAGGCGCAGCCCAGGACGTGCTGCGCCAGCACGTCGAGCGCGCCGCTGCGCAGCGGCGGCGTATCCTGCGCGTTCTCGGCGACCGCATCGATCGCAACGCGGCATTCCAGCACCTCGAAGCGGTTGGCCGGCACCAGCACCGCCCGCGAGGCCTCATCGATGCGGTGATTGGCGCGGCCGATCCGCTGCATCAGCCGTGAGGCACCCTTGGGCGCGCCGATATTGATGACGAGATCGACATCGCCCCAGTCCACGCCGAGGTCGAGCGAGGAGGTGCAGACCACCCCGCGCAACTTGCCGGCCGCCATCGCGTCCTCGACCTTGCGGCGCTGCCCGACGTCGAGCGAACCGTGATGCAGCGCGATCGCAAGGTTGTCGTCGTTCATGCGCCAGAGATCCTGAAACAGCATCTCCGCCTGGCTGCGGGTGTTGACGAACACCAGCGAGGTCTTGTTGCGCTTGATCAGGTCGTAGATCTCGCCGAGCGCATGGCGCGCGGTGTGGCCGGCCCAGGGCAGGCGCTCCCTGCTATCGAGCATCTCGACCAGGGGCGGCGCGGCCCCGCCGGCCACGACGATATCTGCGGCTTCGCTATGGCCGTCGCGCTGCGGCACCAGGAAGCGCGCCAGCGAATCCGGCTCGGCGACGGTGGCGGACAGGCCGATCGCGCGGACCTGCGGCGCCAGCTTCCACAGCCGCGCCAGATCCAGCGACAACAGATCGCCGCGCTTGGAGGTCACCAGCGCGTGCAGCTCATCGAGCACGATGCGTTTCAGCGATGAAAACAGGAATGGCGCGTCGTCCGACGATAGCAGCAGCGCCAGTTGTTCCGGCGTAGTCAGCAGGATATCCGGCGGATAGCGCCGCTGCCGCTGCCGCCGCGACACCGGCGTATCGCCGGTGCGGGTCTCGACCTTGATCGGCAGGCCCATCTGGGCGATCGGCGTTTCGAGGTTGCGCGCGATGTCGACCGCGAGCGCCTTCAGCGGGGAGATATAAAGGGTGTGCAGGCCGCGCGAGCGCTGCACGCCGCGTCCTGTGGAGACGACATAGCTGTGGGCACTGTGCGCTCCCTCCTCCCTTGTGGGGGAGAGTTGGGGAGAGGGGTAAGCCACAGGGCTCTGTACTCGCGGCTCACCCCTCTCCCGCCGCCCTTCGGGCGTCGACCTCTCCCACAAGGGGAGAGGTGAAGAAGGAGCGCGCCCAATGCTCAACTCCACCAGCGTTGGCAAAAAACCCGCCAGCGTCTTGCCTGCGCCGGTCGGCGCAATCAGAAGCGCGGAGCGATCCTGGCGAGCCTTGCCCAGCAGCGCGAGCTGATGCTCACGCGGCGTCCAGCCGCGCGCCGCGAACCATCCTAGAAAACGGTCCGGCAGCAGCGCATCCATCTCAGCCGGAGATGCGGGCAATCCTTGGGGTGGCGGCACAGTGCTGGAGGTAAGAACTCCCTTCCGGTTCGTCGAGGGCGATACGGGTCGAACCAGCCCCCACCCGACTATCTCCTCAGGGTTTGCTGGCGACCACGACGAGGCCCGGCGCCGGCAAATTGTCTTCATTGCGCGCCGACAAATCCTCGCACTGCGCGAGCTTGAAACCCGCGGTGGCGACCTGCGCGCGCACGTATGGCGCGCTGTGGGCATAGCGCAGCCCCCCGCCGATCGTGACGCCTTCGCCATCATGGGTCTCGACCGTGAAGGCGAACAGCCCGCCTGATATCAACACCCGCATCGCCTCGCGCAGCACCGGTGCGAGATCGGAGACATAGACCATGGCATCCGCGGCGAGGACCAGATCGACGCTGACGTCCGGTTTGCCGCGCAAACCCTGCGCCATGTCGGCGACTTCCAGCTCCGCATAGAGACCGGTCAATCGCGCCCGCTCGATCATGCGCGGCGACAGGTCGATGCCGGTGAAGCGATCGACTTCCTTGGCGAAGGCGGTCGCCGCCAGGCCGGTACCGCAGCCGAGATCGATGGCGCGCTTGAAGAACGCGGGCTTCCGTCCCGCCGCGCGCACCGACAGCACCGCCTTGAACAACAGCGACGGGCCGCGATAGCCGAGATCGTCGATCAGCGCCGCCTCGAACCGCGGCGCATATTGATCGAACAGCGTCTGCACATAGGCCGGCGGCATGTCGGCCAGAGGCTCGACTCCGAGCCGCATCAAATGCAGGCTGGCGCCATGGCGGTCGTCGGGATCGACGCAGCGCGCCTGGCGAAAGGCCGTGATCGCCGCATCATCCTCGCCGAGCTGCGCACGGATTTCGCCGAGCTTAAACCAGGCCGAGGCGAAGTTCGGCGCGAGCTCCGTGGCCTGCAATAGCAGCTCGGCGGCGGCGGCGAGATCTCCCTTTAGCTGCAGGTCGCGGGCGAATTCGAACCGGCGGTCGGCAATCATGTCGCCGGAGGACAGGAACAGGCGCGCGGGCATCGGTGTACGAGTTGGTCTCTAAAACTGATCTGCGTTCTGCCTATATACCTGACATGCGTGCGCAAGACATCCTGATGCCGGTTGCCGCCGGCCTGTGCTGCAGGCCCGGCGGATTTCACATTGATCCGGTGCGGCCGGTCGAGCGCGCGGTCATTACCCACGGCCATTCCGACCACGCCCGGGCCGGCCATGGCGCGGTGCTGGCCACCCAAGAGACGCTCGACATGATGCGGCTACGCTACGGCGACGATTTCGCCCGGACCACGCAGGCGATCGCCTATGGCGAAGAGATCAGGCTCGGCGACGTCGCGGTCAAATTCCATCCCGCCGGCCACGTACTGGGCTCGGCGCAGGTCGCGGTCTCCTGCAAGGATACCTGCATCGTCGCTTCCGGCGACTACAAGGATGCGCCCGATCCCACCTGCGCACCGTTCGAAGTGGTGCCGTGCGACGTGTTCATCACCGAGGCGACGTTCGGACTGCCGGTATTCCGCCATGGCGACGCCGCGGAAGAGGTGAAGAAGCTGCTCGCTTCGGTGGCGCTGTTCCCGGAGCGCGCGCATCTGGTTGGCGCCTACTCGCTCGGCAAGGCTCAGCGCGTGATCGCATTGCTGCGCGCGGCTGGTTACGACGCGCCGATCTACCTGCACGGTGCGATGGAAAAGATCACACATTATTATCAAAGCCGCGGCATTGGCCTCGGCGAGTTGCGTCTCGTCAAGGGCATGAAGAAGGCCGATCTCGCCGGCACCATCACGCTGGCGCCGCCGTCGGCGACCTCGGATATCTGGACCCGGCGTTTTCCCGATCCGGTCACGGCCTTTGCATCGGGCTGGATGCGGGTCCGTGCCCGCGCGCGGCAGCGTGGTGTCGAATTGCCGCTGGTGATTTCCGATCACGCCGATTGGGATGGCCTGACCGCCACCATCGACGCCACCGGCGCCGGTGAGATCTGGGTCACCCATGGCCAGGAGGACGCGCTGGTGCACTGGTGCACGGCCAGGGGACTAGCCGCGCGGCCGCTCGATCTGGTTGGCTATGGCGACGAGGACGAAGCCGACGCGCCGGCCGGCGAGGACGTTGAGGCATGAACCGCTTCGCCGAGCTGCTCGATCGCCTTGCCTATGAGCCGGGCCGCAACAACAAGCTG
The DNA here is from genome assembly GCA_018971625.1 of Pseudomonadota bacterium. Classification (GTDB taxonomy): domain Bacteria; phylum Pseudomonadota; class Alphaproteobacteria; order Rhizobiales; family Xanthobacteraceae; genus Bradyrhizobium. Next base: position 13,667 of record JAGXAJ010000003.1, read on the forward strand.
CGGCTGATCACGAACTATTTCCGCGCCACTGAAGACCCCGATCGCGGCTATGCGCTGGCGGCGCTGACTGGCGCGCTTTCGTTCAAGCACGCCAAGCCTGGCCTGATCCGCGACCTGATCGCAGAGCGCACCGATCCCGTGCTGTTCGCGCTGTCCTACGATTACGTCGGCGATCTCTCGGAGACCGTCGCGCTGATGTGGCCGAAGGCGTCGATCAATCACGAAGGTTCGTTGCGTGGCTCCCCCTCTCCCCAACCCTCCCCCACGAGGGGGGAGGAAGTCGCGCACAAATTGCAGCCGTCGCATCGCTCGGCAACGGGCAAACCTGCGAACCCGTCCACGGCAGATGCAGAACTTCTTTCTGTTCCCTCTCCCCTTGTGGGAAAGGGTCAGGGAGAGGGGTATCACGAGCACACCGCTCGTGAGCAAATCCGCCCAGACCATAACAACCCTCCCCCGCCGACGCTGACCGACGTCGTCACCACGCTGCGCACGCTCGGCAAGACCGAACTGCCGAAGCAGCTTGCGCGCTGGCTGGACGAGCTGGACGAGACCGGCCGCTGGGCGCTGTTGAAACTCGTCACCGGCGCAATGCGGATCGGCATCTCGGCCCGGCTCGCCAAAACGGCCGCCGCAGCGCTCGGCGACAAGGACGCGCATGACCTCGAACTGATGTGGCCAGGTCTCGCGCCGCCCTATCTCGATCTTTTCGCCTGGCTGGAAGGCCGCGCCGACAAGCCGGTCAATCTCGACCCCGCGCCGTTCCGGCCGGTGATGCTGGCGCACGCGATCGAGGATACGGATTTTGCCGATCTGGATGCTACGGACTATGTCGCGGAATGGAAATGGGACGGCATCCGCGTGCAGGCGGTCAGCGGCCGCGACGAACATGGCAATTTGCAGGTCCGGCTCTATTCGCGCAGCGGCGAAGACATCACCAAGAGCTTTCCTGACCTATTGCCTTCGCTGCATCTACCCGGCGCGATCGACGGCGAGTTATTGGTGCTGCGCGATGGCCGGGTGCAGACCTTCAACGTGCTGCAGCAGCGGCTGAACCGCAAAGTGGTCTCGCCGAAGCTGTTGAAGGACTATCCAATCCATTTGCGCGCCTACGACCTGCTCGGCGAAGGCGACGGCGATTTGCGCGAATTGCCGTTTACCGAGCGTCGCGAACGGCTGGAGGCATTCGTCGGGAAATTGAACGATCCGCGGATCGATCTGTCGCCCATCGTTGCCTTTGACCACTGGGAAGACCTGCGAGCTGCGCGCGCCGACCCGGCGACGGCCAGCGCCGGCGAGGATGCCGAAGCCGTCGAGGGGGTGATGCTCAAGCGGCGCGATGCGCCCTATCTACCGGGCCGACCGAAAGGTCAATGGTGGAAATGGAAGCGAGACCCGCACATCATCGACGCCGTCTTGATGTACGCCCAGCGCGGCCACGGCAAGCGCTCGTCCTATTATTCCGACTACACGTTCGGGGTCTGGACGGGAGACGACGACGGCGAGCAACTGGTGCCGGTCGGCAAGGCCTATTTCGGCTTCACCGACGAGGAGCTGCTGCAGATCGATCGTTTCGTGCGCCGCAACACCACCGAGAAATTCGGACCGGTTCGTCATGTCGTTCATGAACCTGAACAGGGGCTGGTGCTGGAAGTCGCCTTCGAAGGACTGGCGCGCTCACCGCGACACAAATCCGGCGTGGCGATGCGGTTTCCGCGCATCAACCGGCTGCGCTGGGACAAGCCGCCGCGTGAGGCCGACCGGCTGGAAACATTGGAGCGGATGCTGAAGGCAGATTCGGCAAAACAAGCCGTCGCCGTGGAAAGCCATTGACGGCGCCAGCCGGGTTCCCCATCTGCCTGTGCTGGACTGGAGCCTTTTCCGTTCCGATGGAATCGGAACGGGGCTCTAGATTCTTGTTTTGACGCGTTTTCTTCATGCGAACCGGTATCCACTTCGCTCGAAAACGCTCTAGAATGCGACGCGAGCAGCGCGGGAGACGATCGATGGTCAACGACACCAGGGAATTGCCGGCGAGCCAGGACGCGATGCACCGCTTCCTCGGCGGCTCGCCAATTGCGGTGGCGTTTCGGCTAATCCTGCTGTCGATCCTGGTCGGCGTGGTGCTGGCTGCGATCGGCTTCGATCCCTGGAATATCGTCCGCAGCATCCACCTGCTGTTCGAACGCATCTGGAACCTGGGCTTCGACGCGATCAATGGGCTATGGCGCTACTTCCTGCTCGGCGCCGTGATCGTGGTCCCGGTCTGGTTGCTGTCGCGGCTGTTCGGCGCGCCGCGCGGCCGATGATTTCGGCAGGTCCGGACCGATGCGCTTGCAATTCGTCGGCTGCGGCGACGCGCTGGGATCGGGGGGCCGCTATAACACCTGCTTTCACCTCACGGGCGATCGCGTCAATTGCCTGGTCGATTGTGGCGCGTCATCGCTGCCGGCGTTGAAGAAACTCGGGATCGCGCGCGATGACATCGACCTGATCCTGATCACGCATTTCCATGGCGATCATTTTGCCGGATTGCCTTTCCTGCTGCTCGACGCACAGTTCAGCCGTCGCAGCCGCCCGCTGGTCATCGCAGGCCCCGAAGGCATCGAGATGCGGCTGACACAGGTGATGGAAGCGCTATTCGAGCATTCCTCGAAGACAAGGCCGAAGTTCGATCTGTCCGTCGTCGCGCTGAAGCCGAAGGAGAAGCGCACGTTCGGCGCTGTCACCATCACGCCCTATCCCGTCGTGCACGGCGAATCCGGCGGCCCGTTCCTCGGATACCGGATCGAGGCCGAAAGCCGCGTTATCGCCTATAGCGCCGACACCGAGTGGACGGAGACGCTGATCCCGCTGGCGCGCGGTGCCGATCTGTTCGTTGCCGAAGCCTACTACTACGACAAGATCGTCAGGAATCATCTTAGCCTCAGCACTCTTCAGGCGCGATTGCCCGAGATCGAACCGAAGCAGTTGATCCTGACCCATATGAGCGACGACATGCTGGGCCGCCTGGATACGCTCGCGCACACGCCGGCGCATGACGGCATGATCGTCGAGCTCTAGGGATGAATTTCATCTTCAGTTCGCCATCGAAAGTAACGACCGCGCAGGTATTCGCCATCGCCGGTCCGGCGATGGTTGCAAACCTGACGACGCCGTTGATCGGCATCGTCTCGACCACCGCGATCGGACGGCTCGGCGACGCCACGCTGCTTGGCGGCGTGGCGATGGCCTCGGTGCTGTTCGATTGCATGTTCTGGCTGTTCGCCTTCCTGCGCATGAGCACCGTCGCCTTTACCGCGCAGGCGATCGGTGCAGGCGCAACCCGGGAAGTGCAGGCGATCCTGGTGCGCGGCTTTATCGTGGCGGCCGTGATCGGCACAGGCCTGATCGCGCTGCAAATGCCGCTGGCTGCGGTGTTGCTCGGCGCCATGGGTGGCAGCGAAGGCATTTCGCGCGCGGCGCGGACCTATTTCGTGATTCGGATCTGGTCGGCGCCGCTGGCGCTCGCCAATTACGTCGTGCTCGGCTGGCTGATCGGGCAGGCCCGCGCCCAACTGGCGCTCGGCGTCCAGATCGCGATCAACCTGATCAACATGACGGCGACGGTGCTTCTGGTGCAGGTGCTCGATACCGGCATCGCGGGCGCAGCAAGCGCCGCCGTCATCGCGGAAGCAACCGGCCTCGTGCTCGGCGTGCTGATCGCGCGGCATCTGCGAGGCGGCTTTTCCGTGCCGCGCGCCACGCTGTTCGATCGCGCCAGACTGATGCGCATGCTCGCGGTCAACCGCGACATCATGATCCGCACCGCATCACTGATCACGGCATTCCTGTTTTTCACCGCACAAAGCGCCCGCTCCGGCGACGTAACGCTCGCCGCCAATGCCGTGCTGAATAATTTCCTTTTGATCAGCGCCTTTTTCCTCGATGGTCTTGCCAATGCCGCCGAGCAGCTTTGCGGCCGCGCCTATGGCGCGCGCGACAAAAGCGCGTTCGCGGGCGCGGTGAGATTGGTGGTGATCTGGGGCTTTGGCTTTGCGCTGGTGGTGACCGCGACGTTTGCGCTGTTTGGCCCCGCGCTGATCGACATGATGACCGCGAGCCCCGACGTGCGGCACGGCGCGCGTCTGTATCTGTGGTCCGTCGTACTGGCGCCGCTGCTCGGCGTGTGCGCCTTTACCTATGATGGGGTCTACATCGGCGCGACCTGGGCGCGCGACATGCGCAACCTCATGGTGCTGTCGCTGGTGATCTTCCTGTCGGCCTGGTTTGCACTCCGCGGCTTCGGCAACGCCGGACTATGGGGTGCGCTGCTGATCTTCTATGCCGCGCGCGGCGGGCTGGAGGCAATGCGGTATCCCTCACTATTGAAGGCGTCGTTTGCATGAAGCTAAAAGCGCTTCGACTGCTGCGTGAGGGGCCTTGATCAGCGGCGCACCGCAGCGCATCCGGGCAGAATGAACTCCTATCTCACCGGCCAGTCCTCGGCGGTGATCGTCGCGGCATCGGCGCCGACGATTTCCGACAGCGAGTCGCGTCCGGTGCGTAGCAAGGTCGAGGCGAGATCGCTCTTGATGCTGTCGACCAGACCAAGGCCCTTGTAGACCAGCGATGAGTAAAGCTGGATCAGACTGGCGCCGGCGCGGATTTTCGTCAGGGCCGCGCCGCCGGTATCGATGCCGCCGACGCCGATCAGCGGAAACGCGCCTTCCACGCGCACATAGGTTTCCGCCACCATCCGGGTTGACAATCGAAACAGTGGCCGTCCGGACAGCCCGCCGTGCTCGTGTGCCCGGTCCTGCTCACGCAAGCTCGATGGCCGTGCCAGCGTGGTATTGGCCACGATCATGCCGTCGACCCTGCGCGAGCGCGCGATGTGCACGACGTCATCGAGTTCGGAAAGCCTGAGATCCGGCGCAATCTTGAGCAGCACCGGGGAATCGCCCGCGGTCTGCCGCACCTGCTCGCGCGCCTCGATGACTTTTGCCAGGAGATCGTCGAGCGCCGCTGCCTGCTGCAGGTTGCGCAGGCCCGGCGTGTTCGGCGACGATACATTGATGGTGAAATAGCTCGCAACGGGCGCGAAGGTCTCGATCAGCCTGACGTAATCGGCAGTCCGGTCGGCGCTATCCTTGTTGGCGCCGACATTGACGCCCACGATGCCGCCGTGATGTGCGCGCGCGGCGAGCCGTCGCAGCACCACTTCGGCGCCGTCATTGTTGAAGCCCATGCGATTGATCACGGCCTCGTCGCGCTCCAACCGGAATAGCCGCGGTCGCGGGTTTCCGGCCTGCGGCTTCGGTGTCACCGAGCCGATTTCGACAAAGCCGAAGCCGAGTCGTAACAAGGCATCGGGCGCTTCCGCACTCTTGTCGAAACCCGCCGCCATGCCGACCGGATTGGGAAAGTTCAGGCCGAACGCCCGCACCGCCAATTTCGGATCGTCCGGCCGTGACCGGATCGGTGGCAGCAGTTTCAGGCCCTGGATCGCCATCCGATGGGCGTCTTCCGGGTCGAACCAGCGCAGCAGCGGCAGCGAAAAGGCGTCAAAGGCGCGGATCACGGGGCAAGCTCCGGAATGTCGTGAGTGCCGTCGGATCGTGTGCGCATATGGTGCACGTCCACGACCGCGCCAAGGCGGAGTTCACCATAGAGATGCGGAAACAGTTCGTCGTTGCGCGAGCGCTCCCAGCGCAGCGCCTCGCCAAGCGCGTCGGCATCGACACGGATCAGGAACAGCCCGGTCTGGCCGGAGAAATGCTTTTTTGCGGTCTCTGCGACCTGAGACGCGGTCGAGAAATGGATAAAGCCGTCGCGCGCATCATCGGCGCTACCCCGATACACCCCCCGCCGCTCAGCCTCGTGCCAGGCCGAAGCCGGACAAATCTTGTAGATGCTGCGCACGTCTCTTTCGCGTCCTGCTTACCGCTTGAGAAAGTTCGGGAGCCGGCCGCGACCGTATCGGCGGCAACCGTCCACTTCAAGGGTAGCTTCCAGCCCTGCAGGCTGATTGTGTAAACGCCACGCTTGGGGTTAATTCTTTGGCCTTTTGAACCGGCAGAACCGATGGCCAGATTTCCCAAATCGCGGGCGCTCGCCCATGCGCCGAGGCGGACCGCACCCACAGTTCTGACAGATGTCTTGCCGCAAGACGTCTTGTCCGATGTGTTGCGGACTTCCCTGCGCGCCGTACTCTGCGGCACGGCGGTCGGTAATGCGTCGGCCAAGGCCGGCGCCTACTATGCCCACAAGCAGAACAAGTTCTGGAAGATTCTGCACGAGACCGGGCTGACGCCCACGCGATTGCAGCCGCAGCAATATCGCGAGTTGCTCCATCACGGCATCGGCCTCACCGATTTCGTCAAGACGCATTCCGGCATGGACCACCAGATCCCGCTGTCGGAACTCGTCGAGGAGTCGCGAACGCGCCTGCACGCCGCGATACTCAAATTCCGCCCGGCGTTCCTGGCGTTTACCAGCAAGACCGGCGGCCAGAAATTTCTCGGCGGACCGCGCGCCTATGGCGAACAAGCCGAGCGGATCGGCGACACACGAATCTGGATTTTGCCGTCGACCTCCGGCGCGGCCAACGGCAGCTGGCGTCCGGAAGTGTGGCATAGCTTTGCGGATGAGGTGAGAGCCGTGACAAGATAACGCACGCCACCTTCTCTTCTCCCATCGGGGGAAAAGGAAAGCATCATGCCGACCGCGCCAGTGCGCCGTCGATCATGGCAACCGCATTGGCCAACCCGTAGACCGCGACGAACGAGCCGAAGCGCGGGCCTTTTTCCTGGCCAAGCAGCACCTGGTAGAGCATGTTGAACCAGTCGAGCGAAACGCCGGGGCGGCCGTCCTTGCCCTTTTTGACAGGATCGAGAAACGGCTCGCGGCGGCCGATCTCGTAAACCACATTCTGAATGTCTTCGGCCAATGAATTTGCGGGCAGTTGCGACAGCGCGTCGCGCAGATCCTGCAGCGCGGCGCGTTCGCTCTCGGTCGGTTCGCGGAACTTCTTGGTTGGCGCGACGAAGTCCCGATAATAGTTGATGGCATAGCCGACCATCGCATCGAGCTTGGGATGGGTCTCTGGCGTGACGCCGGGGCGATAGCGTCCGATGAAACCCCAAAGCGTCGCAGCATTCTCCGCGTTCGACGACGACACCAGCGTCAGCAGCAACTGGAACGTGACCGGCATATCGGCCGCCGGCGGATGGCTGGCATGAATGTGCCAGACCGGGTTGGCCAGTTGCTGCCTGGCGTCCTGCCGCGGAAAACCATCGAGGAATTGCTGGTAGTCGTCAACATTGCGCGGAATCACATCAAAGTACAGGCGCTTGGCCGACTTCGGCTCCCGATACATGAACAGCGACAGTGATTCCGGCGAGGCATAGCGCAGCCATTCGTCGATCGTCAGGCCATTGCCCTTCGACTTGGAAATCTTCTGACCCTTGTCGTCGAGGAACAGTTCGTAGTTAAAGCCTTCCGGCGGCGTGCCGCCGAGCGCCGCGCAGATCTTGCCCGACAGCTTCACCGAATCGATCAGATCCTTTCCGGCCATTTCATAGTCAATGCCGAGCGCGGTCCAGCGCATCGCCCAATCTGGCTTCCATTGCAGCTTGCAATGCCCGCCAGTGACCGGCAGCGTGACCCGCTCCCTGGTCTCGGGATCGTCATAGGAAATGGTGCCGGCCTTCGCATCGTGCTCGGTGACCGGCACATAGAGCACTACGCCAGTGCGCGGACAGATCGGCAGGAACGGCGAATAGGTGGTGGCGCGTTCCTCGCGCAACGACGGCAACATGATCGCCATCACGGCATCCAGCCGCTCCAGCACCTTGAGCAGCGTGGCGTCGAACCGTCCCGACTTGTAGTAGTCGGTCGAGCTTGCGAATTCGTAGTCGAACCCGAAGGTGTCGAGGAAGGCGCGCAGCCGCGCGTTGTTGTGGGCGCCAAAACTGCCATGGGTGCCGAACGGATCCGGCACCGCGGTCAGGGGCTTGCCGAGATGCTTTTCCAGCATCTCCTTGTTGGGCACGTTGTCCGGTACCTTGCGCAGCCCGTCCATATCGTCGGAGAACGCAATCAGGCGCGTCTTGATCTTCTCTTCGGTCAGCACGCGAAAGGCATGGCGCACCATGGTGGTGCGCGCGACCTCGCCGAAAGTACCGATATGCGGCAGGCCGGAGGGGCCATAGCCGGTCTCGAACAGCACCTCGTCCTTGGGTTTCCTCTTCAGCCGCGCAACGATCTGCTTTGCCTGTTCAAACGGCCAGGCATTGGATTGCTCGGCGAGCGAGCGCAGATCGTTGGGATTGGACATCCAGGAAAAGTCTCCGAAGTCAGAGAACTGACATAGCTACAATATAGCGGTCATTGCGAGCGAAGCGAAGCAATGCAGGACCACAAGAAAAACCGGATTGCTCGTCGCGCTCCTCGCAATGACGGAAACATTCGACTTAGAAGGGACTGACCGAGAAATAATGCAGCCACAGGTCGGTGTAGCGACCTTTTTCCCAGACCCGGAACAGCGCCCAGTTCAAGGCCTGGCGCAGCAGATCGTTGCCCTTGCGCACGGCGATGCCGATACCTTCGCCGAAATAGCGGCTCTCGACGAACGGGCCGCCGGAAAATGCGCAGCAATCGCCGGAGTCGGTGCCGCTGATCCAGAACGCCAGCGAAATGGCGTCTCCGAAAATGAAGTCGACCTCGCCGCGGCGCAACGCCAGCCGCAGCGCCTCGTCATTGGGATAGGGATGCAACTCGGCGTCGGTGAACATCGCCTTCAGATAGGCTTCATGCGCCGAGCCTGCGATGACGCCTACTTTCTTGCCCTCGAGATATTCCGGGCGCACCTCCGCCATTACCGCATCCTTGCGCGATACGAAGCGCGCCGCTGCCCGGTAATAGGGATCGGTGAAATCGACTTTCGTGCGCAGCTGCGGCGTTACCGCGAGCGAGGCGATGATGGCGTCACCGCGGTTGCTGCTCAGCGCATCGATCAAAGTCTCGAACCGCCGCATCTGGACGGTGCAGCTGATCTTGATCTCATCGCACAGCGCGCGCGCGAGATCGACGTTGAAGCCCGCCGGGTTGCCATCGGCCCCTGTGAAGTTGAATGGCGGATAGTCAGTTTCGGTCAGAAACCGGATCACGGTCAGGCGCGACAGGTCCGGCCGCTCCGGGCGCCGCCTCGGGTCCCAGAAGCCGGGCACCGCCTGGGGCGCGGCTTCGGCCCCGGGTTTGGGCGCAGTTTGCGCCTGGGCCTGCACCACGCCGCCGCCCAGACCGGCTGCCAACATTATCCCGGCCACGGCCAGCATGGTCCGGACGAGCCCTGACACAAAGACATGACGCGGCAAGATGATGGTTTGTCTGGGCATTACCGACGGCGTGTTGAAAGTTCGAGGGCCTTATAGACCATCCGGCCGAGAACGCGAATGCGTTCGGCCGCGCCAGCCCAAGAAGCTTACAAGAAGCTTAGGAGGCGGAGAGCAAGGGAGCTCCGGTCTCAGAGGTAATGTTTGAGGTCGGCTGCCGCTTCTTCGGGTTTGCGGTTGAGATTGAACGGCGACACGAATTTGCCGTTGCGATCCATCAGATAGATCAGCGCGGTATGGTCCATGGTGTAGTCGCCGTCCTTCAGCGGCACCTTGTGGGCATAGACCCGGTAATCGGCGATCACCTTCGCCACCTGGTCCGGTGTGCCGGTCAGGCCTTTCACATGCGGGTCGAAGCTCGACAGATAGTCCTTCATCGCCGCGCGGGTGTCGCGCTCGGGATCGACCGAGATGAAATAGGCATTGACGCGATCGGCGTCCTTGCCCATCGCCCGCAGCACCTCGGACATCTCGAACAGCGAGGTCGGGCAGACGTCGGGGCAATGGGTAAAGCCGAAGAAGATCAGCGTCGGGCGACCGAGCAGGTTCTTTTCGGTCACGGTCTGGCCGCTCTGGTCGGTGAGTTGGAACGGGCCGCCGATGCCGGCCGGCGCCGCAGCATTCCGCAATCCGCCAAATGCCCACAGCATCAGTACCAAGCCAATGACCACGCTCGCGGAGAAGGCGCCAACAATGACCAGCGGGCGTGTCCGATTCATCCTGAATTCCCTCAAAATACCGTCAAAGGCAGGCCGAGAAGCCTGCCGGGCGGTCTCGAAAAAAGCGGCCGTGCCGTGGTGGAACCACAGCAGCAGCGTCCCGAGCAACGCAGCCACACCAACGCCAACACCGCCCATTGCAATGACCTGCGCGACCCAGCGAGGCGTTGGCGGATACTTGCCGCGACGTACTGTAGAACGGCGCCATGCGTGCAGGTCTCGATGAGCAGGCATCGGCCGGCCGGCGGCTGCCGGCTAGCGAGATTATCCGTTCAGATAGAGCCAGTTAAGCCGGCCGGCAAGCGTCCTGCGCCTGCGTCCGATCACGTCATGCTGAAGACGGCTCCAGGCGGCGGCTTGCCTTGGTGCGGGGAGGCTTAATGCGAAGAGGCTTAATGCGAAGAGGCTTAATGCGAAGAGGCTTGGGCGTCGAGATAACAGGGCTTGTACATGCTCATCAACTGCTTGCCATGCAGGAAGATCATATGCGGGGTCAGCCCGCCACGCGCGGTAATCCAGCGCTTCACCGCCGGCGGATACATCGAATACAGCATCTGAGTTGCTTCGGGGTTGGTTACGGCGCGGCCGTTGGCGCCGAAATCCCACGCCGCGTGGAACCCGAGATTGGCATGCGAGGTCACGCAAATCTTGTCATGCGGCACCGCGCCGAGGACGATGGTGCAGGCAGAGGCGCACAGGCCGTCGATGATCACGGTCTGGCCCGAACTGCGCAAGCCTTGATATTTATCGACATAGGTTCCGATCCGGCCACCACGATCCTCACCGATGCGAACCACCGCATGGCTTGCGCCGACTCCCGCCAGCAGGAGAACCGCCGCGAGCAACCCCGTCACCAGCTTCATCTTCCAGCCCCAGTCCAAAAACCTGTCGAACCCCAAATCCGATCATCTTCGGTGATGCATCGTCACCGTGTTGCGAGATCGGGTTTTTGTCCAGATGGCGAGGCTTGCTCAAAACAAATTCAAATGAAGTGTTGCAAGCCCGCTGCACCCTGAAGTCGAGCGGTCCCAAACTGGAACAGCAAGCGCGCCGGTCGCAACGTCGATCACATCACCTGGCCACACCAGGAACCGTTTGTCATTGACCATCGGCAATGTCGCAGGCTTCGATCCTGAAGGATTGGAAAGGCGCGGCCGAGGCGCGGGGCGCAAGCCCATGAGTTCGCGGCCGGCGAGAAACGTAGCCGGGTGCGCGCGATCAGGCAGCATATTTTTCCCGGCGGCCGGTCGGGCCGAACGCCGCGGCCATGACGCGATGAGCCATGGCAATTCGGAGCTGCTGTGTCGTGTCATCTGGGGTACCGGCCCCGGCGCGGTCGAGCCTTCGAGCGCCCCGCAGTGGCGGGCGGCGCATCGGCGCGCTAAGTAACCGGCGGCACATCCCTGGAGAAAAGCATGACCATTCAACGTTTCGAAACCGGGCCGCGCATGAGCCAGGTCGTCGTCCATGGCGACACCATCTATCTCGCGGGCATCGTCGCCAACACAACGGCCGGTGAAAGCGTCACCAGGCAGACGCAGGAGGTGCTTTCGATCATCGACAGCCATCTGGCGAAGGCGGGAAGCGACAAATCGAAGCTGCTGACGGCGACGATCTACCTTACCGACATGAAGAGATTCGCGGAGATGAACGCCGTGTGGGACGGCTGGGTGTCGGCGGGAAATACCCCGGCGCGCGCCACCGTCGAGGTCAAGCTCGCCGCGCCGAAATACGCCGTCGAGATCATGGTGACCGCGGCGCGGTAGCCTGTCGAACCCTGCTCGCTTTGACAGCCGAAGTCGTCGACGGGGCGGAAACCATGCCGGCGATTTTTCCATCGATTCCTTCGATTTTCGGGCTAAGTTAACCTCAAATCGGCCTGGCAATAGCCAGCGGGAACCTGTTTGCCGCTGCGCCATCTAACCGGACACCCGTTCAGCGCCACCGGATGGAGCCCCAGGATGAGCCCCGCACAGACATCTCAAATCGCCCCGGCCTCCGCCCCGACGGCCGATGCGGACCTGGTCCGTCGCGCCATCGCGCGGGACGAGGCGGCGGTCCGCTCGATCATGCAGGCCAACAACCGCAGGCTTTACCGGCTCGCCCGCGGCATCCTGCGCAACGACAGCGAGGCCGAGGATGTCGTGCAGGACACCTATGTGCGCGCGTTCACGCATCTGGAGAGTTTTCGCGGTGACTCCAGCCTCTCGACCTGGCTGTCACGCATTGCCATGAACGAGGCGCTGGGCCGGCTGCGCCGGCAGCGGCCGAACGTCGATATTGACAATCTGGCGCCCGGCGCGCTGGAAGCGCAAATCATCCAATTCCCTCTCTCGGCGGCTGTCGAAGATCCGGAAAAATCCATGGCACAACGTGAAATCCAGCGTGTCGTCGAGCACGCGATCGACGAACTACCCGAAGCTTTCCGCATCGTCTTCATCACCCGCGTGATCGAGGGGATGAATGTCGAGGAAACCGCCGAGATATTGGCGTTGAAGCCGGAGACCGTGAAAACCAGGCTGCACCGCGCCCGCACCATGCTGCGCGAGAATGTCGAGAAGAAAATCGGGCCCGTGGTGATCGAAGCCTTTCCGTTTGCCGGCAAGCGCTGCGAACGGCTGACGGAAGCGGTGCTGAAAAAACTCGGCTTCCCCGCATAATCTTTAGGAACCTTTCGGCGCGCGCCCCATCCAACCTGTGTTGCAATCAATGCCCCGGCGGCTTCGGTCCCGGCGCCACAGGACAGGAGCGTCAAAACATGTTCGTTCGATTGAGCGCGGCAATCGCCGCCGTCAGCCTCATAAGCGGTGCCGCCTTCGCGGCAGGCCCGACCGATCCGCAGATCGCCCATATCGCCTATACCGCGGGTACGATCGATATCGCCGCCGCCAAGCAGGCGCTGTCCAAGACCAGCAACAAGGAGGTCAAGGCATTCGCCCAGGACATGGTGCGCGACCATGAAGCCGTGAACAAGAAGGCGCTGGACCTCGTCAAGAAGCTCAAGGTGACGCCGGAAGACAACGACACCAGCAAGACCCTGCAGAAAAACGCCAGCGCCAAGCTCGAGGAACTCTCGAAGCTGAAGGGCGCGGAGTTCGACAAGGCCTACATCGCCAACGAGGTCGCCTACCACAAGGCGGTCGACAACGCGCTGGAGACCACGCTGATTCCATCCGCCAGTAACGCCGAGCTGAAAAGCCTGCTGGAGACCGGCCTGAAGATTTTCCAGGGTCATGAGCAGCACGCCGAACAAGTCGCCTCCGAACTGAAGTAAGGAAGCTGTCAATGACGCCGAGATGGATTGTCCCGATCGTTGCAGCGCTGGCGCTGGGGATCTCCGTCTCGGCGCAGGCTGCCACCGTCGAGATATCAATGGAAAACCTGGAAATCTCGCCGGCCGAGGCCTCGGCCAAAGTCGGCGATACCGTCAGGCTGGTCAACAAGGACGACTTCGCCCACACCGCCACCGCGCGAAACGGCGATTTCGACATGATGATACCGCCAAAGAAGACCGTCAGCATGGTTTTGAAGAAAGCCGGCAAGGTCGAATATTATTGCCGCTTCCATCCCAACATGAAGGCTGTGCTCAACATCGTGCCGTGAAAGCGTCGCCCTGTGCGGGCCCTTTCGCCCATAGCGATCGTCCGAATCAAGTCTCAAACAGCAGCAACTGTCATACCCCGCGAAAGCGGGGTATCCAGTATGCTGTGACCTCTCGTTTCCACCACTAACACTCTGGAATACCGGGTCCCCGCCTGCGCGGGGACGACGAGGCACAATTCCGCATTCTCGCGACATGAAGCGCCCGAGCTTTTGCAAATCGTTCCGCCCTAACCCCAGTGAGGGGCGCCGGGAATGCCGGGTGTTCGATGCACCCGTGGTTGGTGCAAAAAATGCACCGGGTAGTTGCCACAGGTTCACCGGTTCCACCCCGGCATTCCCTGCGCAATGGTTTTACGGCTTATTGCGCGCTCTCCCGGGCGACCGGGCGTTCTTGCCACCCTCGTCCCTGAGAAGCGTTAGCTTCTTAAGAACTTGACGCCAGCGTCGGGGCGTCAGGACCACACGACTTCGCCGTGCGCGGGCAACATCATTCGTCTCGTGACGCTGCCGCGCCCATCGCATTCCCGCCCCACGTTTCGTGACGATCGCGATACGCCCTCTTCTCGGGTACGGGATGACCCGATAAGCCGCTGATTTGGGCCGGAAGAAAACAGAAATATCTTTTCGCGGGCGACTGGACGGTGCAAATCAGCTTGAACCGTCAAGCGAATTTCGATTTTGCGCGCAAGCCGTTTTCGCCCCGACCTCGCTTGCTCCACCGAACGCGGCTTCATCCCGAAGCGCAGCTTTTGCTGCAGGTCTCGAAGGATGAGGCGGCAATGCGAGGCGACCTTCCTTTCTCTCGTAAGTTTAAGGGGAGAAGGTGCCCTCGCGAAAGCGAGGCAGCGGTGCATGCTTGCCTGGCTGTGCGACGCAGCGTAACATTCGATGAAAGCCAGATGGAACCAGCAGCGCGTACCACCGTTGGCTAGCTCGTAGTACCCAAGCAGTCTCGACCGGCTCAAATATTGGAAAGATCGGCCATGCGCGCCTTGATCGTCTTGTCACTGACGGCAATCGTTTTCGGCTCGAACCCTTGTGAGGCCGGTATGAGCACCGGACCGCACGACGTCGCCGTTAGGACGCCCGCTGCCCACCATGCGACGATGAGCCACCGTCGGGGACGCGTCCATCACGCCCGGCGCATTGGCGGTCCAATCGCCGCGGTTGGTGCGGTTGGCAATGCGATCGGTAATACGATCGGCGGAATCTTCCGCTAAGTCAGCCAAGCCTCTAAGCCGCCAAGCCTCTAAGCCGCCAAGCCTCTAAGTGGGCTAAGCCTCAAAGTGGGCTAAGCCTAAACGGTGGGCTAAGCCTAAACGCCCACTCGCATCAACTTGAACCCTGGAACGTCATTAACCTTGGGACGTCATTAACCTTGGGACGTCATTTCCGCGACCTCACCGCCATTCAGCGGCGAAGGCCTTAATAAACGCGCCTCGTGTGCAACCATGCACACAAGGTCGCCAAGTCGCGGTGATCTCTCTCTATTTCTTCGATTTTGAGTGCGAGCTGTTTTTGACTTCCTTGACCTCCTTGGCCTCTGGCGCACTGGCCGAAGCAACCTGCTGCGAAAGCTGATCGAAACGCGTATGCAGGTTTCCTATGTCGGTCTGAAGAGCGTCTATCGACTTCTTGACGGACTCAGAACTTGCCGTCGCGGTCCTGTCTACCTTCGTCTCTACCTTCGTCTTGAGAGCGTCGAAATCCGACACCTTGAAAGAGCCCAACCGCGTTTGTATGGCCGTAAGCTGGGATCCCAGATCCTTGATCTGTGCTTCGATCTGCGAGGTATCGAATGTCGGCGGAGTCTTTGTCTTGGCTTCGAGATTGAGTACGCGCTTTTCAAGCCCGGCGGTAGCATCCGCCTGGGACGCCGCCTTGGGCGGAGGCGGGACTTCCGCTCTCGCTTCGCTCCCAAGCCGGCCGTTAGTGCTCCACACCATGGCCACGCTGCCGAAGACCAGCACAAGGACAACAGCTATGCCCCCGATCAAATTATTCGGGCGGTCGTGTTCGATCATCACGTTTCCTCCGTTCAAGTCAGGCGCCAAGTATGACGGTCCTGCGGGTATTTGTACAGGGGGGCGCTTAGCCTGGCGCCATCTTCGGAAGCGGCGGGTGAGTTTAGCTGAGATGCCGGGGTCGGCTGCACCAAAAGGGCTTCATCGCCAACCCCATAGGCTGGCTCGCGTCCCAGCCGGTCCTTCGTTGTTCCCGCGCTTATCGCGCGGGCGCACTGTATCGCTCAAGATCGATGCTTCCGTGCTCGGCCCCGTGGCTGCGCATCTCCACGCTCTTGATCTTCTCAAGAGGCCCGCCGGGTAATTGACAACCTGCCGGGATACGGACGGCTCTGTTCGTGCGTGCTGGAAATAAAGCTGGTCCAAAAGCTTGCCCCACAACAGTGGCGAGATCCGGCTTGTTCCACGCCGGCCAGCGGGTCCAGCAATCAAGTGTCAGGTGTGATGTTCGCTTCCATTCGCCGCGCGCGGGCGGCGCCCGCCGGTCATATCGATTGCGTCGGAACAGCGCGCTGGACGCAAATTCAATGTCCCGCCCCTGAAGTGTCAGGCTTGGTTACCCATGCCGTGCAATGCTACTGTTGATTGTCGACGGAGGGGAGCGCAGCCGTGCGCAAATATGATCTGATCGCCATCAGTCTGCTGGTGTTTTCGGCAATCATTGTGGCTGCGATATCCGTCGATCCAAATCAATTCTCGATCAAGGATTGGCAGCCCCTGATGGCGGCTTTTGCTGCGCTGGGCGCTGCAGGCGTTGCCTACCAGGGCGTGACCCTCACGTACAAGGCGGCCATCCGCAAGGTCGATCTGGACCGATCCATTCATGAACAAGAAGTGCGGCGCCGGCAGCGGGGAATCTATCTCAGGACCGCATTGGCAGCGCATATCATGCATCATGAAGCGGATCATTGCTGCCAGTCGCTCCTGGTGCCTCTAAAACAGGAAACGGCGCCGGCCGTATTCGATCCCAAAATGACCGGCGTGACAACAGATCCGGCCATCGACGAAGCCTGGCAAAACCTCGACGCGTTTTCGAGATTGACGGCCGACGACCTGTCACGGCTGAAAGTGCAACTCTACAATTATGAGACGGCAACCAAGCGCCTGGAAGGGCGGCCATTCGAAATTCCCCACGGTCACAAATTTACCGAAGCTCAACAGGAGCTTTGCAACGCCGTCGCCGAGATACGAAGGCTTTGCCTGAGGATTCGCGACACCTTGCGAAAGGAAGAGATCGTCGTGCCGCACACGTAATCTGCCAGGTCTTGAAATACATTTTTTGGTTTCGGGGATGCGAGCCGCCGAAATGTCGCTTTGGTCGGTAGTGGAGCGGCTGAAGCGCCTTGCTCACTAGGATCCCGGATAGTGGCTCGTTGCGCGAAGTTACCTGGCCGCCATGACCTGCCCGTCCGACCATTTCTGGAGTACGGACGGTTCGGCCACCCCCTCGATGGTCGCAATCTCCCCGTTTCTGGAAATTAGAATAGTGCGTGGTATGTCGCCCTGCCAAGAGGGATCGACTTCGTATCGAAGCCGTTCGGCAAAGCCGTCACTGAACATCCAGTTCTCCGCTGACGACAATCCAGCACGTTGCAGCATCGACTGCGCCGCAGAATTCGAGTCCGGAACGAGGTCCGCATCGATCGTAACCACATCGATGGAAGGATTTCGTTTCATGAACGCACCGAGCTGAGGCAATTCGACCTTGCACGGCCCGCACGTTACGCCCCAAAAATGCACCAGGGTTGGATGGCCTGCATGCGAATGCAAAAGCTGCTGCCAGCTTCCGCGCTCGAACGACCTTAGCTTCGATGACTCGGAAGCGCTCGCTGCAGGCAAACTTACCAAAAGGAGCATCGCGGCAAATGTCATGTACCTCATGGCTCGCCCTCGATGGGTTGCAGATGGTAGCCGTCGGCTTTCGTCATCCAGGATAGATAGGTTTGATGTCCGTTCGAAACCAGCAAGGGATGATCCGACGAGTCGGCAGTGACCGCGATAACCCGGGGCTGCGACCAGGTTTTACCGTTATCCGCCGATGTGATGAGATTGACCGAGGTCTTCTCGCCGTCGAATTCCTTCCATACGACCGCGGTCGCATGTGATGCCGAGATGACGTAGGGGCGTGATGGTGACTTGCCGAGCTGGCCAATCGGCATCGGCTGGGAGAAGGTCTTCCCGCCGTCGCGCGACTGTGCATAGAACAGTCCCTTGCGAACTCTGCCGTTGGTGTACCAGACGACATGATATGTTCCATCGGGTCCGATCGAAAGACTCGGGCCCTGATGCGGGCATGCCGATATCTGCCAGTCGTCTTCGCTGATGCGATGGACTTCGCCTGGGGCGCCCTGATCGTTGAACGTCACGATCGCATGATCTCTGATGCCGCCCTCAAAAAGATTCCTGAACGCCACCACAGCATGACCGGAAGGATCGAATGCGAGGGCAAGACGACAGCATTCGCATGTATTGTCTGCGGCCATCTCAGCCCGCGAATAACTGGCTCCTTCGTCCTTTGAAGTCGCGAAGAACAGCGCCGCCCCGTCGTATTTCTTGCCGGTCTGTCGAACCGGAACGCGATTCCGCTTGTCGAGCCAGGCGGCGAACAGCGTGCCATCGGAACTGAAACCAAGCGCCTCGAAGCGCTGGCTTTCGGTATTGTCAGTGATCGGCCGGGGGACAGCGAAAGTCTTACCGCCATCGTTCGACTGGCTGTAGAACACTTCACCGTTGAACGCTTTGTCCCGGAAAGTTGAGAACGCAACCGCAATATCGCCTTTCCGGTCCAACGCGATCTTCGGACGAGCATCGGGACCCCCGTCCAGATTAGGTGTACCTTGGGTGATTTGAATGGGAGTGGATAGCGTGCGGCCGCCGTCCTTCGAGCTTGCAACCGATACCTGTCCACCGGCCATCCATGCCAGCCACAGTGTCCCATCCCGGCCAAAGGCCGGCGTGACTTTGGAGGCGCAACGCAGTTCGACGGTTTCGCAAGCGGCTTGCGAAGCGTGTTTGTGACTCATCTGGCCCCAGGCGCTTCCCTGGGTGAGAGCGCATGCGAGGGTGAGAATGACGATTCGATACTTCATGGTCGTTCCTCGGTACCACGTCACCGGAAGGCAAGCTTCATTCCCGCGATGAACGCACGCGGCGATCCGGCATAGATTGATCCGGTCTGGGTCGCCGCCAGCACACTGCCGGGGTTTTGAACGCCTGCGGCTGTCACGGTGTTGGCGATATTGTTCGCCGAAGCGATGTAGGTCGTGTCGAAAACGTTTCGCACTTCGAAGAACGCCGTCAGTTGCCGGAAATAATCCGACGTCAAGTCGGTTTTGTAATGCAGATTGATGTTGACCAGCTCATATCCCGGCGCCTTCAGAAAATTCGCATTGTCCATGTAGAACGAATCCTTCCACACCAACTCGACAAAACCCCCCAGGCCGGTCAAGGATCCGTGAAGCTCGTCATAACCCAAGCGGGCGGTCAGTTCGTTCGGTGAAATTCCTGGAATCTTGTTGCCGTTCCGGTTGAAGGTGAAATTGCCGATGCTTTCGTTATAGTCGGTGTAGACCTCATCCAGATAGGTATAGGCGGCTGTCAGCTGCCACCCTTCATAGAAGCCCCACTGGGCGGCAAGTTCGACGCCCCGGTGTTCCGAGTGCGGCGCATTGAACGTGTAAGTGACGTTGGCGACCTGCGTCGCCTGGGTCACCAGTTCGTTGTTGAAGAATTCATAGAAGGCAGTAGCGCTCACCTTCACGGCCTTGTTCGGCGTCCAGTCGGTGCCGACGTCATAGCCTACGTTGGTTTGGGTTTGCAGCGAGGTATTGTTTCCGGGCAGGCCGCTGGGAAGCACGAACAGGTTGCCAACCTGCGGTGTACCATAGCCGGTCGCAACCCGCGCACGCCATTGCCATTGGTCGTCCGGCTTGTAGACCAGCGCGAATTCCGGCGCCGTGTTCTGATACTGCGGAACCGCTGTCGTAAGTGTCGTGACAGCGGCCGGATACTTGAAGGCAGTATTGACGCCATTCAAGGCCGTCGTCTCCCAGCCGATCCCTGCAACCGCGGTCAGCGACGGAATGAGCTTGAGTTCCTCGCGCGCCCGCATACCGTAATTTGTTGTCGACTGGAATTGGGTGCTTTGCAGCAGCCCGAGCGTGGCATTGCCCCCGGGCGCCACGTTGAACGTATAACCGGTCGTCGAGAGCGTGTTGTACCAGCCGCCGAGCAAGGTCGTGGAGTCCATCCCGAACAACTCGCCGCGCTTGGTGATGTCGCTCATGAAGTTATAGGAAGGATAGTCGCCGATCGCGCTGGTCGAGCCCGTGGGTTGATTGATGTTCCGGTCGTCGAAGACGAACTGGTTGCGCCAGGTCGTGGTGTTGTCGAAATCGTGCTCCCACCGGCCGCCGACGATGGTTCGGCGATCATCCCGCCCTAATCCCGCCTGCACGGCTGTTTCCTTATCTGTACCCGCAGCGTTGTTGAATCCGTTGTTGAACAGCGGGACGGTTGCGCAGCCGGGCGCGGCGGTCGCTCCGGTGGTGCAACCTTGCTGGAAAGGATTTTGGTAGTATTGATTAAGGGAAGATCGGATGGGTACCCGGGTATCCAGATCGTTGTTGATGAGTTTGACCGTGAAACGGTCGTCTGGCGTCGCCTGCAAGGTGCCGAGGAAATTGACGGTCTGGGTGTTGAACCAGCTATTGCCGATGAACCCGTCGCCCCTTGCGTCGCTAACGAACAGCGATCCTTCGAAGTTGCCGACCTTCTGGCCAAGGGTAAGATAGTTGTTGAGATAGCCGAAGCTGCCGCCCTCAACCCCGTACTCAAATCCGTTGATGGTGCCGCCAGGCCGTGTCAGGAAGTTCAGCGCGCCGCCTGTAGCGTAATTTCCGTACAATGCCGACGAGGGCCCCCGTATGACATCGATTGCGCCATAGGCGTGCGGATCAATCAGATCGCTTCGCGAAAGGCCGTCAGGCTGGGTGACCGGAAAGCCGTCATCGAAGATCACGATGTTCCTGATCCCGAAACCGTTGCGGGCGTTCGAGCCGCGGATCGAAATCCCGATGTCACGGGGCCCGTTACCCTGTTTCATGTCGATGCCGGGACTGTCGCCCAGCAGATCGGCGACTGAAAAAACCGGCTTGTTTTGAAACTGGCTGCGGTCGATGGTTGTCGTTGTCTGGCCGGCCGGTGCCTGGTTGAGGCCGGCACGAGCCGTGCCCGGCGAGACGTTTGGGGCTGCCGCCGCCACGCTTGTTCGCTGAGCGGGCGCCGCCGCCGTTCTTGGTTTGGCCGGTCGCGAAACCGCTGCGTGCTGGACGGCGGGCTTCTTGGCAGCCCGCTTGGGGACCGCCTGAGGTGGTGCCTGCACGGTCACCGGCGGTAGTGAGTTTTCGTTGTTCTGGGCGTAAGCCGCATGAAAAGGCGCCGACAACGCAATTTCCAAGGCAATCGCTTCCAAGGCAATCGCGCTCGCACCGCAAAGGGCGCATAACTTCGACTTGGACATTTTCTATTCCTGGCGCCGGGCCTGCCGCCGGCTTAAATGATTCACGTGCGGCGTACAAAAGTGCACCGCTTCACAATGGATCGAATCAGTCAGGAAATAGAGGGTGGCGCGCGTGCTTTGGCGTTGGAGCCCGTCCGAGAAGTCGCCAGTTTCGGAGCTTTATCACGCCAGACAACGCTAGCCGCGAAACGAACCGGCGCGACAAAACCGGCCGGTTCGGAGGAGACGCCGGGCGCGGCATTGGCCATGAAGCCGCAGCAAAGCACGCAGCTCGCATCATGGTCATGGTACTGACCGCCCTTGTCGCTCCCCGTGGAAGACGGGCTGCCATGGCAGATTTCAGCAACACCGAGCGGATTGGAAGCAGCGGCGGCGGCAGCCCACGACGACCCTATTGGCGCAATGATCTGCACCAATAAGGCGAACAAAAAGACCGGCAGATACTTCTGTAGCCGCGCCCGCATTCGGTAATCCCTGAGCAGGGCAATTAATCACGCGAAAAACAGGGTGTCCAGCGGCATCGGACGCGGTTGATGCCGAACGTGCATGTCAGGTGGCGCGTTCCAGGCGGCGCTTTGCACTCGAAAGCGACGTCAGATAGGCTTCGCGGAATAGCCGCGAAGCGGAGGACCGGACACATGAAGGATGGCAAGAAGTCGTCTGGTCGGATCGCGGGCTTCCTGCTGGTAGGCGTGCTGGCAACCGTCGCCGTTCCGGCGGCAAACGCCCAGATGGGACCTCCCGGACCTCCGGCGGTGGGCGTCATGGAGGCAACCAAACGGCCGATCACCGAGTCGAACGAATTCCTGGGACGCGTCGAGGCCACCAATCGGGTCAATATCGTTGCGCGCGTCACCGCCTTTCTGGAGAAGCGGGACTTTGCCGACGGCGCGGAGGTCAAGAAGGGCGACCTTTTATATGAGCTGGAGCGCGGCCCGTTCGAAGCCGATCTCAAATCGAAGCAGGCCCAGGTCGCGCAGTTGCAGGCGACCCTCGTCAACGCCAAGCTGACAACAGATCGGGCGAAGACGCTGCTCAGCGGGCCGGCCGGCCAGCAGTCGACCTATGACGCCGCGCTTGCCAACCAGCAAAGCCTCGAAGCGCAGATTCAGGCCGCTCAAGCGCAGGTCGACCTCTCGCAGATCAATCTCGATTATACGCAGATCCGCTCTCCGATCGATGGCAAGATCGGTCGCACCGCCGTGACCGAGGGCAACGTGGTCACGCCAAGCTCCGGTACGCTGGCCAGCATCGTCAGCCAGGACCCGATGTATGTCACCTTTCCGGTTTCCGTGCGCGAAGGACTCCAGTTGCGCGACCATTATGCAACCCGCGGCGGCTTCAAGGCGGTCGTCATCAGGTTGCGCCTGCCGGATGGCCGGCTCTATGACCAGGTCGGTCAGTTGAATTTCGTCAACAACACCATCGCGCAGAACACCGACACCATCACGCTGCGAGGAACGATTCCCAATCCGACCTTGAAAGAATTGTCGGCAAACGGAACGATACGCCAGCTCACCGACAATGAATTCGTGACCGTGCTGCTGGAGGGCGTGGAGCCGCTCGAGGTCGTGGCGATCCCACGCTCGGCGGTGTTGTCGGATCAGCAGGGCGAATATGTCTATATCCTCGGCGCCGATAACAAGGCCGAGCAGCGGCGCATCCGGCTCGGACAATCGACGGCCACGGTCGCCGCGGTAACGAGCGGGCTTTCGGCCGGCGAGACGGTAATCGTCGAAGGCCTGCAGAAGGTACGGCCCGGACAGGCCGTTGCGCCGGGGCCTGCAAGCGCCCTGATCCAATCGAGCATGAAAGCCAATCCGGAAGGCCCTGACCAGCAACAGGACGGAATCGGAGCCAAGCCGGCGGGGTCGACCCCATGATTTCATCGGTCTTTGTCGACCGCCCACGGCTGGCCATCGTTATTGCGTTCGTCATCACGATCGCCGGCGCGCTGGCACTCCTGCAAATCCCGGTGGCGCAATTTCCCGACATCGTGCCGCCGCAGGTGACGGTCACTGCGAACTTTCCGGGCGCATCCGCCGAAGTGGTCGAATCCAGCGTCGCCCAGCCGCTCGAAGCCCAGGTCGTCGGCGTCGACAAGATGCTCTACATGAAGTCGACCAGCGGCAATGACGGCAGCTATACGCTGACCGTTTCGTTCGCGCTCGGCACCAACCCCGATATCAACACCGTCAACGTCAACAACCGCGTGCAGAGCGCGCTCGCCCAATTGCCGACCGAAGTGCAGTCGCAGGGCCTCGTCGTGCAGAAGAAATCCTCCGCGGTGCTGCAGTTCATCGTGCTCTACAGCAACAACGGCGCGCAGGATCCGCTCTTCATCACCAACTACGCCATCATCAATGTGCTGGATGCGATTTCCCGTACCCCTGGGGTCGGCCAGGCCACACTGTTTGCCAAGCTCAATTATTCGATGCGGATCTGGTTCGACACCCAGCGCCTGACCAGCCTCAATCTGGCGCCGTCGGACGTCGTCACCGCGATCCGCGCCCAGAGCGTGCAGGCGCCGGTCGGCCGCATCGGCGCCCGGCCGATCAGCGATGATCAGCAGTTCCAGTTCAACGTGCAGACGCAGGGCCGGCTCACGACCGCGGCGCAATTCGGCAACATCGTGCTGCGCGCCAATCCCGACGGTTCGGTGCTGCGCATCAAGGATGTCGCCCGCGTCGAGATCGGCGCCCAGAACATGGACAGCGAATCCCGGATCGACGGCAATCCGGGCGTGCCAATCGGCATCTATCTCGCGCCCGGCGCCAATGCGGTGACGACGGCGAAAGCCGTGCAGAATACGCTCGCCAGATTGTCCGAACGCTTTCCGCCCGGGTTGGCCTACACCGTGCACTACGATTCCACGACCTTCGTCACCGACACCATCAAGGAGGTGCTGAAGACGCTGAGCGAAGCCTTCGTGCTGGTGGTGATCGTGGTGTTCCTTTTCCTCGGCAATTTACGCGCCACCATCATTCCGGCGGTGGCCGTGCCCGTCAGCCTGATCGGCGCTTTCGCGGTGCTGCTTGCGGTCGGCTATTCGGCCAACACGGTATCGCTGCTCGCCATGGTGCTTGCCATCGGCATCGTGGTCGACGACGCCATCGTGGTCGTCGAGAATGTCGAGCGCGTGATGGAGGAGGAACCGGAGCTTTCGCCGGCCGATGCCACCAAGAAGGCGATGTCGCAGATCACGGCGCCCATTATCGCGATCTCGCTGGTGCTGTTGTCGGTGTTCGTTCCGATCGCCTTCATTCCCGGCATCTCGGGAACGCTGTTCCGGCAGTTCGCCGTGACGATCAGCGCAGCGATGGTCATCTCCGCGCTGAATGCGCTGACGCTGTCGCCTGCGCTGTGCGCGGTATTCCTGCGCCATGGCGGACCGCGCCGCGGCATCATGGGGCGGGTGCTCGGCGGCATCGATTGGGTGCGTGACCGTTACGCAGGCGGCGTGCGGCGGCTGTTGCGGGTGGCGGTTCTGGCGCTGGTCGCGGCTTTCGTCTTCGGCGGCGGCATCGCCGGCATCGCGCGCCTGACGCCGACCGGCTTCCTGCCGGAAGAAGACCAGGGCGCGTTCTTCATCGCCGTGCAGTTGCCGGACGGCGCATCGGTGGCGCGCACCAGCGAAGTGACAAAGCAGGTCGAGCAAGTCCTGAAGAAGGTGCCGTCGGTCGACCACGTGCTCTCGATCATCGGATTCTCGCTGCTCGACGGCGGCAATGAGCCGAACTCGGCGTTCATGGTGGCGCGCATGAAGCCGTTCGCGGATCGAAAGGCCGCGACCGACTCGGTGCAAAACGCCATCCGGCAAACCTTCGGCGCGGGCGCGCAGATCCGCCAGGCCAATGTCCTGCCGTTCAATCTGCCCCCGATCATCGGCCTCTCGACCTCCGGCGGCTTCGAATATCAGCTCGACGCGCTGGAAGGCCAGGATCCGGCGGCGCTCGGCAGCGTGATGGGGGGCATGATCAACGCGGCCAACCGCGATCCGCGGCTGACCCGCGTGTTCTCGACCTTCACCGCGACCAACCCGTCAATCTATCTCGACATCGACCGCGCCAAGGCCCAGGCGCTGGGCCTTGGCATGAGCGACGTGTTCACCGCCCTGCAGGCGACGCTGGGCGGCATCTATGTCAACAACTTCAACCTGTTTGGTCGAACCTGGCAGGTCAATGTGGAGGGCGAGGCCGCCAACCGCGGCGATATTCCCGACATCTGGCAGATCTATGTGCGCAACGCGACCGGCGAGATGGTACCGATCCGTTCGATTGCGAGCCTGCGGATCGTCACCGGACCGCAGGTCATCACCCGCTTTAACAACTACCGCTCGGTGACCATCAATGGCGGCCCTGCGGCCGGTGTATCATCGGGGACGGCGATCGCGGCAATGGAGCAGCTATCGAAATCGACGCTGCCGGCCGGCTATTCCTATGAATGGACCGGCACCGCCTATCAGGAGCAGGCCGCCTCGGGCCAGACGGGCATCATCCTCGGACTTGCGGTGTTGTTCGCCTACCTGTTCCTGGTGGCGCTTTATGAAAGCTGGACCATCCCCATCCCGGTGCTGCTGGCGGTCACGGTCGGCGTGCTCGGCTCGTATCTCGCCATCAAGATCGCCGGATTGAACCTCGATCTCTATGGCCAGATCGGGCTTGTGGTGCTGATTGCGCTCGCCGCCAAGAACGGCATCCTCATCGTCGAATTTGCCAAGGAGCAGCGCGAGGCCGGCATGCCGATTATGGAGGCCGCGGTGCTGGGATCGCAGATGCGCTTTCGCGCCGTGATGATGACTTCGTTCGCCTTCATTCTCGGCCTGGTGCCGCTCGTGTTCGCGACCGGCGCCGCCCAAATCAGCCGAAGAGCGGTGGGCACCGCGGTTTTCGGCGGCATGCTTGCCGCGAGTTCGATCGGCATTTTCCTGGTGCCGATGCTGTACGTCACCTTCCAGCGCTGGCGCGAGGCGGCGAAGCGGCGCTTCGGCCGGGACGGTCGCGTTACCCACCCGTCGACGCCGGCACGGCCGGAGCAGAGCGACGCTTAAAAGCGGAGCCTGCGGGTTTACGGCAGGATGGGACTGCCGGCGCCCCGCTCTTGCACAGGCGGCCCTGCATGACGGATGGACGGACCGCCTTGAGTGGTCGGAGGCCATGGATCAAGTGCCGTTGCTCGAGATCCAATCCACACTTCAGGCCCTCGACCTTGAGGCGCATCTGGACAAAGCGATCAGGTGGCGACTGGCTCAAATTCTGGGCTCGCCGTTCGCGCCGCCGGCCAAGCCGAAGTCGCGGAGAATGGCGAAGCCACGAGTTCGCGCGGGGCTGCTAATTGCCGGAAAATCCGGCATTAAGACAAAAACCGCAGTTCGATCAATCGTGTCGCCTGCGAGGAGGGGTGCTTTGTGAAAGGCCGTCATCGCCGGCAAGAAGATCACCGCACCTGATGTTCGCGCCGCCCGAGGGGTGCACGGAACATAAGCTGGGCGATCGTACAGCACGTACCGGGTGCCGATGGATCGTTCGGGAGCACTCTCGTTCTTTCGCTGGGCGCGGCGGTCGGTTCGGGCAACGCCGTGTCGGCGGCTTTACCTGGGGTAGCGCCGTCACCGTCAGCTCGATCCTCGACGATAAGGGGAACTCGTACGCCGTCCCGAAAACGGTCGTCAATTCGGCGGCACTATAGGTGCGACTGCGGCAAGCACATTTGGGACGATTAAGGCCGCTGCCATTTTAATGAACGCTGGATGAACCAAATGAGGCGCAATGCGTTCGGCCAGGATGGAGCGCAAACTTGAAAAACGTGCGGAACAAGCACTCGTCACCGTCATACTCAGCATGGCGACGCTAATCTTATGTTCCGGTTTTTTGTTGTTCCAGTAAGGGCGGCCTCTTTCATTCTGGACGATTGGCGATCTGATTGACGCCGTGCTGCCGCTAGAACTTGCCAGCCACATAGGTCCTAATTTCCCTCCGCGAGTGTCCGAATCAGGACAGTACCGTTCCATGAGCTGAGCTATGACGCCGAGGAGAACTCCTGGTTCTCGCACGAGCAAGACCAGCCTGGGCTAGCTTTAGCGGTTCCCTGTGTCGTCGCGGAAGACCTTCACCTCGGATCGCGTCATCGCGCATTCCAGAATTGCGCGGCGCAGTTCCCTGACTTCGGTCTCTCGGTGCTTGGTCAAGGCCCGTCTGTGCGCACGAAGCGCACGGCTTTCCTCAATGGCAAGCATGGCGCGATTGAAAAGTGGGTCCGACATACCGCTAGAATGCTTCGGCCGAG
Source organism: Pseudomonadota bacterium (assembly GCA_018971625.1). GTDB lineage: Bacteria > Pseudomonadota > Alphaproteobacteria > Rhizobiales > Xanthobacteraceae > Bradyrhizobium. Next base: position 41,196 of record JAGXAJ010000003.1, read on the forward strand.
CCCAGTTGCCTGCTAACCAGGATACTTTCGGATGATCTTTTTTCGCGCCTTTGGCTTTGCCGCTGCAGATTCGGCGGCCGGTTTGGCTGCCGCACGGGCAAGCCGTTCGGCGCGAAGCCGCAGCATATTTGCGTGCTTGGCCGATTCCGCAGCCCAATATGACTCGTAGCCCTCTTTGGCTTCCGCCAATTTCTGTTCGGGTGATTTTTTGACCGGGCTTTCTGCCATCCAGACAATATAGGCACTCGAGAGGGCGAGCGCACCAAGGATATTGCGATTCCTGGTGGTTTCTCGTACGGCCCGACGGCCGTCATCGCAGCGACGTTGCCGCGCAGTTAAAGGTTCCTAAGTAAAAAACTGCATTTGAGTAACTTGGGTAAAAGATCAAAAGTGAACGCAGCGACAGGCTGCGCGGATGACAGACGATCCAGAGGACGAAAGCCCCGTCGCGCTATGCGCGAAAGCGGACCATTGCATGAAACTTTGCAAACTTATGGGCCGCAAAACCCGCGCGCGCCTCATTCAAAAGGCAAATGTTTACTTAGAACGCGCGGAGATTTTGGAAGAAGAAGCGCGCAAGAAGTAAGTATATGGGTGCAGCTCAATGGCGCCAGCCGTCCTTGTCGACGTCGGTCTCAAAGCCGTCGGGCATGCGAAGCTCCTGCCCATCTTCGGGGACGTTGCAGAGCGAGCATGGCATCCCTGCCGCGCCGCAATTGCAGGCGCGAGGTCCCGCCCATGGTCGTCCGGGATGTTCCTCGCATACCCAGCCGCTATCGTCGCAACGCGAGCAAATCGTCATGCGAACAGCTCCGCACCGGCCTGCATTCCCTGAAAAAAGACCGTAATATCCGGTTTGAAAGAAAATAGGCCTGATATTCCAGCTAGCTCCGCTCCAAGAGGTTCCGGCAAATCGGGCGCGCCATGTCTGTGATCATCTTCTTTTAGTTCTCAACGTCGATGTCGTCCGGATCGCATTCGGCGCCATATGTAATCTTGAACTCTCCGATCAATCGACGCGCGTAGTCCATGGAGTCGGCTCGCTGAGAGCTCGTGATTTGATGCCGTTGATCTCCGGCCTGTTTCCAAAGCCAAGTGTCGACAAGCTGCGTCTTGCCGTCGCTGAAGATGCGGACCTGCAGCCTCGGGAATTTGATCCCCGCGTCGGAATAGTCAGTCTTTGGCATGTTGCAAGCTCCCAATAGGCAAGAGGCTGAGCTTAATGCACGTCAGAAGGGAGCGCCAGCCGTGAAATCGCCTCTGGCGCGGCTACGTCGCGGCGGCGCGGCCTATTCAGCGCAACGCCCGCAACGCGCGGCGAAGCAAATAGCCGACGCGGACCGGCCGCGGGAATAGCATCAGCCAAAAATAGGCGAAGCCTCGGTTGCGGGTGACAGTGAGACGCCAGGGACGGTTCATTTTTTCTTCCTCGGCCTATCGACGCGGACGTCGTGAAACTCTTCAGGACCTTTTAGGAGGCGGCGTTTACGGCTGGCCTTCTGCTCGACGTTCGCGCCTTCCTGCGCCAGTCCATCAATGACTTGCCCGGCGAGCTCAGACGCTCGCTCGTCGTGCCGCCCGTGGGTTCGCGAGGATCGCGGCTTTACGGTTAGGCCGAGCTCGACCAGGCGGCGGATGGCCTCGGGTCGTGAGGGTGGCGGCTCTTGCTTGGAACACCATCGATCGAGAGCATCGAACTGGTCGGGCTCCAGGCGAACCAATACACCTTCCTTCCGACCACCAGTCGATGGTCTACCCACCCTCTTTTTTGGGATATCCCTAATTGACTTTGCCATAAATAAGGATATCCCAAAAGCAAGCCGAGGGGAAGCGGTAACTTCCGGCCTCGGCTCTAACCCAAGCCATCAGGAGCAAACCTATGGCCAGAGCTGCCGCAAAACATACCAAACTATGTCCGTAGTTGACCCCGTGCTTCCGCTGTCGCGTGAGCGCGCGACGACGATCCTGACCAACAGCCGCCGACGTCCCTGGACAGCGGACGGGTTCGGCAGCTCCTTCAATACAGCAAAGATCGACGCCAAAATGGCTGAGCGAGATCTGCACTTCAACGATTTAAGAGGCACCGCGGCAACGAAGTTTTATATCGCGGGCTTCACGATGCGCGAGATCGCAGAGACCTTGGCATGGGAAGAGGAAAGCGTGGAGAAAATCATCCGGCGCTACGTCGGTCGTTCGGCCTCGCTCAAGGCGAGGATCAGGAAGTTGGAGGCCAGAGGATGAACAAAATCGACAAAACCGCTGACAAAACTTTCCGGCTAGATCCGCCTAGGTCTTGGAGCGGGCGAAGGGAATCGAACCCTCGTATGCAGCTTGGGAAAACGAATCTTAAAACTTTACGTTTCCTGGTCACAAGATCGTAATGCATTGAAAATACGACATTTTCTGTTATTCTTAGTGCATGTGCCTACTCTATTCTGGGCGCTTCTCCGATAGCTGTTTTTGTACGATCGTTGTACGGGGTTCAGGTGGCCGATAAGACCAATTACGAGCGCAAAGCCGTTCATTTCAAGAGCGATTGGGATGTTGGCCCCGCGATCAACTACAGCAAGAGCGGACAGATCAAAGGCAAGGTTGCAGAGTGGCGCGACACAAAAACCATCGGCCTGACGCTGCGGATCACGCCTGACAAAGTGGTCTGGTACATCCGGCGGCGCGAGATTACCCTCCGTATCGGACTTGCTACCGAAATCGATCTAGACACCGCAAGGTACGTCGCCGAGCAGACGCATTTGGCCGCCGGACGGCGGCGCAATCTCCGCGAGTTTGTCGAAACGTTGGTGCGCCTGGCGACCAATACCAAATATAAAGACCCAAAGGGTCACGCCGAGGTCGCAGATCAGTTTGCGGACGATACCTCTCTTCTCGCCTACCGAAAGCGCATTGGCGACACTGGCATCACCTGGACATGGAAGGCCTTGACCCAGTTCTTCCTCAACTATCAGCTTCTGAAACTCAAGCCGAAGTACCGCATGCAATATGAGCATTACCTGAGGCTGAAGGAATTTGCGCCGATCAACGAAAAGCTCGTCAGCGAAGTCAAGCTGCGCGACCTTGAGAGAGTACGCGACCAGATACATCTCAATCACGCGCCCTCCGCTGTTCACCGTGCCGTCACTCAATCCAAACGAATGCTCAGTTGGGCGTGGAAGTATCAGGCCACACAGTCCGGCTTGGACGAAGTCGAGTATGAGTGGTGGGAAAGATGGTCGTACGAATATAAGACGGGCGAGCGTACGCGTACTCCGTCCATTGAAGAAATCGCTCGCACGCTTGTTATCGCAGAACATTTTCGACACCTCGCCGATGGCGAGCATGACACTTATCCTGGGACGATTGGTGCATTGTGGGGCGTAGCGCTGACCGCGCAACGAACGGGCGCTTTTCTGCAACTGCGCCTCGACCGGCTTTTCGATGCGGCCAAAGCCTATCCCAAACTGCGAGGGTGGGCGATCGCCAATTGGACGCCAGACGAAATGAAGGGCGGCAAAGATGGCGGGCGCCCGCACTCGCTTCCTTTACCTCCAGAAGCTCTCAGAATTCTAAAAAAATACCATGCGGAATCAGGTGGAAAGTCCGAGTGGATGTTTTCGGGGCGCGACATCGAAAAACATATCACTCAAGCAGCTTTAAACCTCCTCATGTATCGGCTTCAAGGCCGCGTCTACGATCACACGGTTCGGCAAAAGCCAAGCCGGAAAGGTAAGCCTGGGCCTAAACCAAAGCCAAAAAAGGAACGTCCAAACTTGTTCGCCAAATACAACATCGAACCGTGGACTTTGCATGATTGCCGAAGAACCTTGACGACGTTTCTCGATGATGAGCGGATGGGCGGCGCAGCCACTGCCATTCTTGGCCACAAGACGCCTCACGACCGTGCGAGTGATCGCGAGAGAATGGCATCGGTCACAGAGCAGCATTATAACCAATCGCAGAAGATCGGACTCAAGGCGGAGGGTATGGCTCTCTGGGTCAAGGCTCTATTGGCCGCGTACGAGAAAGAGCGCCGCAAGCTCAGCCGAACGATGGAGCCGCGCCAACGCGCGGCGTAGGGCGACGCACACAATATCCGACCTACGGTTTAGGAACCCGTCATCATGCTAATGTCGTCAATACGTTAGGTACGACGTCGATGTGAGGCTCGTTCCAGAACACGTCGAGGCCGGTTCCCTTGATCGACTTGGCCTTCAGCGCGCGAACCAAAGCACTTTCGTCTACGGTCGATCCGCGCGAGACGTTAATGAGGATGCCATCTGGCCCAAGCGCATCGAGCACGTCAGCGTTGATGATGCCTTTCGTGCTCTCGCCCCCTGCGAGCGTAACGATCAGAAATTCGGCTCGGCGGGCCAATTCGACAAGATCGGGCACGAACTGGTGCGGAAGGTCGGCTCGCTCAAGGTCGCAGCCTGAGCGGACCAATTTGGCAGGACGTGCTGCCAAATTGAGGCTTGTGTGCACAGGACGATGGAACACGTGGAAAAGCGCCGGCTCTTCCGATTGCGAATCCCAGCCCTGTGTTAGCAGGCCGAAACGATGAAGGGCCTAAAGGATTCGCCTGGCAGGAGCCATCTAGATGCTGATGATCAAAGAGCGAAGGCCTGCAATCCGGACGCTGCGCGGCTGGGCGATCAGCGTGCTACAGGAAGTGGGCGCCATCCGCGAATGCGAGGAGCACGGCTGGATGCAGGATTGTGGCGACCCGCACGCCCGCGAGCGGGCCTTCGACATCGTCCGTCAGGATCCGCCGCCCGGCGTATCTTCGGAGGAAGCGACTGCGGAGATCGGCGATGTGCTGGACTCGATCGGCGATACCTGTCCGGAGTGCCTGCCCGATTGAGGACGCGCCCTATCGGTTCGCCAGCCACAGGATCACGCTTAGCACCACGGAGATGATGAGCGAGGTCGTCAGCGGAAGGTAGAAGGCAAAATTCGGCCGCTCGACGTAAATATCGCCGGGTAACCGGCCAAGCCCGAACTTGCCAAGGACAGGCCAAAGCAGCCCGGTGGCGACCAGCACAAGTCCGAAGATGATGAGCGTGCGCGACATCTCGCACCTCCATCGGCCCTGCGGCCCTTATAGTGACATCGCGAGACTTCGCTGCGTCAGCACTGCGATTTTAGTCGCTTAACCACAAACAGGAGCTGCTTACCTGAAGAACATCCCGGCACCTGCGGCGACGCAAGAAACGCCGGCGGCACGCGCGATTCACCGTCCGAAAAGGGCCAGCTTTTCCAGAAGAACAAGCAGCGCCAGCAAAGCGATCCAAAAGTACGTTCATAACCCGCCAAAAAACAATAGGCGCCATCATCACGTCATCGGTGCAGCGGACGGATTGCAGCTCACTGAGGTACGGTCATGAGTTCGAGCACATGGCCATCAGGGTCGCGAAAATAGACGCCGCGGCCACCGTTCCAGTCATTGAGCTTGCCGTCCTCGAGGCTCCACGGTGCGCTGCCTTATGCGAGCTTCGCCTCGCGAATGCGGCCGAAGATGGCATCGAACTCGGCGTCACTGACGTGGAAGGCGTAGTGGTGGCTCTCGAACTCGTCCTCGTCGTCGAAAAGGAGCGTGAGCGTGTCGTTGATGCGTACCGCGGCGCGAAATGGCCGTCTTCGGATCGGGATGGACGCCAAAAATGCGCGCAAAAAATTGCGCCGCTGCCTTCTTGTCGCGGGCAGGGACGATGGTTTGGTTGAGGGTGATGGTCATCGGAAGACCTCTCGCTAACGACTGCCGCAGACTTATCGGCATGCTTGAGACCAAAACCAGCAATGCTCCGATCAAGCGCAGATTTCTGCCTAACCTCAGGAGGTCAGCATCCTGCGCCTTCAACACGCCCTAAGCCGACTTCCGCTGCGACCTGGCCGCCGGCTTTTTTCGCCGCGGCCTCCTTGGGTTTCTTGCCCTCGATCGGCATCAGCATCTCCTTCTGACCGGCCGCCGCTTTGCGCGGCTTCTTGGCCGGCTTCTTCGGAGACCATCCGGCAACGAAAACTGCGCGACTTCCAGCCCAATCTTGCCGAGCGCGTCGAACTCAACGAAGCCAAGTTGGATGAGGCTGAGGAGCCTAAGTTAGTTGCCGGGCATGAACCAAGCTGGCGGAAGGTTTTCCCGAATGGTCGTTGCTGCCAACGAACCGAGAATACGCGAACAAAGCAGCAAAGATAAGTATCAGTATGACGCCCACGACGACAGCGCCGCGGATGAGGTCGCGGGTACCTGCAGGCACGGAGTCTTCTGTCATTATGCAATCCTTTCAGCGGTTTGTTGACCAATACCGGACGATACAATTCGGAAAGATCGGCCTGGTTCCGCAGACTAGCCCAGCTGCCCCATACGTCATCGCGTGGAGAGAACCTTTCGCGCGGAGCCGGCAAGCCAAAACAACGCACAGGCACGGTTACGTCGCGGCGGCAGGCCTTCCTTGCGGAGGCGTCGGGACCCAACCAACCGCGTCAAGAAAACATGACACCGTCTCCGAACGGCGGCGGCCACTCTGCTCGGCGGGAAGCTGCTCGTTTCACTGCCGTGAATGAGATATTCGAACGCGTGGTATCGCTTCGATGCGGTTTGTCACATCGAAAGTCGTTAGGTATTTTCCGATTCCTCCCAGGCTCGTCGTAGATCGGCGACCGCTTGACGCCAGGCATCGCCGTCTCGTCCGCCGAAGCGGCGGGCGTAGGCCGGATGAAAAGTGACGCGTAACGGGTAGCCCTCAAATTCGAGCTTGGCTTGGCGTGCCGCCTGAATCGACCGCTGCTCGCCGAGCAGACGAGCCGCTGTGCTACCGATGCGCCACGATCACGCCTGGCTTGGCGCGCCGGATGTCGGCTAGCACTGCTGCACCATAGCAGCCGACTTCTTCGATCGTCGGGCTACGATTGCGTGGCTTTCGGTCGCTGGAACGTGCAGTGGGTTGAGCCACTTTAATCGAGCCGCTCGAACCTGCCGCCATCAGGATTGCGAGAGATAGCGCGGCAACTCTCGCTCGAACTCAGGGAAGTAACGCGAGATCACCGCGATATCGAAATGCCGCAGGATCGATTCCTTGGGCTCGCGATCGAGCAGGAATCGGAACGCAGCCTCGATGCAATGCTCCGGCGTATGCGCGCCCATTGTCAGGCGTTGGCAAGCATCTCTTGCCAAAGTGACGTGATGGCGGGTTTCACCTTTTCCCGCACTGACGATGACCTCGAATTCGAGTGGATCGCGTTCGCTCCTTCGCTCGACCTTGATCACGACGCGCTCCGAGGGCCAAGGTGGTCGAGTAGATTCACCGGGAGGGGAAAGACCACGGTCGAAGACTGATCGCCAGCGATGTCGTGCAACGCCGCGAAATAGCGCAACTGCATCGCCTGCGGCTCTTCGACCTTCACCATCTGCTGCACGATCGGAATAAGGATGATGAGACCTGGACCTTTCGCGCCCGTGAAACGGCCGAGCATGAAGACGACGCCGCGCTCGTATTCCCGCAGGATACGAATGGCCGAGGCCAGAAATATAAATATGATGACGATGACCGCAATTGCCACGTAGGTTAGATAATCGAGAATCATGACACATCTCCCTTGCTGGTTAGCACTGGCCGGCGCCGTAACACCAGCGTCAGATCTACGATGTTGGCCACCTCGACCACATCGCCCGGCGTGAAGATGTCAACGCCACGCGCCTGTTAACGTTCGCCGTGCGTGAAGACGTACCCTTGGTTTTCGGACCAGTCGAGGACTTCGTCGAACGTCCAGAGGCTAAGATTGGAGCAACGGAGGGGCTCGGCGATCGTGTAGATCCGGCGGCGGCGGAATGCCGGCGGCTTTGCTGGAAGAGTTCGCTCTTCGGAACACCCACGGGCGTGAAGTACGGCCGGTCCAGATAGCGCTCGGGCCGAGCGGTCCATGCCGGAGCTTCGCCGAGCCCCATCGCTGTGAGAGGTGTTCTCCCGCAGCTCCCAGGAGGGGCGTTCAGTATCGGATTGGGCCCCAGATCTGGCTCGTCCTCGATCCAGACTCTTGATGTGTTCTCGGGTCGGAAAAACCCCGCGGTGCAATTGAGCGACACCGACGAAAAGGAGCTGTACACCCGTCTGGCCGCGGCGACGACGACGCACAATCGACCTTCTGGAGCTGCCGGCGGACTCGGCTATCGCGGATTCCTGATATCGTCACATGATCCATCGTTGACCGCGGCGGGCAGCTGCGTGTTCATGAGGGCATCGTGGATCGCGGGATCAATCTCCCCAATGTCATCGATAGCACCGAAATCGAGCGGTTCTTGCTCAGCAAGATCCAGCCTCAGCTTGCTCAAGACGTGCATGACCATGTGCGCGATAGTCTGAGCAAGGTCGAACCGTTCGCGGCGGCCGCGGTACCGGCGCCTTGCCCGACGTGCCACGCGGCCGATGCGCCTGTCTACAATCCATCCATGTGGAACAATCCGACCGTGCAGCCCCACAACAATTGCTACAACTACGCAAACGATCACATCACCAATACATTCGCGCAGCCAGGGAGAGCGCACGGCCACCAAACGTCGGTCATGGATTGCGCGCATGTAAAGCCGGCTGCGGTTGCAGACGGCCTGCGGGCGGTGCCAAACTTCACGGGAACGTTAGGCGCCGGGGCCGGATGGTACTTGCACTTGTGATCTGGCCTGGCACTGGACTACCATTGGTATAGACAGGACAAGAATGGTTGCTGGTCACACAAGCCAGGTCAAACGGCAGCCAGAAACGTGGACAATGCTGCCACACGATCTCGGACCCGCGCGCCTGCAATCGCGGTCCTTATACTGTGTTTTGCAACTACATGGTCACAAAACGCGGTCTGTCGATCGCCTGAGGTCGGCAAGGAGCCTTACGGGGTCTTGTCGATTGCAGAGGCTGACGCAGCGCGGCGGATGGGCTCGACCATGACCCCGGTTCTCAAGATCGAAGTTGACGTGTTCTCCGGACGACCTAACCCGGTACTGGAGCTGGGTGGCGGCGAAGCTCGGCACCTTCAACATCTGCTTGAGCAAAAGCGCCAGCCTCTGAACGACTTTGAAGCAGCCGATCAGCTTGGATTCAGAGGGTTCATCATTAGGCTGGAAGGCACTGGTCGCGAAGCTTACCGGGTGAATGGTGCGATCGTGCAGATCGATGGCAAAGCGTTCCTCGACCCGAATAGCGATACTCAGAACTTCATCCTTTCGATACTTCCAAAGGATACTAGAGCAATGCTGGTTCCTCTCCTGAATATTCACTGAGTCTTCGGCTATTCGGATTATCGTGTTGATCGAGGGACCAACTGACGTGTTTTCCGAACCGATGTGCCTGGGCCGCCCGGTCCCGACGGGCCGGGCCAGGAGCCCGGGTCGCCAGCGCTGGCCGAGCCTCTGCACCGCAATGCCATTGGAATGGCCTCCGGGATCCGGACGCAGGTCCGCGTGCCGGGCGGTATGTCATCGACGACGCTGCCGCCGAGCCGGCGCACCTTGAGAAGGCCGGTGATGGCTCTCTGCCTTGCTTCGAAGTCTCTCATCTGACGACCTGCGATCGTAGGGTATATCTGATCAACAGTTTGAATCGCCATCGTGCAAGAAGCCAGAAGCACCCAATTGTGCAACGAGCCATTGCACAATTGGGCCATGGGGATCTCGCGAGCCGCGCTGACGGCGGTGTGATGGGCGCGGCCGCTCCGGACGATCAGCCGCGTTTCTTCGGCTCCAGCGCGGCTTGACCGAAGGTTGCTCTCAGGGAGGCCGGAGAGATCTCGAAACGACGCTCGATCCAGTGCGCGAAATCCGCGGGATGGACGACCATCAGTGTTTGCCCGTCGCGCCGGGTGTGGATCTGGCAGGATAGCTGGCGCTGCGTTCCATCCGACCTCCTCACGACCGACGTTGCAAGAGTTTCGCAATCCGCAGCGGCGAAGTCGGACAGATTGTCCGTGATCAGCACGTCGGCGCGCGCCGCGAAAGCTGTCGCGAGCATCCCGCCGTCCTCGGTATCGAGAAGGGACGGGTCGGGAGTCCCTTCGAACACAATGTACGGATCGAGCCGGCGCGGGCCGTACTCATCATCGCGACGAGCGCCTGGGCGGCCGCATCCACTGCCACCGGGTCATAGCCCTTGCGCTGGAGCACGCCACGGAACGTATCGATCTTGAAGGATACGGCTAATTGCACGGGAACGCCGTTCACGTGTCCTGTCGTGAGGTAACCGAGAATTCTTTGGCTGATCGTCGCCGTCCGTCCAGCGCGGTTCGCGTTATGAGCCGACATCAGGACGTTTACGTCGGCGACGACGGTGAGCACTTTGGCCTCTGGCGGGGCCTTGTCGGCAGACACCAGACCACCGGCGAGGAGACAATAACCATCTCGTCGCATCTGCTGATCGATTTCGCCGGAAGTCGTCATTGCAGATGAAGCCTGCTCGTACTGCAGGCGTGCCAGCTCGAACAAGATGCGCCGGGACAGTTCCTCGAAACGTGCGCCGGCCGTTTTGTCCTCCGACGCGATTTCGACAAGCCGATCCTGGAGGTCCTTCGGCATCAGCGTGAACACTCGGACGGCGTTCTCCATGACGTTGGCCACGGTCCTGTTTTCACGCGCCGAAATGATACGCAACCGCATCTCGGATGCGGGCGAAAGCGACGTCGACCTCGATTTGGACCTGCTGCTTCCATATTGCTTCCGCAAAAAAATCGCGTGGAAGCAGTCGCCGCCGGCAAATACAAAAAGCATACAGATTGTTGAATGGCGCGCCCGAAGAGATTCGAACTCCTGACCCCCAGATTCGTAGTCTGGGCGAGATCGTTGAAATTATTGACGTCCGTTACCGTAAGGAGGATGGCAACCCGCAAATGAGCAAAACCTTGAGGCACACCGTACCTTGGCGGTTACCGGAAGCACACGGTGCACCGATCTTAGTAGACCGCTCTCCCTTCACACGGGAGAGGTCCAAGGTTCGATCCCTTGTGCGCCTACCAGAAATACAATAAAATCAATTACTTATTTGACTATCTCCCGTCGACTGTACCCCCCGGAAATCTCAGGGTACAGCCCGGGGCACAGACGCCCGCTGATGCTAATTTGATCGCCCGCTGTCTGCTGTCGAGCCGCGCGAAAGAATGCCACCAGTGCAGTCGCTATTGAGTTTCGCGCCTTTTGTTGGAATAGGATTGCAACTCGCGGAGACAACCCCAATGGTAGACATTCAAGAGATGCGTGCTACCGCCGCAAAGCTTAAAGGATGGGCTCGACAGATCAGGCATGATGCCAGCATCACAAACTATCCGACCGCTCCGGAGGACGCTGGCCTTCTGGATCAGGCGGCCGATCAATTGGAAAAATCCGCCGCCGAAATCGACCGCCTTCGAGAGCTGATCTCGGGATGACGGCGGCGCGCCCCCGGCGGGAACGGCAGCTCACCTTGCGTTTATCGATGTGGCCCAGCCGACGAACCACGCCAACCGTCCGGATCGATATCGGCGGTGACATGGGCGACAAGCGCGGCGCGGATGTGCGGCCTGACTTCAACTGGAATAAGCAGCCGGTCGAGATATTAAGCTATCGCTGACCGTTGCAGACGGCTGCGAGGGAACAATGTTGATTACACCTGACGCCCAATGGGCGGGACCGTTTCCCTAGCCCGCATCCCGGCGCCCAATGTCCGGCGCTCTGAAATGTTACCCTGACCATTCCCGGCCCGCCATTCGGCGAGGCCAAGACGATCACCACTGCCAAGTCACACACTTTGATGCTTGGGCAAGCAACGCCAGGCGAGCAGTGTTGTTGGCAGATCAAGGAAGATCTTCCGTGCACTCTTCCAGCATCCGCCTCTGGTTCCAGTATCGCCGCCCGCGCAATCCGCCGCTCCGAACAATTTTGCGCTTGCCCCCCGGAGAACGCGGCAATCTCATAATTTATTGAAGGCAGTGCTGATTTCCCACTTTCGAAAATTTGCAGTGCGCGTGTGCCATGCGCAGCAGCACTATGGGGGAGTGACGGCTGAAAGCGCTCACGCTCTTGTCTTTGCAACGGTGACTTAGTCGCTTCGGCACATTTGATACAGATCAAGGCTGAAGCTGAATTGTGGAAGTGGATTATTGAAGCTGCCGGTCCATTTGAACCGGTCGGCCATTTCGGGAGGATAGACAATGGCAATCCAAATCGTAATGGACCACACTGGTGACAGTCGCCATCCTTTTAACCCAAACGATTCGCAAGCGCGGGAAAAGGCGGAAAAGCGATTTCAGGAGCTAACGGGCAGTGGCTTTACCGCTGCCGTTCGCACGGCTTCGGGTGAAGTTTCGCAAGTTCGGTCATTCGATCCAACGGCTGAAGAAACTCTATTTTTCCCTCGCCTCGTTGGCGGTTGAGGTATGTTTCTCGTTCGCCCATCGACGTCGGAGGTAACCGTCTCGCGTGTAAAGGCGATACGTAAGCTGTACCGGGACTTTCATACCCAAAATACTAGGGAAGCTCGCGGCCTGCGGCTTCTGCGAGATTGGCTCTCGCCGGATCAACGAACCCAGTTTGACGACAGAGACCACTTCGAAGTCATCGGGTGCGACAGCGGGAAACGATATCGGATATATAACCGCACGACTACCGGGGTAATGCCGAACATTCACGAGATCGACGAAGTAGGCCGATCTAAAATGGCTTGGTGTTTCCTGCCGACTGGCAAGCTTGTAGCGGGTGATATCATGCTTGCTCAAAAGATTGCCCTGGAAACGAACGAGCGCAACGCGTTAGCGGTAGCCAACAGATTTGCGCCACGACCTGACCTAATGCGGAGTACACACCGCTTAGAAAGCGCGAGTTGGATCACGAGGATGGGCACGGGAGTTTGGTCAAATGCCGTGGTCAGCGAATGATGCCGAAAGGCACACGCACAAGGCGACGACGTGGGAGTTGAAGGAGCTCTGGGCAAAGATTGCCAACAGTTGCTTGGAACGAACCGGAGACGAAGGCCGCGCTATCCGGGAAGCGAACGCTGTAGTCGCGCGGCGGGCGGAAGCCGGTCAGTAGCGGCCGGCATTACTTGGTCATCCGTGAACAACGGACAAGTGCCTGATCTGGAATCGGAAAAGGCAGCGAAGAGGTTTTGGGGTTTGCCGGAAATCGGGTCCGCGCAGGGGGATTCCTTGCAAAGCTGATATGTGATTCTGTTGTCGCAAAGAGCTTTGGCGAGGGGCTGATGCGACCGAAGGAACGACGGGACATGGGCCAGACCGACCTTCTGCGGTCGCGGCTGGATGCGATCATCGACATGGAGCATGCGCTGGTGAAACTGGCGCGGACGATCGACTGGTCGTTCCTTGAGGCACGGTTCGGCGCCGTCTACGAGGACACGCCGGGCCGGCCGCCGCTGCCGACGCGGCTGATGGCCGGACTTGCGATCCTCAAGCACACCTACGACCTCTCCGATGAGGTGTTGTGCGAGCGTTGGGTGGAGAACCCCTATTACCAGTTCTTCTGCGGCGAGGAGTTCTTCCAGCACCGCCTGGTGTTCGACCGCTCCTCGCTGACACGCTGGCGCCAGCGCATGGGCGAGGAGAAGCTGCAGGCGCCGTTGCAGGAGAGCCTTGCGGTTGCCACCAAGACCGAGGTCATCAAGCCGTCCGACCTCAACCGCATCATCGTCGACACCACGGTGCAGCCGAAGAACGTGATGTTCCCGACCGATGCGAGGCTGCTCAACCGCACCTTCGAGTGATGGCGGGCATTTCTAGGTGCCTGCGGCGGCGACAGCGTGCGTCCGTAGAAGGGAGGTCCCGGTCATTTGTACCGGCTTCGGCAGGCCCATCAGTTCTAGCAACGTCGGCGCGATATCCGCAAGCCGCCCTTGCGCCAGCGACATATCGCCAGCGCCCACCAGCAGGAGAGGTACGGGGTTCGTCGTATGGGAGGTGTGAGGGCCGCCGGTTTTGGGATCGCGCATCATCTCGCAATTGCCATGGTCAGCGGTGACAAAGTAAAATGCCATCGGTCTTCCGTATCGCATCTGCGAGGCGTCCCAATCCCGTGTCGACCGTCTCGACTGCCTTGACCGCGGCCGTCAAGTTGCCGGTGTGACCAACCATGTCGGGGTTTGCATAATTCAGCACGATCAGGTCGTACTTGCCGGAGCCAATTGCATCCACTGCCTTGTCGGTTAGTTCAGGAGCCGACATCTCCGGTTGCAGGTCGTAGGTTGCAACCTTGGGAGAAGGAACCATGATGCGGTCCTCGCCCAGATATCGGACCTCCTCGCCACCGTTAAGGAAGTAGGTGACGTGCGGATACTTCTCCGTCTCGGCCATACGCAACTGCGTTCGGCCTGCATCGGCTACCACTTGGCCCAGAACATTTGGAAGGGCTTGCGGCGGAAAGATCGTCTGCATAAAGGCATCCAGTTCCTCGCTGTATTGCGTCATGCCGGCCGCGACGGCGAAACGCACGGTTCGTCGACGCAGGAAGCCGGAAAACCTGGGATCGAGGAGGGCTGCAAGAATCTCGCGCACGCGATCGGCGCGAAAGTTGAAGCAAAGCACGCCGTCCCCGTCCCGCATGCCGCGATAGTCGCCAACGATCGCAGGCAACACGAACTCATCGCTGGTATCGTTCACATACGCGTCGGCGATCACCGCGAGAGAGTCAGAGAAGCGTGGCCCTTCCGCTTCCACGATCGTGTCATAGGCTTTGGCCACACGCTCCCAGCGATGGTCGCGATCCATGGCATAGTATCGGCCGCAAACCGACACGATCGGAATGGAGATCGGCAGTCCCGCGCTGAGGCGCGAAATATCCCCATCTGCTGACCGCGGAGGCGTGTCACGGCCATCAGTAATAGCGTGCACGACTGCGGGTACACCCGCTTCGGCGAGTATCGTCGCAAGCGCTATGGCATGATCCTGATGCGAGTGCACTCCTCCCGGTGATATCAAGCCCAGGAGGTGGCAGGTGCCGCCGGTCTGCCGCAGCCGCTCGATCAAGCCGGTAAGGGCAGCCGCATTTTTGATTTCGCCGTCGGCAATTGCCGCGCTGATGCGCGGCAGGTCCTGCATCACAACGCGGCCGGCGCCAATGCTGAGATGCCCGACTTCCGAATTGCCCATTTGTCCTTGCGGCAGCCCGACATCCAGGCCCGACGTTTGCACAAGGGCATGCGGGTAACTGTCCCACAGATGGTCGAAATTGGGAGTTCGTGCCTGACGGACGGCGTTATCGATGGTTTCCTCTCGCCAGCCCCAGCCGTCCAGAACTACCAGCACCACCGGTCGACATTCCCGCATTTCGAGGCTCCCTCTCACCAATTGAGCTTTTGTAAAAACTAACTGGACGCAAGAAACGTGGGTGGCAGCGCGGCACGGGGCGAAACGGCCGCTTGCAATCACCTTCCGGCAGCCTAGCATGGATTGCGTTGCTCACCCTGCAGGAGCGCAGCCATGGAACTCGCCGTGGTCCCCATCGTCAAGCCAGACTCCGCCAACTTCATCTTCGGCCAGTCGCATTTCATTAAGACCGTGGAAGACCTTCATGAGGCACTGGTGGGCGCAGTTCCTGGCATCCGCTTCGGACTGGCCTTCTGTGAGGCCTCCGGCAAGCGTCTAGTGCGCTGGTCGGGTAATGACGAAGCCGTCCTCGCCCTCGCGCGCGACAACGCATTGGCCATCGGCGCCGGGCACACCTTCCTGATCTTCCTGGCCGACGGGTTCTTTCCCGTCAACGTGCTGGCTGCGGTGCGCGCGGTGCCGGAGGTCTGCCGCATCTATTGCGCGACAGCCAACCCGACACAGGTGATCGTCGCGCAAACGGAGCTTGGCCGCGGCGTGCTCGGCGTGGTGGATGGCGCCTCGCCGCTCGGCATCGAAACCGACGCCGACATTGCGTGGCGGAAAGAGCTGCTGCGAGAGATCGGCTACAAGCTGTAGTGGCTGGGTGAAGCTGAAACCGACAGGTGTGCCTACCGCATATCAAATCCGGACATGGTGCAGTCCGCCCAGAATCGGACGACAGAGAATGCGTCCGGCTGTCTCGGCGGCCCGAGACATCGGCACGTCCTTGTTCAATGACAAATGGGTGCGCGTGCCATTGTAGTAGCTCATGTATGAGAGCAGCACGTGGCGCAGATGGCGTTCGCCAAAGACCACGATATGATCAACGCATTCCCTGCGGATCGAGCCGATCAACCGTTCGGCGTAGGCGTTTTGCCAGGGTGAGCGAGGCGACGTCGGGCGATCTCGAATACCGATGGACCGAACCCGACGCAGGAATATTTCGCCGTAGGCGCCATCGCGGTCCCGGATCAGGTAACGAGGGATTTGCTCCCAGCCGCAAGCTTGAGTGAGCTGATTGGCGATCCATTCGGCCGTCGGATGCGCGGTGACCGCAACCCACAGGATCTGCCGCCGGCCATGGCCCATGATCAGCAGGCCGCAGAGCGGACGAAAGGCGATTGTCGGCACCACAAAAAGGTCCATCGCGGCAATACCATCGGCATGGTTCCGAAGGAACGTCTTCCAACCCCGCGACGGAGGGGGCCTCCTCCGCGCCATACTTGACCACACTGGTCTGGCCGATCTCGATGCCCAGCTTGAGCAACTCGCCATGGATCCGCGGCGCTCCCCACAGAGGATTGGCAATGCTCATCTCGCGGATCAGCTTGCGTATCTCAGGCGCTACAGTTGGTCGGCCGCCACGGCGCCGCGACTTCCACCGCCAGTACGATCTGAACCCTGCGCGGTGCCATTCAATGACGGTCTCCGGCTTCACGACCGCCAAAACGTCCAGCACCTTCGGAGCCAAGCGATACAAGCCAACGAATACCAGACGGTCCAGCATCCCGAACGGCGGCCGCTTCGGCGATTTCCGCCGCAACACGTTAAGCTGATGACGCAAAATCGTGTTTTCAGCCTCAAAAGAGACGCGCGACCAGAACGCTCTGACCAACGCCAACCAAATTAGATTCCATGGGCGGTGGATAGCGGCCGACGCTCTGGCAGAGTGGGGTTGCTCAACCAACTCTCTGGAGACAACCATGCATATCACGGCTGACCGACGCGGGGCATCGACCGCCATCCACACTGATCTTGGCGCAGTTTTCGTCTCGATGGAATTGAGCCGATCGAGCTGGCTCATCACGTCGCTTTCGGGCAATAGACAGAAGATGTCCAAGCACGTCGTCTGCGGGGCGGCGATGTCGCGGGGCTGCTGGCGCGCTTGTCGGGGCTCCAGGAGAAAGCGCGGGTGCGAACGCAACAAGCCTTTCCGATCATCGTGATCCAGGAGGCTGGTCTTGACGGGTTCTGGATCCATCGCGTGCTTCAGAATGAGGGAATTGAAAGCCATGTCGTCGATCCAGCCTCGATCGCGACCTCGCGTCGAGGCCGGCGGGCAAAGACAGACAGGATCGACGGCGAAGCACTGATCCGTACGCTCTTGGCTTACAAGCGCGGCGAGCCGCGGGTGTGCACGATGTCAAGGCACCCAACCCTGAAGAGGAGGATCGCCGCCGCATTACTCGCGAACGCAAGGTGCTGACCGGCGAGCGGATCCGGCATGTCAACCGCATCAAGGGGCTGTTGTTCGCCCAGGGCGTGGCCGGATACGAGCCCCTGCGCCGGGACCGGCGGGTGCGGCTTGCCGCACTAAGGACCGGCGACGGTCGAATCCTGCCGGATCATCTCAAGGCCCAGATCGGTCGCGAACTTGATCGCCTCGAGCTGCTTCTTGCGCAGCTCAAAGCGGTGGAGGCGGAACGGGATGCGTTGCTGGCTACAGCACGAAGCGCGGCGACACCCACTTCGGCGATGTTGCTGGACGTGAAGGGCATCGGGGCGGAATTCGCTAGCGTGCTTTGGTCGGAGGGGCTGTTCCGCTACTTCGACAACCGAAGACAAGTGGCGGCCTATGCCGGCCTTACGCCAACACCCTGGCAGAGCGGCTCGGTTGATCGCGAGCAAGGCGTGTCGAAATCCGGCAATCCGCGACTGCGAACCACCATGATCCAGCTCGCCTGGCTATGGCTGTGCCATCAACCGCACTCCGCACTTGTTCGCTGGTTCCACGAAAGAGTCGAGCGCAGTGGGGGTCGAATGCGCAAAACGACGATCGTAGCGCTCGCGCGAAAGCTGCTGGTGGCGCTTTGGAAATATGTGACCGCTGGCGTCATGATCGAAGGCGCTATTCTGAACAATGTCGAAGGGAAGGCCGCCTGATAATATCTGCTAACCCAATCTCGTAATCCGTCAGGACCCGAACAGTCCTGGCAGATCCAGGTAGACGAACCGATGTAGCCTATGGCTGAAACGCCGAAAATTAGAATGGTCTCGTCTTCCTGAGCCCTGGCCGCCGCAAGCGGGATGTTGGTGCAGCCGTTGCGAACGGCGACCGTATGTGAGGTTGATCGTGCCCGGAGACGGGCCGCGTCATGCAATCGGGCTCGGACCTTGGATACCGAAACAGACTAGGAGGCCTACTTATGCGTCGCTGAATTAAGCCCTTGACCCTGAAATGCCCATGTGAGGTTACAGACCTCTCGCATAAGGCAGGAGCATCGCCCGATTCGATATCAGTTGCCAGCAAGATTGAGTTTCCGACAGGGACAGGTGCGCGATGTGCCGGATCCATATCACTGCGTTTCCCAGCCTGGGCGTATCCGACTCGTGAGACTGCTTCGCGTCATTCCTCAAACATCGGTGGCGCGTTGTTCTCCTCCTCTTCGACTTGCTCGATGGGCTCGGTTTCGTCGATCTGATTTTCGGTCTCGACGTCGGCTTCTTCCTTGTCGATCAGGCTGGGCGGTTCGTCCGCGCCTTCATCGTATGAGTGGTGGTGCCTGTCCTTACGCTTGGGACCAGTGGCCATCTAGATTTCCTCGGAAAAAGAAAGACACCGGGGTCGATTGACAGATTCGGGAACTCGGTCTCTGGTATCCGTTCATGTCTTCGCGCTCGGTTCCCGCCTTTTCTCGAAGCCAGTGTTGTCCTCTATCCCTTCGGTTGCGAGTCACTTTTCGGGTCATTGTGTCGCAGCCTGAACCGGGTTCGTGTGGGACTATTCCGTCCGAAATCTCATCGCAGGCTTAGCAAATCGTGATGAGGTCATCTACCGACATCACACCCACTGCCGACCAAGCGGCATCTTCCGCGGCGCGACGTTCACTCCAGTTGTCGACCTTGCCCTCCAACACGACGTGGTCACCGCCCGTCACTGAGACCCGAATAGCGCCCGCTTCAATTTCGGCTTGCCTCTTCAGGGCTGCTTCGATCTTAGCCTTGACGTCAGCAGCGCTCACCCGACCTCTGAGCGCGATTTTGTTTGTGACGCCCACAGACCCGAATACATCTGGTTGAGCGGCTCCTTTCCGATCATCGATTGCCTGGAGTTCAACGCCGGTCTGCGGATGCTCGATGCCCAGGATGAGATAGCCTTAGCCTTCTTGCACCTCGAATGCGAGCGACTTGGAGGACGATGGGTTGGCGAAGCCGTGCGGCGCCGCCTTGCGGTTTCTCTCGAAGATGATCCGGCGGGCGGGCTTTTTCTGTTCTATCGTATCAATCGCGCCATGCTGCGCGCGCGTCTGTCCATCTCCCACTTGATCGACCCGCATCCGCGCACGCCGGAAAAATGGCCACAGCTTACGCGCACCTATCTCGCGGTCGCACGGGCGGATGTTAGCCGGCTCGAACGCCTGCTGCCTCGTCAAGCTTGATATGGCAGCAGATCGGCGAGGGCCTCGTTGTGGTGCAGCCGGCGTATCGTCTCCGAGAAGAGAGGCGCCGCCGAAATAGTTTCGAGTTTGGCGAGCACCGGCCCGTGCGGAAGTCTGAAGGGCGGCACACTGTCGGTCGCGATAATGCGATCAATCGAAAAATCCGCAAGGGCGCTCTCGGAGCCAGGCAGGAAGAGGCCGTGAGCCACGCAAGCAATGATACCATTCGCGCCATGGGCACGCGCGGCCTTTGCTGCCCGCACCAGGGTGCCTCCCGTGCTAACGAGATCGTCGACGATAACGCAGAGCGCGTTGGTTACCTCGCCTGCGAATAAATCGCCGGACACAACACCGGAGCTGCGATGCTTTTCGACAAACGCCTTGCCGATCGGCCGGCCGGCGGCCTTTTCAAGCGCTTCTCGCAAAAGATCTGCCCGCTTTCCGCCACCTAGATCCGGTGACACCACGCTGATCGGCCGATCCTCCGCGATACTCCTTATCTTGTCGATCAGGAGCGGCGCCGTGCTCAGCGCAACCGACGGACATCGAAAGGCATTTTCGAACGCGGCCTCGTTATGGACCTCGAGTGTAATGATGGCATCGACGCCGGCCGCTTCGAACATGGCTGCAAGGTAGCGAAGAGTGACCGGATCCTGCCCTTCGTTCGGCGATCCTTCCGCGCATAGCACAGATAAGGCGCGACTGCGGTCACTCGGGCCGCCCCGGCATCCTTCAAGGCGCCAACCAAAAACAGCATTCGGCACAGCTTGTCGTTTGGGCTCCCCTCAGGTCCGCCATGAAGACTATGCACAACATAAACGTCGCAGCCGGCGACTGGCTCAAGCGGGCGTAGCTTGTGCTCGCCGTCCTCGAAGCTCCGTTCCTCGAGCATGGACAACTCACGTCCAAGCGATCTTGCGATCTTCGCGCCCATCACCTCCGTGCCGCGCAGCGCGAACACGCGTAGCTGCTCCACTGCTGAATGTGCCGGGGACCAGGCCCTGAAGATCGCGGTCATCTTTCCTCCTTTGGCCTATGCGCGCAGGCCATGTTTGCCGAGTATTTTGACGGTGCTCGCCTAGGGCCCTTTCTCGCCGATCTCCTCGACATATGTGACGCGCGTGCCCACAGCGATTTTTGACGCGTCATCAAGAACGCTATTGCGGTTGAAATAGATCTCCCGATCATCGGCGACTCGCAGAAAGCCAAACTCTCCGCTCGGATCGATCCGCTGGACAATACCGATCGGTTGATTTTCGTGTTGTTTTATCTGACCGCGCATGAGGCGCGCCCGATCCTGCAATTGCCCGCGCGCGCTTGAACGCGTTGTCGAGGGCGAAGGTCAGATCGCTATAACGGGCGTCCTGCTTGGGCGTGCGCCCGATGTTTACTTCGCGCCCCTCCGGAAGCGCTAGCCGAATGCTCACCTGGTACTGGCCACCGCTCTCGTGTCGACCGCCGGGCCCTTTTACCACGACGCGGCCAGCAGTAACGTGGCCGAATCGGCTCTCAAGCTCTGCTATGTGCCGATCGATAGCCGCTTGAAGTGTTGCGGCGTGCTCTGGACACCTTCAAATTCGATTTGGGCTGGCGTTTCCATAACCGTCTCCTTTTCATAACCATTCGATCACGCTGCTAGGCGCCGGCTTTGAGAAAGATCAACCCTTGCTTCCAAGAAATTGATCCAATGGCTTTGTCGCTTGGGCGGAAGAAGCGATGCCTGTTCATGGCATCGCTTCGTCAATTGCCGTGAACGCGACCGACGCACGTGCAGTCAATGCCTTGTCGAGGAGGCCGGATAATGCGCTGCAGCGTCGCTTTCCGTCGGCAATGTCCGTTTCCCATCGAACGCAACTGATTTTGACTCCTCAATCGCAATGTGCCGAAGTGACTTCGCTTCGTACACGCTGACAAGCAATCTCGGATGCCGCCTCTTGATCGCGATTGCCGCTTTCTCGGCTTGATCATAGGTGTCGTATTCTGATTTCAACTGCCGATCGACGGCGAGATAAAATGGAGCAGCAAGAAGTGCACTCTTAGGCTTCCATGCCGGGTCACCCAATTCGTTAGAAGCTATGGTTGCGCCTTTTAGCCTAGCTCTGTTTGAATGGCGCGGTCGCGCACGCTTCAGCATGGTTCAGTCTCGCGAAATCCGAGGAGTTGTCATATGCAGCGGACAACCAGGCCGCGCGCACTGACCCAGATCAACGATTGGGATTTCATCCTTGATGGAAGCCGGATCGTGGCACGCGCTTCGTTTCTTGATTCAAATCAATCCACATCGCCCGCTTTCGTGAGTTAATTTCGCGCCGTTCGCACAGAGGGCAAGACTGGCGAAGCCGGCATTGAAGCGTCCACGGGCGTGGATTTGCCTAAGCGACGAACCCGTCTGCCGACGAAGCGCGGGCGACAGGATCCGTGGCCGTCCGGCGGCTCATCTCGAGGGGAACCTCGCTTTCGCCCCGCGGGACGGCGCAGATCCTCCAGTGTCGACACGATTCCGTCGACAGAGCGATGTGCGCTTCCCCGTAATCGGTACGTGATCCTGATGTCCAACAACACAACCGATTCCGCCACAGCTCCCGCCTCGGCTGAGGATATCAGAGCGATCCTTGGTGCGCTTAACGAGAGCGATCTGCTCGAAATCCTGCACCTTCAGCCGACCATTCGCGACCTCGAAGAGGCTGCCACATGGCTGTCAGGAGATCGTGACATCTTCAGTGCTGGAGACCCCTTAAGTGGCGTAGTGGCCGAAATCGTCGACGTGCTGACGTTGGATGACGAGGACGAGGCGCAACGCGCGGGTTGAAAGGCGTCCGGGATGTCTCGTTCCGCGGCAGGTTGGTGTTCGTCCCTCGAGTTGAGGCAAATCAAGCCGCCGTGCTGCGGTTTTC
Source organism: Pseudomonadota bacterium (assembly GCA_018971625.1). Lineage (GTDB taxonomy): Bacteria > Pseudomonadota > Alphaproteobacteria > Rhizobiales > Xanthobacteraceae > Bradyrhizobium. Next base: position 63,787 of record JAGXAJ010000003.1, read on the forward strand.
GCTAACCGAAAAGCTCGAAGCAGAGAGGAGAATTAACCATGGCAACAAATACCAAACTTCCCATTACGAAGAAGCCCAGCGAGCCGGCCCTTTTTGGAGAGTGGCGTCCATTCGAGACGCTCAAAAAAGAAGTCGATCGCTTGTTCGACGATTTCGGTGACGATTTCTGGCGGCATCCCTTCCGCTCGCTGGCCGGAGCTGAGAAAGGTTGGGCGCAGAGGTTTGCCGCCAGCCCGGCCGCAGACGTCGCTGAAACCGACAAGGCCTACGAGATCACTGCCGAATTGCCGGGGATCGATCAAAAGAATATCGAGGTGAATGTGTCTGACGGCGGGATCACGATCAAGGGCGAAAAGAAAGAAGAGACGGAGGAGAAGAAAAAGGACTACTACGTCTCCGAGCGCCGCTATGGCTCGTTCGAGCGTTATTTTGGCCTGCCCGAAGGCGTCGATGCCGACAAGATCGAGGCGACGTTCAAGAACGGCGTACTCAAGGTAATGCTGCCGAAGACGGCGGAAGCGCAGAAGCCCGCAAAGAAGATCGATGTTAAGGCGGCTTGATTCCGAAATCGACCGTGGGACCTGCGCAGATGGTCCCACGGTCAATCAAAGGGAGTTGGCTGGTGGCAACCTATCCGATCGATATCGATCCTGAGCAAATTGTCAGGTGGCTCTTGGTTGAACAAAGAGCCACCCGCCTCCTCCATCACGTCCCAAGCCGGCCGGTGCTCCTCTTTCGCCGCTTGCCTGATGCCTGCGGCGACGTCCGGATCAATCATGACCTGTACACGTCCAGCCTTCGGCGCTGCTCCGGGCGATGCTGTTGCAGGCGTTTTATGGCATCCGCTCCGAGCGGCAACTGATGGAGCGATTAGAGTTCGACCCTCTGTTCCGCTGGTTTGTCGGTCTTGGGGTGGATGATCCGGTCTGGGACCATTCGACCTTCTCCAAGAACCGCGACCGGCTGTTGGAGAGAGAGATTGCCGCGAAGTTCCTGACGGCGGTTCTGGCCCAGAAGAAGGTGAAGCGGTTGCTGTCGGGTGATCACTTCTCGGTGGACGGTACGCTGATCGAGGCGTGGGCTTCGATCAAGAGCTTCCGCAGGACGGAGGGTAGCGACGACGACCGCCCAGGACCCGGTCGCAACGCGGAACGTAACTTTCATAAGGAGAAACGCTCCAACGCAACGCACCAAAGCACGACCGATCCGGAAGCGAAGCTCTACAGGAAGGGTGACGGACAGCCGGCCAAGCTTTGCTATATGGGGCATGCCTTGATGGAGAACCGTCATGGCCTGGCGGTCCGCGGCGGCGTCAGCCAAGCGACCGGTGTTGCCGAACGGGAAAAAGCGCTCGAGCTGATCGATAAGTATCGCGGACAGCGCGACCGTCGTATTACCCTGGGCGCCGACAAGGCCTATGACGTCATGCAATTTGTGCACGACCTGAGAAGTCGATCGGTCACGCCGCATATCGCGATCGACGGGCACCTCAGCAAGACCGGCAAGCGGCGCAAGACGGCCGTCGATGATCGCACCACGCGTCATATCGGCTACGGCATCAGCCAGCGCTGCCGCAAACGCATCGAAGAGATATTCAAGAGTTCCGCCGGTCTGGCCAAGGTGAAGCTGCGAGGCCGAGACCGGGTGGACGCCGCCTTCACGCTGGCGCTCGCGGCCTACAATCTGGTCCGGCTCCCCAAGCTTCTGATGGCGCCGGCATGAGCATCCGGGGCCGATGGCGCGTCGTCGAGACGCCGGGCTACGACATGACCCCGGCGAGCGCCTACATCCTGCTCGATGAGGTCGGTGGCGAGTTCGCCCTCAATTGCCTCTCGGGTTCAATCCATGGCTCCTGCGACGGCGATGCTGCCAATTTCGTTGGGAAGGAAACAACGAAATGGAGCCAGCCAGCGGTGATGGCTGGGCCCAACTGCAGGAGGATGGCTCACTCGAAGGTGAAATCTGCCTCCTCAACGGCGACGACATCCCATTCATCGCTCGTCGTTCCGGAACACTTCTTCAACAACCTGCTAGCCTGGACTGCCGCGTATCTGGCGCTTGGGTACGCGGTCGGAACGGATCTCGAAGCCGCATCGGGCTTCCTGACCAATCTCAGCGCCCTCCTGCTCTGTACCGTCGTTCTGCTTGCGCCTGGTCGATCGCAACTAGTCGGATTGCGGTGTCTGCCAGCTTGGTCATCTGATTGCCAAAATCGCCGGCTTCCGTCGCACCGGCGTATGATTTCAATCATACGCCGGTGGCGCCGGTCCTTGCTGTGATGATCGACTTTCGTTGCCTTACGGGTTGCCCATGAAATCCTTTCGTCTCACTACCTTAGCCATCTCTTTCGCGGCCGTCCTGATCGGGGCATTCGCGAACTTGGCCGTCCGCGCCCAGAAAATGGGCGGCCCTCATGTCATGGAGCATCGGCACATGAAAATGGGGGCACCGCCGGCCGACCAGACATCTCCGTCCGGCAAACCCGACGATCCGCGCGAACTCGTTTCCCTCCCCGGCCCGATGCAAGAGCATATGCTTGCCAACATGCGCAACCATCTGGCTACTCTGGATACAATGATCGGCGATGTCGCCGACAACAAGTTCGATGCTGCCAGCAAGCTCCTGGAGGCGCGGCTTGGAATGAGTTCGCTGCCACTCCATCATGCCGCCGAGATGGCACCGTATTTCCCCAAGCCGATGCAGGATGCCGGCACAAACATGCATCACGCCGCCAGTCGGCTGGCGATTGCTCTTCAGAACGCGTCAGTCGCCCAGAGCTTCGACGCTATGCGCGAGGTGAATGCGGCGCTCCACGAGGTCACGTCGTCGTGCGTCAGCTGCCACACTGCATATCGCGTACGCTGACCCAATGTATGGTCCGGCCGTGCGGTGCAAGAAGATTTCGACGATCCGGTAGATGCGGTCTTGCATCAATGTATCCGGCCTCTGCTTGGAGCGCTCCGGGCCATCATCGATATCAGCGCACATGCGAACTGGTTAGCGGACAGGCCCCGACCGGGCTATTTGGGTCACCAAGGTTCGCATGCGCCAGGAAGACCGATTCTCCATGGTCGTCTCATCCTCACGCAGACCTCGACGGGTAAGGTGTTGTTACGTCATCGATGGCTCCTCATTCGCGCTGTTCCTTTGTTTGTGCCTGGCGGTCGTTCCTTGGTCCCGGCCTGCGCGCGCAGACGCGCCGCGCGCGAGGACCGTCAAAGCCGGCCGTCGTACTGTCCTGACATCTTGCTCTGCTGCCGCTAGGCTGTGCCTTGACGGCCCCGCGCACGGCGCGAGGATCAAGCAGATCCGGACGCCGTCTCCTCCGTCTTGACGCACGCGAAGGCGCGTCTCTTGTTGAGGACCGCCCAAACGATCCGGGCGAGCTTGTTGGCGAGCGCAATCGCCAGCACATTGTGGTGCAATCGTTTCTTGGCTGCTTCGATCCAGGAGTCGAGGTCATAGCGCTCCCAACACCTGACCTTGACCAGCACAACCCACGCGACTTGCACGAACAGTGCGCGCAGGTAGCGATAGCCGCGCCTTGATATTAGTGCTCTGGCTTGGTCTGATTGGCCTCGTCCCATTAATAACGGGACTTGCCGGCTGGTGTCCGGCCTACAGGCTCTTCGGGACTTCATCGTAGAGAACGCAGACGCACAGAGCGGCTTGATCTCGCCTCGGTGCGCAGAGAAGGTGTAGCAAAACGAGTCCACTCGCGGTTTCAAAACTAAGCCCTGAGCGCCGAAGCCGCTCCACTGCAATCCCATACACCCATTCCATCGCAGATCGCAGGTTGATCTGAATCAACAGCCGCGCTGATCCGCCCGACATGCTTGGTATTATGACCGACAAAATCTTGGGTGTTTGCGATCTTTTGGTGCTTGTCGTTTTGTCCTGGCGCGCTCGCATTTGTGCTCCTCGGGCATTGAGACGGTCCCTCATTTTCCAAGGAGGCGTTCCATGGACTGGCAGAGCATGTCCGTGTTCGAGCGGGTTGCGCACATTGCCTCGAACGCGGACCGCATCTTCATAAAACGCATATGGACGGCCACTGGCAGAGCCTTGCCCTCAGTTCTTTGCCCGACGATCTGAAGTTCATTGAGCTTCGGCGACTTGCCGAGAGGTATGATCCGCCTGTCGTCGCCCAGTTTTCCTAACGCATTTAACATATTGGGCGATCCACATCTCGATGTGCAAAAGTCAACCCCTGCGCCGCGCCCCAGCTCCGCCATTTGGTGAATGCGGTCTTCGAGCGCCGGGGGACGGCTACTTTGGATGGTTGCGACAATGAAGGCGTTATTGACCATGGCGCCTGATCGTCGGTTCGCTCAGGCCTCTTGAGAGCGGCTCTTGTGCCAGTGCGACAAGAGCGCAAAGCCGATTCCGACGACCGTTATCGAAAGTAACGAGACATCAGAGCTGAAGCGTCGATCCAGGCCGCAGCCGGAACGCAGAAGACCATGATAATTCCCGAGAAGACAGATATGTCAGGAAAGGATATGAACACCTGCGACGAACCTACCGAGTGCCAATAACATGAAAGTGGCGAGCCCGGTTGCATTGGCGTAGCGGCGAATTGCTTGATATCGCCGGCAAGTTTGTCGCCGGGTTCGCCTCACGCCTTCAGTTGGCCCGCAGATTGAAACTTGAATGTCGCCCGCTGTTGCTCGGCCTGGTTGCCGAAGTTCTCGACAGATTTCTTGACCTCGGCCGCAAACGCATTTCCGGCTCAAGCTTTGCCTTGGAGCTGATCCACGCTGCCCATTGGCTTCTGCCTGCTTCTTGACAATGTCCCGGAAAACATCACGACCTTTGCGCCAGGTTAGCGATCGCCTTGTTGGTCTTGTCGCGGGCACGTTCCTTTAATTGGATATTGCTCTACGCCTGCATTGCTCATCTTCATGGACAACGCGCAGTACCCCTTGAGCCCATTGACACGGCCCCTTTTTTCCACTTGATATGTTTCAAGCGCACGATTCCTGGTCCCGATCAAAAATAGCGAGATCTATCGTACCGACGAACGATCATCTCGTTTCCCGCACCTGCGTCCAATGTCTGAGCGTAGGCAAGCGGAAGCATGCCAGCACGGCCTCAAATTCCGGCCAGCCGATAAGCCGACTTTTCTGGCTGCGTCCTGCTTCCGCTACCTTGCACATTGATGCCGTCGGGGAGGTCCATTCCATCGTCGTTCAAATTTGACGTAGTCATCGGCTGTACGTTCGCGGCGGACTAATTCCGCTGGTCCCTCAGCATACTAGCGGCATCATATCCGCGTTACAAATTTCCGGCCCGGCATGCGAAAACTTTGAAAAGCCTCTTTTGCGTTGGCAAGGGTAATCAATAAGTCTGCTGATGGGGTTGTGATAACTTTATTGCGTCACCTCGAAGAACCGACAAAGCTGCGTTGCTGATGCATTGTGAATGTAGAACGAAGACCGGACTAACGGAAACCCAGAACCGCGGTTGCAACCCATGCCTCCGAGAAGTGCCGGTGTCCTAGCCTTCCGAAGACGGCAGGGAACTATTGAGGTGCTGTTGATTCACCCAGGCGGCCCCTTCTGGCGGAACAAGGACATTGGCGCGTGGTCGATTCCCAAAGGCGAATATGATTCTCGCGAATCCGCAGAAGCCGTCGCTCGCAGGGAGTTTTGCGAAGAAATTGGGATCGAACTGACTGGCACGATATTTCCGCTGGCGGAGGTTCGGCAGCGTGGTGGCAAGGTCGTCACCGCATTCGCCGTGGAAATGGATGTGGACGCAAGAACTACCCATAGCGATACATTCGAAATCGAATGGCCGCCGCACAGCGGACGATCCAAACAATTTCCGGAGGTCGACCGCGCGGAGTGGTTCGATCTGGCTTCCGCTTACGAGAAAATCAACGCGGCGCAAAGATCTCTGCTTGAGCAACTTGAGTTGATCTGTACCGAGCCCAGAAAGTCCTGACTGCAACGACCAGTCGCAGAAAGGCCAGGTCTTGCGCGGACACTATCTTAGATGCCGCACCTAAACGAAACTAGGAGCATGATATTTGCACGTTATCGAACGCGCCCATAAGCAAATTGATCTGCCCGTTGCCCCATAGAGGTAGCAGTACTCTGGAAAAATGATAACCGGAAGAATTAGTGAGGTGAAACAAGGTCGATTCCGCCGCCTCGACAGTGGCACTGCTCTGGGCACGCAAGTAGCTGAAGTTGATGTTCGGTGGCGTCTCGTCGAGGAAGCATTCCAGCACTGCCTCCTGCCGCAAGTTTTCGCTCAGAAATTCGAAACGGTAGCGCTCGGGCGACGCAAAAACGCTCAGCAAAAACGGATTCCCTGGTAAATTGGACAGGACCGGCACACCCAGATCATCGCTGAACGGCATTCCATTCTCGCCGCGCCTCAGGTTGCCCCAGAGCGAGACGACTGGCTGCAATTTCGCGTCGAGACGATCAGGAAGCGGGAATGGATTGCGGCAGCGCATCATCTTGTTTATCCAACGGTGGCCAAAACGTTATAAGATTCTACGTTGATTCTTCCGTGAGCTCTTGATTTCCATCAAAGGGAGAGCCGTCAAGGCTCTAGACTATGTATGTCTTTGTCTAAAACACACGGATGGCGGAAACGGTAACGGCTTGCAGAATGACATAAGAGCTGTAGAAGTGCCGAATCGCAGCTTCCTTTCGGGGCTGCTATGTGGCTGATATTGTCGACGAGCCAGTTAAAGAGGCTGCGGCGGCTCACTTGGCGAGATCCGAAATGCGCCGCCACGCTATTCGGATACGGTCTTGGCTCGAACGATTGCCGACAAGGCTGTCCTGCATAGGGCGATCCATCACGTCAAGCTGAGCCATGGAGCGGTCATTGATCGCGCACCTCCGTGCAAGGTGCCTCGCTTGGCGCTATCCACAATCGGCAACCATGCTTTGCGATCAGCGAGAGCGCGAAGGACGTGAATGCCGCGCTTCGCTTTGCGGAATATTGGAATGATGCCGGGCAGACCGTAGACATGCGCGGGCTTCTCGCGTCTCACGAGGAGCAAATGACCGAATCCAACGAAGTCCTGCTCTGCTTGACAAAAAGCACCTCAGTCTTCACTGACTCGTTATCCTACCGGCTTTCCCCGCGCTCGCTCTTTATCACGCGCATGTAAGAGTTTCAGCATTTCGCGAACTTCGTCATCCTCTAAGACGTCCCGGAATCGGCGCTCCTGCTTCTGCTTGACAGAAAGCACCTCAGAACTGACCTTCACTGAGTGCGAGCCGTTCTGTTCCCCTTTTTTCCGCATCTCTTGGACCATTGGACATCCTCCGAAAGATGAAACGTTTTAATAATGGAGAATTTGAGCACCGAGTCGTTGAGCAGGATCAATCTTTTCCTTTTTCTTCTAGAAACAAGTCCTTACCATGCCCGCCAAAGATCGACTGGATTTCTTAGCAATGGTCAGGACTGCATTGGTTTGGATCACACGTTCATGATAACACTTTTTTCCAAGTCTTCGCGACCCAGGGGGTCCGGTGAAATAAAGCCGCCTCAGAAAGCGACAAACGATAATTCAAAGCGGCAAGGCCGACGGAAGCTGGCCACGGTCTCATGGTATGGCCGCATCTTGATCATCGCGACGCTATTGGTTGCGGCCGCTTGGGAGCTGTTCCATTGGCTGCTCATGATCGTCACTCAAGATTGAGTTCCACTTGCGTCAAACCGACGGATTAAGTCTCTCACGCGACGAAAATGCAAACTTTCATCGACACCACAAAGTCGCACGCACCTTGCTCGAGAAGCGCATAAGTGCAGTTCCTGCTATCGACAGTGCTGGTAAGGTCATAGGCATTGTCAGAAGGCGATCTGATGCATCGCACGGAGACCGGGACTGAACGTCCCTACTCGTGGTGGCTGCATTTTCCGGGAGGCGACGCGACCATCGCCGCCGATTACGTCAAATCGCATGCGACAAAGGTTGAGGACATTATGACCTCCGAAGTCATAACGGCGCCCCCGGAAACACCATTGCATGAAGTCGCGACAAAGCTTGAGGAGCATGGAATCAAACGAGTCCAACGACACGCTGATCATCAGCGGACGTCGGGTGCTCCCCGTTGAGTTGCGCAATGCCCGGATTCACAGGCTCAAGCTTCCGCAAGGCAGGTTCGAGCGCCGTATTGTGCTGCCTGCGGGTCGTTACGCGGTCAGCCGTTTCGCGGTGAACGAATGCATAGCGTTGCATCTATCAAAATCTGCTGCCTGAGGATGGCAATGCAGCCAATCAATGAAGGACATGACCCAGCGACCGAGGCAGCGTCTGCCTCCATTCCCCGACGATGCCCTTATCATCGTCCCGGTTCGCAATACCGTACTCTTTCCAGGCGTGGTGGCTCCGATTGCCATTGCTCGACCCAAATCGACCGCCGCCTAACAGGCGCTACGCGAGCAGCGGCCGATTGGAATTTTGCTGCAGCGAAACGCTGAAGTGAACGATCCAGGTCCCGCGGGTCTCAACCGGATTTGCACCATCACCAACATCGTGCGTTACATACCGGGTCTGATGAGACCCATCACATCATTTGCCAGGGCATCCAACGCGCCCGCATTCTTGACTATCTTCCCGGTACGCCATTCCCGGCGGCTCGGGTTCTTCGTATTCCGGAACCCACGACCAGTTCGCCGGAGATTGATGCTCTGAATCTACAACAGCAAGCCATCGAGGCGATTCGACTGCTTCCTCAGGCGCCGCCCGAACTCATCGATGCGTTTCAATCGGTCACCTCTCCAGCGGCCCTCGCCGATCTGGCTACCTCCTACATGGATATCAAACCCCAAGGAAAAGCAGGAGATTCTAGAAACGATCGACCTCCCCAGCGAATGGAGAAGGTCTCGCATTATCTGGCCGAGCGGATCGAAGTGCTTCGACTGACTGACGAGATAGGTCAAAAGACAAAAGCCACGTTCGACGAGCGTCAGCGCGAGGCAATTCTGCGCGAGCAAATGGCGACTATTCAGCGCCAATTGGGCGACGGTGACAGCAAGGTGCAGGAAATCGCAGAGCTGCCACGGAGTTCTTAGCGCTCGCTACGTTGGCTACGTATAGACGCATGCGGGCCGAAAACATAGCGAATCGCAACCAGATACTCAAATTGCTGCAGCAGCATGAGAACCAGGGCCCAATCTTTCGTCCAGGTCACTATGAGAGGGAGGTGCCTTAATGGGGCCCTCTTCGTACGAGCGGTGCTGCTACGAGTGCCGGTTGCGCCTTTAACCTAGACTGTTACTTCATGACAAAAATAGCGAGAGTTAAAGGTACGGAAGATCAGTGATCGACACATTGCCCGCCTATCTCATTTCGTTCGGAATCATCGGTACTGGCGCTGGCCGGATCATCGTTGGCATAAACTCGGCTTTGTGAACGAGCTTCGGTACGGGACGCGTGAGGCGGTGAGCTACAAATGAAATTGCTGCCAGTCGCCCTTCGCCGATCCCGACATCGCCGCGCAACAAGATTGTCGAGATCATGTCCGGTATCTCATTTTTGCGCCATATCAATGCGCATCTTCGCGTAGTGTGGTTGTTTTGGTATAAAGGTTCATGGAGAGTACAAGGCGTGGATCAGAAAGCGTCTAGAGTCGTCCTATAGTTTGATGGCCCGGAGGGACGTGCCTGAAGTTTAATGGACGGCGCCGCGCTGGTTGCTTGAGGCCGGACACTTATGAACATCCATAAAGAAATCCTTGAATGGCAAGCCGCTCATCCGAACATCACATGGATCGGCTGGGGAGTTGTGTGGGCGATCGTCCTACTTATTCTGTTCTGGCCACGGAAGAGCGGATAGGAACGAGCTGCTGCAGCGACGGTCCGTGAGCTGACCCAAATCAAAAATCGCCAAGTAGTCGTCCATGCACAAGCGCTGTAAGAGATTGAAGGGGATTCTGTTTTCCGGATGCAGAGACATTTGAGGCCGCTCCCCGCCTTTGGTGCGTTAGCGGCCCGTTACCCATGCCTATTTTAAGTCAATTTGACTCGCCAAATCTTGGCAATTTCCGTCGCATCGCGAATACCCCTCGCGTTGACCTCTATGATCTTTTTCGCGACGCTGCGTGCTGAGACTCGCGAGCAGCTGCTTGCGGATCGCGCCCGAATCGGCTGCGGCGGCTCATCGAAGCGCTTACGCACGCTGAGTCCGAGCTGCTTAAACTCGAGCGGCAACCTAGCCATCAGTGCCGGACTGGCGTCAGCGGCCGCCAAGTCGCTCGCGCGCGCCGCCTGCGCAACCTGCTTCATGTCGCCCGCCCTCAGTCTGTCCACGACAACCTGCACGGTCTCAAGCAAGCCGCGCATTTCAGTGAGCGAGATTGCGCTCAGCCGTCCATGTGTGGTGTTCGCCATCGGCCAGCCGGATTTTGACGCACGAGCGGGATTTCCATAGCGCATGGGCCCAGCACCAGCGCTAAACCCTAGGCAAAGTCGAGAACGGCGGAAAGTTCTTCCGCAGAAGCCGCCACGCGACGCCCGGGGAGACCATACACACAAACGCGTGTAAAATGCATCGGGCAGGGCCGTCTTGCGGGCACCATCAACGACGAAATCAGCGCCACTCTCGAAGGAGTTCCTCGAGGCCGGCAAGCGCCGCCTGGCAGGCGACACGGCCCCGCGGCGGACCGCTCCGGTTCCGTTGGGGATAGAGAAGACAACCGGCCTGGACGGTTGACTGGTCCCGAAAATGCCGCCATTGGTCGGACATGGGCAGTCGCTTTCAGGGCATGGAACGGCGTCTTTTTCTGCGCTGGCGGAGCGATCTCGGCGCAGGACGACCTACTTTTGTCGTTCACCGCGCAGGCCGCGCGTCGCCGGCGTTCGCGGCGACGATCGGACGCATCAATGGCCATCGCGGCATCGGCTGCGGGTCCGACTGCGTTGCGGCGGCGGACGTCCTCGCCCCTGACCGATCGCAAGAAGGTGGTCTCTCGTCGTTCATTCGTATCGGAGCGCTTCGATCGGATTGAGCAGGGCAGCCTTGCGCGCCGGATAAAAGCCGAAGAAGATTCCGACCGCGGCGGAAAACAGGAAGCCGCCGAGCATGGCGGAGATCGAGACCGGCGCGGGCCAGCCCGTCAGCGCTGGCAGGCTCAGGGAAAAGGCCACACCGGTAAGAATGCCGGCGATCCCGCCGCTGATGCTCAGGAATACCGCTTCAGCGAGAAATTGCAGCAGAACGTGGATGCGGCGGGCACCGATCGCCATGCGCAAGCCGATCTCACGGGTTCGTTCCGTCACTGAAACCAACAGAATGTTCATGATGCCGATCCCGCCGACCACAAGCGAGATAGAGGCGACGGCCGCCAGGAGGATAGACATGGTCCGGCTTGAGCTTTCGGCAGTTTCCGCGATTTGGCTCAGGTTGCGGATAGAGAAATCCTTCGGCTGGCCTGGGCGAACGTTGTGACGCCCGGCGAGGATGCGGGTGACTTGCGATACCGCCTCCGTAACGTCGCGCTGGCTGGTAGCCTGCACGTAGATCTGATTGACGAATCCTGCAAGGCGCGGCTGCAGATTATAGGGGTTCGGGTATGGCGGATACACCCAGTTCAGCGGGGTTTGGATTTGGGAGGGCGAGGCGACGCCCAGGATCTTTCGCTCCGCCGTTGTGAACGGCACCATAATGACATCGTCCTGATCCTGGCCGTAGGCCGTCTGCCCTTTCGGCGCCAGCAGGCCGACAATACGCAAGGGCATGCTGCGAACCTGTATGGTGGCCCCGACTGGGCTTTGGTCAAGTGGGAACAGTTCACGGACCGCGGATTGACCGATGACTGCGACCAGCGCGGTGGAGCGCACGTCGTCAATGGTAATGTCGCGGCCTTCGGCAATGCGCCAATTGGTGATTGGCGGATAATTGGCGCTGACGCCCTGGATGATCGTCGTCCAATTGCGGTTCATATATTGAATCTGTCCACTCTGTCTGATCAGAAAGCTCACGTTGCCGACGGCAGTAGCCTCGCGACGTATCGCTTGAACGTCCGCCGTCGTCAGCGTCGAGGCGCTACCAAAACCACTACGTGCGCCGCCGAGCCGGGTGGCCCCCGGGACGACGACGAACAGATTGGTGCCCAGGCTTTCAATCTGCTTGCGCACCCTCTCATTGGCGCCCTGCCCCACCGCGACCATGACGACCAGCGCCGCGACACCGATGAACACCCCAAGCATGGTCAGCATCGAGCGGGTGATATTCCGTGCCAGCGCCTGCGCGGCCGCGGCGGAGACCATCCTGGCGAAACTCAACACCGAATGCAGGGACGCCGACGGCGTGAGTGGGGGCCCCGGCGTCGCGGCCGCCACAGCCGCCTCGCTCCTTGTGCGTAGCGCCGCGCGTGTCTCGTCCGCGATAATCCGCCCGTCCCGCATCGTCACGGTCCGATCCGCATATCGCGCAATATCCGATTCGTGCGTGACCATAACGATCGTTACCCCGCGCTCGCGGTTGAGCGCCTTCAGTGTGTCCATTATCTCGTAGGAAGTACGGGTATCCAGGTTTCCAGTCGGTTCATCAGCAAGGATCAGGCTCGGATCATTAATCAACGCTCGCGCAATCGCGACCCGTTGCTGCTGGCCGCCCGAAAGCTGCCCCGGCGTGTTCTCCTCACGATTGCCGAGGTTGAGCAGCCGCAGTGCATCGCGTGCGCGCTCATTGCGTGCAGCGTGGCTGGCCGGCGCAACATCCGAATAAAACAGAGGCAGCGCGACATTTTCGATCGCAGAGGTGCGCGCCAGCAGATTGAAGCTTTGAAAGACAAAGCCGATGCGCTGGCTACGGATTCGCGCAAGCTCCGGCTCGCTCAGCTGCGACACATCAAGGCCTTCGAATAGATATTGACCCCCAGTCGGCTGATCCAGACAGCCGAGGATCGACATCAGCGTGGATTTTCCCGAGCCTGATGACCCCATAATGGCGACGAATTCGCCGGACTCGATGGTGAGATCGACGTCCTGCAGGGCCTGCACATCGACGTCACCGACGTGGTAAGTTCTGACCAAGCCAACGGAATGAATGACGGGTGGCGACATCTTTGGACCTTGCATCAAAGGCGTGGCGGCTGCATCTGGGCAGCCGCAGTTGGGCGTTCAGAGATGATGATCTGATCGCCCGGCTTCAGATCGCCGCTGCGTACCTCGACGAAATCATCGTCGCTCAATCCTGGCTGGATATCGACCGCGACTGGCTCGGAGCCTGGCAGCACCCAAATGTGCGGATGATCGGCACTCGCCCGGACCTGGTTGGCGGGCGTATAGCGTAGCGCCTGATTTGACACGCGAAGCACATCATTGCGCTGATCGTGATGATGCGCACCGAAGCGGTCATGCCCGGTTTCAACGACAGGTCGGTATTGCCAACCCCGACAACAACGTCGTAGGTGACGACGTTCTGCACGGTCTGCGGTGATTGGCGGATCTGCGTGACCTTTCCTTCGAACGCCCGGTTGGGAAAGGCATCGACCAAGAATTGGACTTTGTTGCCTAATTTGATCTCCCCAATGTCACCTTCGCTGACATTCGTATCGACCTGCATTTTGGTGAGGTCGCTGGCGATCAGAAATAGGGTGGGCGTCTGAAAGCTCGCGGCCACGGTTTGGCCAATCGTGATATTGCGCGATACCACGGTCCCGTCAACTGGAGAGACGATATCGGTGTAGTCCAGATTGACCTGCGCCGCGTCCAGCAATGCCCGGCGCTGTTCGATCGCGGCTTGATCGAAGGCTACTTGCGCTTGCGCCTGATCATACGTGCTCTTGGCATTGTCGAATGCATCGAGGCTGACCGCGTGGGTCTTGACCAGATTCGCGTTGCGCTCATAGCTCACCTTCGCGTAGAGCAGCGCCGCTTGGTCCTTCTGCAGCTGCGCTTTGCTGACGGCGAGGTTTGCCTTGGCCTGATCGACTGCGGTCTGATAAGGGCGAGGGTCGATTTTGGCGCATACCTGTTCAATCTTCACTTGCGTATTGTAGTCGCAATACACGTCCTTGATCACACCTGACACATAGCTGCCAACGATGATCGTGAGCTCAGGGTTGACTGTACCGGTGGTCGAGACGACGCGGGTGACCGCGCCGACGCTCGCGGGGGACGTGACATAACGAACTGAAGTGGCGGAATGAGATCTCTGCCAGACCACGAACCCGACGACCGTGATCGCGACAACGAACCCGGCCAGCAAAATGACAATCGTCAAACGGCGGTGTTGGCCGGCGTTGACCGCCGGAGCAGTCGCGCCCGAGGCTTGCAGCGATATCGCAGATTTTCTAAGGTTCGGTGACGCGGCGCCGGCCATTGCGATCTCCAAAGATGTGTTCGGCTGCGATCATAGGACGATCTGCAACCAGACTTAGCTGGTCGTGTCGTTGAAGCGCGTCGCATGGACCGCCGTGCTTCACGAACACGGCCCTCCATCCCTCCTGTTCACCGATTCCCGGGGAGCCGACGACTTGCATCGCAGGTCATGCAATGAGGAAATCCCAGGACCTCACGCCGACTGAGCCGATCGCTGGTTTTCATAGCTATCATGCGGCCTCCTCCCTCCTTCGTCATACAAACCTAGCTTTTTATTATGAGATCATAGCCACCAAACTGCCTTGACCTGCATCAAGGCGAGCCGGGGACACGCCGGCGCCGCGATCGGCCGCGGCAGATGGCCCTCGAGCCAATCTGCTGCAGCGGGGATGCGTCGTGTTGCAGCGCAATCCTGATGAGAACGTCTATAGTCCAGCGCAGGAGCATGATTCGAACGCGCTTGAGGTCCTGGTGCGGAAGAAGCTTGGGAGAAACAGTTGCGAGGTTGCTAGTTCGTTGAAAATGGCGCCGCTGACCCGCGCAGGCATTCCGAATTTGCGGTCCTCCAAATTGACAATGATCAACGGCCAACGGTGGATCTGGGCTACTTTGAAAGTAGAAGAGCTTGGAAAGCACACTTGGCCGCTGTCACTAAAATAGTTTTTCTGGGAGCGAGCAGCGCATCGTTTGGCATGAGTATGTTCCGGGATCTGTGCTCGACGCATGATCTTGCGGGAAGCAATCTCGTGTTGGTCGGCAGAAATGCCGAGCGGCTTAACCAGTCCGAACAGCTAGCGAAGTTGCTCAACGACAAAGCCGGTGCCGGGTTGAAGATCGAGGCTACGATAGATTGGCGCGCCGCCCTCGACGGCGCCGAATTTGTTGTTCATTCGACTGCGATCGACCGCAACCGTCTTTGGCGACTCGATTTCGAGGTACCACGGAAGTTCGGCATCCGTCATACGCTCGGCGAAAATGGCGGCCCCGGTGGTTTGTTCTTCACTCTTCGAACGCTGCCAGTTGTTTTCGACTTTGTGAGAGAGATGGAGCGCCGCTGTCCCCGAGCACTATTCATCAATTTTTCCAATCCTGAGAGCCGGATTGTGTTAGCGCTGGGCAAGTACAGCAAGATCCGCAGCCTTGGCCTATGCCATGGAATCTTTCTGGCGCGCGCCCAAGTCGCCTCGATGCTGGGATTGCCTGAGACGCGTGTGGATGTCTGGGGCGCGGGCCTAAATCACTTCCAATGTCTGACCGAGATTTGTGACCGTGAAACCGCAGCTGACCTATACCCATTGCTGCGAGAAAATGAGAAGAGCATCGATCGGTCGATTGCACCGCTGACGCGAAAATTGTTGCGGGCCTTCGGATATTGGCTCGGCTGCGGAGACGCTCATGTCGGCGAGTACTTCTCATTCGGCTGGGAAGCAGGCGAAGGCGGATATAATTTCGATTGGGATGAGGGTGAGCGCGCCAAACTTCAGCAGTTGATCGACGACGTTCTTTCGGAGCGGACGGAGGCACCATCGTGGTGGTTCACTCCGTCAGGCGAACGTGCAGTGACCATTATATCAGCCGTGCTGCACAATCGCAGACAGCTCATTGAATCGGCCGTCGTTTATAATCGGAGCGTCATTCCCAACTTATCTGCCGACGCGGCGGTGGAAGTGCCCGTTGTCGCCGATATGGCGGGCATCCATCCTGTCTCTCTTGGGCCGCTGCCGGATGCCATTGCGAAGCTCATGGCTACCCAAGTCAGCGTTCAGCAACTAGCTGTCGAGGCCGCAGTGCATGCATCCAAAGAGTTAGCGTTGCAGGCGCTGCTAATCGATCCAGTGGTCAATTCCGAAGATGCGGCTCGGGGCCTTCTCGACGAATTGTGGGAGGCCAATCAACCTTACATTCGGAAGTGCCTGTGATCAGTCTATCCGACCTCCGGACTCGCCAGTGCTTATCAGCCGGCGCGCATCTCATCGAGGCGGGTCCACACATTCATCAGCGACCACCGCGTAATCATCGATAGCCCCCAAAAGCATACTGACCTGTCCGTTACCCCCACAGCGGCAGGAGAATTCTGGAGAAGGCGTACCCGATATCTGGATGAGGCGAAAGAACGTCGGCGCGGCAGCCTCGACAGTAGCGCTGCTCTGAGCGCGCAAATAGCTGAAATTGACGTTCGGCGACACCTCGTCGAGGAACTTGCCAGCCGCCACCGCATCCCGCAAGCTGTCGCCCAGGAATTCGAAGCGGTAGCGTTCCGGCGAGCCGGATACGCCTAACAAAAAGAGGGTTCCCGGCAAGCCGGACAGATCCTGAACGCCTATATCGCAAAAGGCATACTGTTCTCCCGACGCTCCCACAGGGAAACGACTGGTTGCAGTCTCACATCGAGGCGATCGGGAAGCGGAAAGGGATGGCGGCAGTGCATGATCTCGCTCACCTGAGGACTGCGCCGAAACGCGCTTGAAAATCTGGATCGTTCTTCCAGCGCTCCCTTGATCTTCATCAATGGGAAAAACGACGAATGTCTGCACTGTTGCCCCAATTCAAAGCTTCGGAAAGGCAGAAATGGCCAACAAGAGCTCGCAAGGTAACCCGCAAGCGTCAACGATACCGGAATCCGGTTTCCTGTGGGGCGTATCGACGTCAAGCTTTCAGATCGAAGGCGCGGCGCACGCCGACGGCCGAGGCGACAGCATTTGGGATGTCTATTGCCGCGAGCCTGGACGCGTCAAGAACGCCGACACTGGCGAAATCGCATGCGATCATTATCATCGCTACAATGAAGACGTTGCGCTTATGCGCAATCTTGGCATTGACGCCTACCGCTTCTCCCTCTCATGGCCGCGGCTTCTACCCAAAGGACGTGGCATAGTGAACGAGCCCGGGCTGGCATTCTATGACAGGTTGATCGATGCGCTGCTCGCGGCTGACATCGAACCTTGGATATGTCTCTATCACTGGGATCTGCCGCAGGCCCTCCATGAGCTCGGTGGTTGGCAAAACCGGGATATCATAGGATGGTTTGCCGATTACGCGGCCCTCGTCGCACGGCGCTACGGCGACCGCGTCAAGCGGTTTGCAACTTTCAACGAACCGTGCGTCTTCACGCTGTTCGGATACGGTCTCGGATGGAATGCCCCAGGGATTGCCGACGCCGACGCTCTGCACAAGGCCATCCATCATGTCAATCTCAGCCACGGCGCCGCCATTGACGTGTTCAGGTCCATGATCCCGCAAGCCTCGCTTGGCGCCATCCACAATCGACAGCCCTGCTTTTCCGCTGGGCCAAATCCAGCCGATGCAGCCGCCGCGAAGCGCTTCGCAGAATACTGGAACGATGCATTTCCCAATCCGCAGCATTTCGCCTGCTATCCTCCGGCACTCGCAGAGGCGATCGAACCTTTCCAGAAGCCCGGTGACATGGCGCTGATCGCACGGCCGGTCGATTGGTTCGGGCTCAATCATTATTCGCCGCACTACATCAAAGCAGACAGCAATGTCCTAGGTGCGACCTTTGGTGCGCCGCCACCGGACGTGCCGAGAACCGCGATAGGATGGCCGATTGTGCCTGACGCCTTCCGCGACACCCTGCTCGACATTAAGAGCCGCTTCGGGTTGCCGATCTACGTCCTGGAGAATGGAACGGCGTCGGACGACAGACCCGATAGTGCTAACCAAGTCAACGATGCCGCCAGGATTGCCTATCTGCAGGCCTATACCGATGCCATGCAGGAAGCGATCTCGGGGGGCGCGGATGTCCGCGGCTATTTTGTGTGGTCGTTGCTGGACAATTTCGAATGGGCTTCTGGCTATTCGCAGCGCTTTGGCCTGGTCTATGTCGACTTCAATACGCAACGGCGCATTCCCAAATCCTCGGCGCGATGGTACGCCAAACTCATCGCGACAAGACGAAGATGCCTGGTCCAGCCGATTGCTCGAAATTCCGTCGACGCTGCGGCAGCAAAGCGATGAGCAACGGCCGACCCAGAAACGGACCGGTCCTTCTCGCTGACATTGGCGGGACCAACGCCCGCTTCGCAATCGTGGACCGCGGTAAAGTCGGACCGATCGAACATTTCAAAGTCGCCGATTTTTCCAGCGTAATCGAAACGATCGCCGCTTTCCTCAGCCGTCGCGCAGCCCCCGCGCCTGAAGCCGCCGTGCTTGGGGTCGCCGGGCCGGTGGAAAATAATCGCTGCATTATCACCAATAGCCGATGGATGATCGACGCGGCCGATCTGCGGAACAGGTTCGGGCTCCGGACAATTCATCTCCTCAATGATTTCGAAGCCGTCGCCTGGTCACTGCCAGCCTTGCAACCCTCCGATCTCCTCCCGATTGGACGGCAGCCGCCGACGACCGGTGCACCCATGCTTGTGGTCGGACCGGGCACCGGCTTTGGTGCAGCTTGCCTTTTTCCGCGCGCGCCATTGGTGGCGGTCACCGAAGCCGGTCATTCGACCCTGTCTGCAACCTCAGAAAGGGAGGAGCGCGTCATCGGCCGGCTGCGCAAGCGCTTTGAGCACGTATCCGTGGAGCGAGTTCTGTCCGGATCCGGCCTTGCAAACCTCTATCAGGCGCTTGCCGCTATCGATGGCGTGGTCGTCTCCGACCGCGATCCCGCAGCCATAACTCAAGCAGCATTAGACAAGAGCTGTGACGTCTGCTGTGCCGCACTCGATATGTTCTGCTCGCTGCTCGGCGCCGTCGCTGGAGATCTCGCGCTGACTTTCTGCGCCCGAGGCGGGGTCTATATTGCGGGCGGCATCGTGCCGCGCTTTGCCGATCACCTCATTGAATCGAAGTTTCGAACGCAGTTCGAAAGCAAGGGGCGCTTTGAGCCCTATCTGCGCGGTATACCAATCAGCGTCATTCTCCACCCCGACAGTAGCTTCGTTGGGCTCAAGGCGTTCTTCGATCGAAATATGGCAATCACCAATACATCTACGGTCCATATCAGCTAATGACGGACATCGCAACGATTACGCCTAACCCAGCGGTCGATCTGTCGACGTCGGTCGAGAAGATCGTCCCGGTCTGCAAGCTTCGGGGCACGTCGCAACAACGCGATCCCGGCGGCGGCGGAATCAATGTGGCGCGCGTTGTCAGACGTCTCGGCGGGGATGTCCGCGCGATCTACCCGGTGGGCGGGGCGACCGGCGATCTGCTGCGCAATTTGCTCGACAAGGAAGGCGTGCAAAGTCAAACCTTCTCCATTGCAGAGGAAACGCGCGAAGATTTCTTCGTCACCGAAGTCGCCACCGGTCAGCCATTCCGCTTCATCCTGCCAGGACCAAGGCTCAGTGCCGAAGAGTGGCAACAATGCCTGACATTGCTTTCCAGGATCGAGCCATTCCCCCGCTCTGTGGTCGCGAGCGGGAGCCTGCCGCAAGGCGTTCCCGACGACTTTTATGCGAGGTTGACGAGGATCGCGAGGCAGCGTGGCGCCCAGATGGTCCTTGATACATCGGGCCCGGCGCTTGCTGCTGCTGTGGCCGAAGGGGTCGATTTGATCAAACCGAACCTGCGGGAAATGCGAGAACTGGCTGGGCGGGAGCCAAATGATGCCCGTGAATGGGAAGCTGCAGCGAAAGCTCTCATCCATAGCGGCAAAGTCGCCACCATTGCATTGACCATGGGCCATCTTGGCGCGGTGCTCGTCACCTGCGACGAGGTATTACGGGCTGAGCCGCTTTCCATCGCGCCGATCAGCGCCGTCGGCGCCGGCGACAGCTTTCTCGGAGCGCTGCTCTGGCAGCTCGCATCAAGAGGAAATCTCGAACAGTCCTTTCGCTACGGCGTCGCCGCGGGGGGCCGCCGCGCTGTTGAACCGCGGCACCGGTCTCTGCCTGCTCGCCGACGTCGAGCGTCTTGCGCAGCAGGTTGTCATCAAAGCGGCGTGACCGATTCGACGGGGATGGACGTCTTCTCGCGAGCGGCCGACGAGAATTCATGATTGAGCTCGTCGAGCGAAAGGAGCAGGCGCCCCACTCTTTCAAGGGAAGAAAACCAATCCGCCAAGCGGCCGTAGTTGTCGACGAGCCAGTTGAACGAACCCTGAACGAGAGTGAAAGCTGCGGCGGCCTGCGTGAGCTCGCCGAGCGTCATGGTCCCTGCCAAGAATTTTGGTGAACACAGCACGAGCCCCACGATTGGCGCGAGTAACGTGTTTCCCTGCGAGACCAGCGTGGTGTGCACGAGCAGCCAACACAAGCGCCGCCACTGGCTGAGCACATTCCGCAATGCCTGCCGGAGCCCCTGCATGGCCTCCGCTTCCTGGCGCTTTGGTATCACTCCCTCACCTATATCCCGCACCAAGTGAGCCGCCGTAATCAGTTCTGCCTCAGTCTGGTTCTTGATCTGAACGATCCTGGTCAGCGGCGAGCCCACCAAAATCATCGCGACCGTTACGAGAATGGAATAGAACGCAACGCTCCCGACGAGATAGCCCGGTATCCAAAGCTCATAGCCGAAGATGGCGAAGCTGGCGTCGCCGCCGACATTCCACAACACTTGAATGAAGATGGCAGCGGTCAGCAGCGAAGAAACAAGTCCCAGCGCGAGATCAATCGGCGCGTCTGTTGCAATTCTGGCATCCTCTGCAATGCGATATTCGGGGATAATCTTCTGATCCCCTTGTATCAGCGCCAGACGGGAATATTGGTCATTGCCGACCCAATAATCGATCAGACTGTTGGCCAGCCATTCGCGCCATTTGCGCTGCATCGTCATACGACCCCAGACCGACGTGGCCGCAAGCACAACGCTGGCTCCGCCCAGCGGAACCAGCAAGATCGCCTGAGTCCGCAAATGTTCGGGATTGCGGCTCTCCAGCGCGTCGAAGAAATCGCGATTCCAGTAGTTCAATCGGAACTGAACATAGAGCTGTAGGGCGACGATGGCGACCAGCGAGGCGCAGAGCAGCCAAATGCGCCATGCTGACAAGCCTCGCCACAGACCTGACGCACTTTCCCAAAATCGGCGCCACTCCCGATGCCGGTTACTTTCGCGCTTATTGGACATAAGTTTGACAGCTAAACATTTTTCATGCTGAAAGCTTGATCTTCCGCAATGGTTTTTGCGGCTGGATAGGCAAAATTGTGCAAATTGCAATTGCTGCAATGCAGGGAAAGCACAATGAATGCCTCCGTTTACACGCGCTGGTTCAAGGATATCCGGCTCGAGGATGTCCCACTGGTGGGAGGCAAGACTGCCTCGCTGGGCGAGCTTTTCTCGGCACTGGCGCCACAGGGCGTCAAGGTACCGAATGGATTTGCGCTGACCGCGTCGGCCTATCGCGACGCGCTGACTCAGGCTGACGCTTGGGACAAGCTCAGCAACCTGCTCGCTGGCCTCGACAAGCGGAATATTGCAGATCTCACCAAGCGCGCCCGTGCAGCGCGCGCCATCGTCTTTGCAGCAACCGATCAAGACTATCTGCGACGCGAAATCAACAAGGCCTATCGACAACTGGAACAGGAATATGGAGCAAACGTCGCAGTCGCAGTACGCAGCTCAGCGACTGCCGAGGATTTGCCAACTGCGAGCTTCGCAGGACAACACGAAAGTTTTCTCAATGTTCGCGGTCCGGACGACCTGATGACCGCATGCCAGCGATGCTTTGCCTCGCTATTCACGGATCGAGCGATTTCCTATCGCATCGACAACGGCTTCGATCATTTCAAGGTCGCGCTGTCGGTTGCGGTCATGAAGATGGTCCGCTCCGATCTCGCAGCAAGCGGCGTGATCTTCACGCTCGACACCGAATCCGGGTTTCGCGACGTGGTGTTCGTGACCGGCACGTATGGCCTCGGCGAAAACATCGTCCAAGGAACCGTGGACCCGGACGAATTCTATGTGCACAAACCGACATTCAACAACGGATTCCGCGCCGTGCTGTCGCGCCGGTTGGGGGCCAAGAAAATGCAGATGATTTATGCTAAAGGACGGGCGACCACCCGCAATGTGGCGACATCTCAGGCGGCCCGCAAGCGGTTCTGCATCGATGACAAGAATGTGCTTGAGCTCGCGCAATGTGCCATCGCCGTAGAGAAGCATTATTCCAAAAAAGCGGGTGCGGCGACTCCGATGGATGTGGAGTGGGCGAAAGATGGCCGTGAGGGCGCGCTGTACATCATTCAGGCGCGTCCGGAAACAGTTGCAGCCCGACGTAAGCTTGAAGCGCTCGAGAGCTATGCTCTCAAATCGACAGGCAAGGTTGTTGCCACCGGTCGCGCTGTCGGCGAGAAGATCGCAAGCGGAAAGCTTCGATTGATCAAGAACGACCGCGATCTTGGCGCTTTCAGGCCTGGCGAGGTGCTGGTTGCCTCCGCGACGAGCCCCGACTGGGAACCCGTGATGAAGACGGCGGCCGCTATCGTCACCGACCACGGCGGCAGAACCTGTCACGCCGCCATCATTGCCCGCGAGCTCGGTGTGCCGGCGGTCGTCGGCACCGAAAACATCACGCGGCAGGTGAAAACTGGAATGCCGGTCACTGTGTCCTGCGCGGACGGCGACATTGGCCATGTCTATCATGGGGCTCTGCCGTTTTCGGTCGAGCGGATCGCGACGGACAAGCTGGAAAGGCCCAGCACCGAAATCATGGTCAACCTCGGTAATCCGGAAATCGCCTTCAAGACGGCCATGGCGCCGAGCGACGGCGTGGGACTGGCGAGGATGGAGTTCATTATCAACCAACACATCGGCATCCATCCGATGGCGCTCGCCCAGCCTGGCAAGATCAAATCGGCGCGCGACCGCCGATCGATTAAAACCCTCACCGAGCGTTACCAGAAGCCATCCGACTTCTTTGTCGAACGCCTATCGGAGGGCGTCGGCACGATCGCTGCGGCATTCTATCCACGCCCTGTTATCGTCAGGCTTTCGGACTTCAAGACGAACGAATATGCAAATTTGTTGGGTGGTGCCGACTTCGAGCCAAAGGAGGAGAATCCGATGCTCGGGTTTCGCGGCGCCGCACGCTATGCTCACCCGGCCTATGCCGAAGGGTTCGCGCTGGAATGCGCAGCACTGCGTCGCGTGCGCAACGAGATGGGGCTGACTAATCTCAAGATCATGATTCCATTCTGCCGGCGCCTCGAGGAGGCGCGCAACGTCATCCAGACCATGGCAGGTCACGGCCTTGCGCGAGGCAAAGAAGATCTTGAGATATTCATGATGTGCGAGATTCCGAACAATGTTATTTTGATCGATCAGTTCGCCAAATTGTTCGACGGATTTTCGATCGGCTCCAACGATCTGACCCAGCTCACGCTGGGGGTCGACAGGGACTCCGACATCGTCGCGTTCGATTTTGACGAGCGCGATCCGGGAATGCTCCAAATGCTGACGATGGCGGTGACGGGAGCCAAGCGCAATCGGCGACACGTTGGGATCTGCGGTGAGGCGCCAGCAAATTATCCGGAAATTGCCAAATTCCTGACCGAGCTCGGCATCGACGCGATCAGTGTAAATCCATCGAGCGTCCTGCGCACCATGGCGGTCGTTCATGAGGCCGAACAGAGCAAAGCCAAATCAATAGTTGTCGCAGGGTAATCGCTCTCTTCGCGGAGAGAGTATCAAGTTTCCTCCACTTCATCATCCTGCAGGGCGTCCCGACATTGTCGCTCGTGGTCCTGGTGTTGTTTGAGCGAGATCAATATTTTCAATGTCGTTCGAAACTAGCATTTCAATGCGGGACCGAGTGGCTGACGACGGCAAGGACACTCTCATGACATCAATCCTCGTGGCTACCGACGGATCCGCGGGAGCAAATCGCGCAATTGAGGCCGCCGCAGAAATCGCCAAAGCCCTGGCATGCAATCTGTTGATCGTGACCGTTGCGGATCTCCTCCTGGGTGAGGAGTTGCGGCAACTGCCGCAAACCGGGGTCAGCACCGGCGATGTGCTAGAGGCGTTGACGTCGCGCACGCTGAGATCCGCAGAAGCCTGCGCGCGCCACCTCGGCGTGCTGCAGGTTGAAGTCAGGACAGCCTGGGGTGACGTTACTCGATCCCTCCTGGACACGGCCGTAAACAGCTCAGCCAAAATGATCGTCATCGGCCGCAGGGGTCGTGGCCAATTGGCCGGCTTGCCGCTTGGGAGCGTCTCTCAGAAACTTGTCAGCCTCGCCCCCTGCCCTGTCCTTGTCGTCCCCTAGCCAACTGATCCCCTCCCCAACTGCGCCGCCCACCTTTTCTTTGCGCTCCTCTTCCTCCAGCCAGGCATAATATTCTTCGGCGTCGGGGTCGTATTCAGCTCGGGCTCGGGATACTCGGGCTCAATCACCTCTGCGCCGTTCGCATAATAATCTTCTAGCGTGAGGAAGGCTTTGCCGATATCGTTCAGCACCGCATTGATCTTGTGAGCTTCGACCTCTTTATATCCCGAGCGTTCCGGCATGTCGTCGATGTACTCATACGAACCCCTTTTTTAAAAGGCTGGCCGCCGTGCAATGCGCCTTCAAATGTGTCGAGTCGATCATGATGCGCTCCGGTTTGGGTCCCTGGCCAGCGAGCGCGACGAAGACGCGGTCGAAAACGCCGAGCCGGCTCCAGCGTATGAAGCGGTTGTAGAGCGTCTTGTGCGGCCCATAAGCCCTGGGCGCGTCTTTCCATCGCAGACCGTTGCGGATCACATAGACGATGCCGCTGACGACACGCCGGTCGTCGACGCGCGGCACACCGTGAACCAGAGGAAAATGCCGCGAGATCCACGCCATCTGGCGCGCGCTCAGCAAAAACAAATCACCCATCAAAGTCCCCGAATCGGAAAGACTTTGAATCACACCTCAAACAAATTTAATAGGTCCTGACCCTAGCTGTTGAAGCTATATCGGCCACGGCAAGGGGCCTTTTTAACTTCAGGTCTGCGGGGGACGGCCATGGCATCCAAGAAACTGCGCGACCTCACGACCAAACGCGCGACGGCCGATCACCAGGAGGAGTTCAACAAGCACATCAGCGACGACGCTGATGACCGCAGCGTCCGCCTGCTTTTGCCATCCGTGCTGGAGCGGTCGGTTTGGTCGCCACGACTGAGAAAGGAACCGCGCGAATCTGCGCGCTCAATGCCCGACCGCTGCGCGTCATGAGCGATTGGATCAGCGACTGCGAGGCATATTGGGGCTTGGGCCCCTCGGGACTCCGACCGCACCTTCGTGGTCTTACCGCCCTTGAACCGTCATTCCACAAGTAGACTTGTAAAGAATGGCGCGGTGATCTCAGTGACTGACGGTTCCTTCTCACCAGAAGTGACGGTGGTGACAAATTCGTTTTTGCAGTTCCAACAGTACCAGAGATTCTGGACTTCCCGCGCATTGACGCGTTCATCCCACTCGATACTGACTAAGGTGGAGCCGCACCGAGGGCATTTTTCGTGATGATGTGACCTTGAGATCGATGCCATGTGAGCTCTCCCTCCTTTTGTCCGTGTGCAGCATGCGATGCCCCAGCAGCCATAGGTTAATTTTCCACCATGTCCCGAAGGCGCGTTCATGTCCGATCCCCTTAGCGAAACTGCCGCCGTCGCTTCGCGCGAGGGCGGAGCGTTGTTCGCGGCTCACATACTTCGTGCCAGATGATGTCCGCGTGTCACCGGTAAGGTCGCATGGGAGTTCATTGAGAAGCACCTCATCCGTTCGGCACGATGAAGGCTCGCATGGGAGCGCCGCACTTCCTCACCAAAACTCTTCCCAAAGTCGCCGCCGAATGGCGCTCTCTGTCCTGGTCTGCAATCTGACACGGGTTTAAACATGGTCGGGATCAAGCCGCTGATCGCGGCGACCGAGACCGCCTCGGCTCCCCGGTTCTCAGAACCGACTTCCCTTCAGACCATTTCTACACAACCATGACCGTATCTGATCTCGCCAGCTGTGGCCGCCATGGTCTGCTTCGCAGTGGCGAAGCGGGGCCGGATAATCCCATCAGATGAGATGGTCCGCGCTAGAAATCCTCCAAGCGCTCCGAATTTCCTCGTGGAGCTTTTCGAGCGTCTCGAAGACTGCGTTGAGATGAATCGATTTTCCATCGTTAGTTTTGCACGAGACTGTCGCTCGACGTTTATGGAAGTCAACAGCAACGCGCGCGTGTCGCGTTATGTCGAAAGTTACGTCTTGATTCGACATGTGCGAAATCTCTCCTTTTCGAATGAAACGCTCCGAAGAGCGCTAATGCAATGCTGAAATGGCTAGAATTACTTTTATTCTCACCGGCACCGACGCTATCACGCTAATAGGTCTCTCGTTCGTCGTCATAACGCTCGGTATTGGACGCACCCAACACGGCTTGGCTTGGCCTGTTGACGACTTACGTGACACCCACGATCGTTAACTTCTCCGGCGTGTTCCTGATCGCACTTCTCGCACTGTCGCCTGAAGACCGCGGTCTTATGCAGCTGCTTGGACTAGGCTAGTCGCTATCTTCGGCGTTGTTTATGGTTTCACGATAGGACTTTGGACCGCACGCAATGATGGCGCTCTGTCTTTCCATGGCGTCGTCCCGTCGTTTGCTATCTGGGAATTATCGCCGCTATCGCGGGTGCTTGGACCGAAGTTGGGTCAACGATTCAAGTGTATTTCGTCTTTGGTGTTGTCTCGGCAGAGCTGTTACTCGCAGGAATGCGGAACGCCAGGGCAGCGGCCCGCCGAAGCGGCAATATCGGAGTTGACCTAGCTCAATGACGTGCAGCCGCGCCTCAGTCCTTATTCGGTCCATCATTAAAGCCCTGGGAGGAAGCGATGCGGGAGCCGGCACGTGATGCAAATTATTGGCGCAATCGCGCTACCGCCACCCGTGGCAAGACGAAAGAGCAATCAGTATTTGGTAATCCGAAAGTGGACCTGCTCAAGGTAGCCAACAGTATGAGCGCCTGGCCGAGCGCGTTGGAACGGTGGAGACGTACTGAACTGAGCCGGACGAGGCCTCTAGTCAGGGGATGATCTTTCGGTGCCGCGGATCATGACCATATGCCCGATTACGCAAAGGACGATCCCGACAGGCTTGCGTACAAACATGGTCATATTTGAAAGCCTGCCAGATGTTGCCGTGCCGGTTTGTTGCGCCGAATGCGGCGGACAGCACAGGTGGTTTCCCAGCGATGCTTGGGTAGAACGGGCCCATCAATTCCCCAACAACAGCGGCCATCCAGTTCGATTGCCGACTCCTGCGGACCGGACTTCACCTGCAGCGCCAAGGCGCTTAAAATGACTCGCCACTGTCACGTTGAAGGAGCAGGATGAGATCGTCGCGGGCAAGATCATTGAGATCACTGCAAGTGATGACCAATGCCGTTGGTCGTATCCGCTTGACGGTAAGGCCGCCGCGATCTTTGATGTGCCGTCCGGCCCCAAGCACCGGTTCACTGAGTTCGTCTATTTCGCCACTATCAGGGGATGAGCAGACATACGGAGTGCGGGTCAATGGCGTGATTGACCCAGAGCTAACTCCTTGTTAGTTGCTCTTGATGTCCCTCAGGACCCGTTGATTATGGTCTCTTGGCCCACGTCAGCAAATCGTCGCTAAGTCGCTCAATGCAGCTGAGTAGCACGAGAAGTTTGCACGTGACGATCCCCTTGCACGTGACGATCCCCGCCAAGTCGGTGATGACGACTGATATTGTGTATACCGAAAACTTAAACATGGGCATAGCGGTGATGAAGTCCGCCCAGGATGGCGCGTGACCTGATCACACAGGTTCGCTGAACCGGGCGAGAAACCGGCGTATCCTTCAGGGATCGATGCGTTCTGACGCTATTGTAATAGTCAGCGTAGGATTGCAGGACTCGACGCAGATGCACCTCGGCCAGGACAATGATGTGGTCCACACACTCACGCCCGATCGATCCGATCAGCCGTTCGGCAAAGCCGTTCTGCCAAGGTGAAGCTGGTGCGGTGGGCTTGTCCCGAATGCCCATGGCGCGCAATCGGCGGGTGACGACCGCGCCATAGATTTGATTCCGATCGCGGATCAGGTATTTGGGGCATCATCCCAAGGAAGGCCTCAAGGTCCGCCACCCTTGGCTTGGTAGTCCTGGCCGTTTGACCACCAGCGTCTCGGGCCGGATAATCGTGAGAACCTGCAGGATCACCGGAAACCAGCGATACAGCTGGATTAAGAACCAGCGATCATGGTTCGTGAGCCGTACGCGACCATGCAGCCTACGTCTCAAGACAATCAACTATGTCGAAGCACCGCGTTCTCAGTTTCAAGCCGCAACTTTGACTTAAATGGCGAGGCCAGGACGGCCAGAACGAAGCAGAGCAGCCCGATCATTCCACCAGCTTAGGCGATTCCGTCACATCATCAACTCGGATTAGGTTTTCGGCACACACAGTTGATCAACGTTTCGACGTGACGACCACGGCGGACGGCGACAGTGGCTGCGTCTGCTGGGCAGCCTAGTCAAACGTGCCGGCCTGACGCCTCGGCACGCGATTTCAAGAACACTGCATCCAGTTGCTTGGTTCGGTCCCATTTTTTGGGGTTCACGGCGAGGGCCAACACTATCGACAGGCACTTCATTCCTTCTTTCTCGCATTCATTCTGTAATACCCTATGGGTGGGAACTTGAATCGTCCGAACAGCCGACCGGCTTCGATACAGCCAGGGCGCAACGTAGCTTCCCGCCCACATGGCTCGCTCAGCTTTCGCCGCGTCGTGTTGCTCCGCTTCGTACTTCCCTTTCGAGTACTTAGGCCAATCGAGTGCGAGCCCTCCCCGCACCAGCCACTCGCCCAAGTCTGTTCCGTTCGCTGAGCACCTAGCGACTGTCCGCCCATAGACATCAAGCCCAACCGGCTCGCAGCTAACCGGCCGCCGCGCTATGAAGGCGTCAAGTTCATCCGCGGCCTTCTCCCCGCAACGGTAAACGACACCGTTGGTCGCCCGCAGCGGCGTCGCGATTTCCGGCGCCAATACAATCTGAAACCGGCGCGGTGCCAGCCGACACGGTCTCCGGCTTCACAATCGTCAGCGCATTGAGCGTACTTGGCACCAAACGATACAGCCCAACAAAAATCAGGCGATCCATGGCACCCAAGATCAGTCTCTTCGGCAGATGCCGGCGCGGGATGTTAAGTTGATGACGAAGGATCGGGATCTCAGCTTCCAACGTGGCCCGCGACCGGAACAACAAGACCAGCACCGACCAGACCAAGCTGCAAGCTTCTCTCATAAGACAGAAATATTGCGCGATTCGGCCTCACTTGCCAGCAAGATTAGGTTTCCGACAGGGACAGCCATTTAATGACGGTCTCCGGCTTCACGACCGCCAAGGCGTCCAGCACCTTCGGAGCCAAGCGATACAAGCCAACGAATACCAGACGGTCCAGCATCCCGAACGGCGGCCGCTTCGGCGATTTCCGCCGCAACTTAAGCTGATGACGCAAAATCGCGTTTTCAGCCTCAAGGGAGACCCGCGACCAGAACGCTCCGACCAACGCCAACCAAATTAGGCTACAGACCTCTCGCAAAAGGCAGGAGCATCCGCCCGATTCGATATCAATTGCCAGCAAGATTGAGTTTCCGACAGGGGCCGGATGGCGATACCCTCACGTGTAATCACCCATATGCATGAAGCAAGGCCGTTGCGAGCATCACGTCGTTGATGTCACGATGATCATGCCAGAGCGAAGTGCTGCGCTGCTGCTCATTTGCCCAGAATCCGACGATCTCTCGTCCTTCACCGATGTATCTCTGTAACGACCTTATTGCTTGTCTTACGGTGCTGAGTGAGCCGGCATCTTTGTCGATCGCGGCGGTTACGGCTGGTAGGACCTGCAATCCGATCGCCAATCCAAGTTCACGGAACGCAAGCCGTTGCGATGATGGCATCGAGAATGGATTTGACCTCATGTACTGCCGGAATCCGACCGCTGCGCCGAACAGTACATCGCTGATGATCTGGTCGTCTTCTGCCGTTCGGTCGGGCAGTGCGACAAGATGAGACACGTCCATAAGCAGGCCGCCCAGGCCGAGCGGATCATCTGTCTCCCACTTTTGATTGTTTGACAGTTTGCGCAGAATGCCGATTTCTCGCTGGAGAGTTTCGGATTGAGCCGCACTGCTTATTCGACGGAAGGTTATATAACCATCGAGTGCATCCTGAGGATTCATCCCTGAGACCTGCGCCCGAGCAAGATCAATGCTCATCTTCCAAAAAAGTCCGACTGGCTCGCCGGAATGCGTAGCACGGAGAAAGTGAGGAAAGATGGATTTGGCCAATTCCAGCGAGTGTCGACTAAAGCGGTCCTCATTCAGGAAACGGCCCGCACGAGACAGCGCGTCCATCCACTTCGTGAGGTAATGGAAATACTGTCCATCCCTATCCCACTCCAACCGCGCGTTCGGCGGCTCGTCGGCGCCGCGTTCGGGTAACGGCTTTCCAATACGTAATCCGCCCAGGGTTGGATGTTCGGTTCCTTCCCGTTCTGACAATCCGCTCAACCAGCCGCTGCGAGCATCATCAGACCTGTGGTGCCCAAGAACCTGGTGAACCTGTTCGATCAGAGCGCGCACGAGGTCGCCGTAATATTGGTTATTCGTCTGCCGAAACAAAGCCAGGAGATTGAAGACAGCAAAGCTATCGGTCCAGAGATAACGATGCTGCGGACCGACAGATCCAAGTCCAGTCCGGTGAGCAAATTCGGACATCAGACCGTCCGCAACAGTTTCCCGTTGCACCGCGTCGGCTCCTTAATTTTTTTGAAATGAAAGAGGCCGCCAACTGGCGGCGACCCCGAGATCAAGCAACGTCACGACGACCTCCTCGCCGATGTACCAAGCTTGGGACACGATCGGGCCATTTCACCGCTTGGCAGTGTGGCGGCTCGTTTCGTTAGGGGCTGGGCCTTCACAATCCAAATGGGTATGTTTCAGGAAGCCCTGGCTGGCGCTCGGCCGGCAAGGGCTTGACCGCCCGCGTCTCCTCGAACCAGACGTAGCCATCGAACTGGGCCGGCAGATGGGCATCGAAATAGTGGCTCGCGAGTTCGGTTTCAGGCCGGTAGATCACACCAATGGCCCGCTCCAGCCTCGCGGACATGAGGCTGGACCGTAGTTCCTCGCGCTGCCCCTTTCTTAGATCCAGCAGAAAACGTCGGATGCCCGTGTCTTTACAGAGATATTCGTAGCTTTCGGGATGTGCCGGCCGAACGGTCTTAACCTTCATCGGACCGTCCCAGTCATCAGCGGCGGCCACGGTGCCGCGGTCGGTGCCGAAGCCGATCAAGGCTGCGTCATCGCCGAACTTTTCCCGGCAAAGCTGACCGATATTGATTTCATCGCGCGCTCGGCCCATGTCGGTCGCAGCGGCATTGCCGACATGGGAATTGTGCGCCCACACCACCGCCTTGGCGTCTGCACCCCGCCACTCCATCAAATTGTTGAGGGTTTCGAACATATGCCTGTCGCGCAAGTTCCAGGACTCTGCGGTGGCATAGTACATTGCGCGATAATATCGCTCCGCCGAAGCGACCAGCCGCGCGTTCTGCGCCGCATCGAGGAAGCTGTCACGATCCTGCGATCCGTACTCAAGTTGCTTGTTCAGCAGATCCCGTAACGCTAGCAGAACCGGCTGCTCGCACTTGGCATAGCCCGTGGTCAGCGCCGCGCGACCGTAGGTCGCCGGATCGCGCTGCCAGGGCGTGAGGCAGCCATAGCGCTCCTTCGCAATTGCTGCCGCTTCCGGATCGAACCGATCGAGATATCCAATCACCGCCTCAATCGAGGCGTTCATATTGTAGATATCGAGCCCAAAGAACCCGGCATGCTCACCGGGATGCAGCGCGGCATTGTGGGCGCGCAGCCAGTCGACGAAATTGGCAACCTCGACGTTGCGCCAGATCCACTGCGGAAAGCGGCGAAATGCAGGGCCGCTGCCGACATGCACGGCCTTGTGCCGGATATAACGGTCGATCCGCGCCGCATCGGGCCAATCAGCCTCGACTGCTACAATGTTGAAGCCGTGCTGTTCAATCAGCCGGCGGGTGATTTGCGCCCGGGCGCGGTAGAACTCCGACGTGCCATGCGTTGCCTCGCCGAGCAGCACAACGCGCGCCTTGGCGAAGCGATCGAACATGGCGCCGAACGCCGGATTGTCCAGTTCCGGCAGCGGTTCCGCGGCCTGCCGAATGAGTTCGGTCGCCGATGGCGCGCGGACGACAGGCCGCCTGGGCCACAGCCTCGCAAACGCGGGTGCCGCATCCACGGCAGGTTCTTGCCAGCCGGCTTCGCCAATCAGCGGCACGAACGTCACCGGTCCTAGATCCTCTTCGTGGAAGCGATCTTCGCCATCGCGGATGACTTTCACCAGTTCCTGGGTGCCGCCAAGTTCGCCGATCGGGATGACCAGACGCCCGCCGATCTTGAGTTGGCGCCGCAATGCTTCCGGGATCTCAGGACCTCCTGCGGCGACCAGGATGGCATCGAAGGGCGCGGCATCGGCCCATCCCAAAGTCCCGTCGCCATGTCGCACTTCGACATTGTTGTACCCCAGCCGCTCAAGCGCGCGCCTTGCGCTGTTCGCAAGTTCGCGATGCCGTTCGATGCTGTAGACTTTGGCGGCCAGCCGACTCAGCACGGCCGCCGCATAGCCCGATCCGGTGCCAACGTCGAGGACGCGATCGCTGGGCTTGATCTGGGCGGCCGCAATCATCAGCGCAACAATGTAGGGCTGCGAGATGGTCTGGCCGGCGGCGATGGGTAGTGGGCTGTCCTCGTAGGCAAATTCCTCCATGCCTACGCCAACGAATACCTCGCGCGGTACTTGTCGCATGGTATCGAGCACACGCTCGTCCGTTACCCCTCGCCTCGCCACCTGGGAGGCGACCATGCGCTCCCGCTCGACCGAGCGACCCCGAATCTGAACGGTAACTTCTGCCATAAGATAACCAACGTCCAACGACTGATTGCGTTACAGCCCGCAAATTACCCCCCATACGTCTAGCCTGTTTGACCTGTATCAATCCGTCAATGTTGCAATAGTCCATCCGTGTTGAATCGGTTTCGATCACAGATGATAGACCAATCCGCAAAACCGCCCACGGCGAAACGCTTGCGTTCGATACAATCGGAAGTACACGAACAAGGCGGCTATTCCGCCGAAGACAAATACCCAACCGAGGGATGACGCTAGGCCGATGGTAATGAGTGGCGGGATAAAAACCGCGAGTATACCAAACAGAATGAGCGCAATTCCTTCAATAAGGAGAATGGGCCAATGTAATCGCGCCGCGTGTTCGGCTCCTTCGAGCAGCACCTCAGCTTCATCGAGAAGATCGCTTAGCTCTTTTCCCCTATTGGATCCGATCCTGGACATAGGCACTCCGATGGATTTTGCCAGTCGACGGAGATTAGAGACCGCAAGCCGGGCTTTTCCTTTGAGATGGATCAAATGAACTTTGATCGCCTCGCACCGGCAAAGATCGGATCGCAATGCGGTCCCACTTTCGGTCGGATTAGCAGCAATGCTTGCCTTGATTGTGTTGATATCAGCCATCTTTCGCGAAGCCTTCGGAGAAAACCGTCTGATTATCGGTGCGGCGATCGCGGGGTTTGCTGATACTCACGCAGCTGCCGTCTATGTTACGTCGTCGCTTGCGGGGAGATGCCGCCAAGTGACGTCATCATTCCAATTCTCGCGCTCAACCCACGTAAAGCAGGCATATCCACTGCCGGGCTTCCTGACCCAACCGATCCAGGACGGGCTTCAGCCAGCGCTCCAGTTCGTTCCCCATTCCACATTGGTCAGCCCTCTGAGCCGATCATCATGAAAAACAATCGATCCGTGAATCCGGATAAACGCCCAGGAGCGAGGGTGACCGCTCGGCCGGGCCTCTGGGATCAATTTCGCAGTGACGCACATAAGTTGGTCTTGCCCTTGCCTTTTTGCGAACGGCCTAGATAGGTTTAACCGTGAACAGCATGGGTACGATATGCAGACTTTTATCATTATCAAGCTGCTTGCATTGCTGACCATCGCAAATGGTGCAATAGCGCGACTCCTTTTGGGTGACCGCCTTTCTTTTCCTCTCGATGGGTACGCACGCTTCATCGATGGTCGACCGCTGCTCGGCGCTTCGAAAACTGTGCGTGGCCTCGTGTGCTCGGTCGTGGCGACGAGTATCGTGGCGCCGCTCGTCGGTATGTGGCTGAGCACCGGTATCGTCGTCGG
>JAGXAJ010000004.1 GCA_018971625.1 Pseudomonadota bacterium
CCGTGATTTTCGGCATGCTCAACATCATCAATTTTGCCCATGGCGCGCTGTATATGATGGGCGCGTTCGTTGCGTATTTCCTGCTGAACCTCTTCAATATCGGCTATTGGCCGGCACTGATTATTGCGCCGATCGTGGTCGGAATCTTCGGTATGATACTCGAACGGACGATGCTGCAATGGATCGCCGGCCTCGATCATCTCTACGGCTTGTTGCTGACTTTCGGGCTGGCG
Organism: Pseudomonadota bacterium; assembly: GCA_018971625.1. GTDB lineage: Bacteria > Pseudomonadota > Alphaproteobacteria > Rhizobiales > Xanthobacteraceae > Bradyrhizobium. The sequence goes on from JAGXAJ010000004.1 coordinate 234, forward strand.
CTGATCATTCAGGGTGTGTTCCAGAACTTTTTTGGCTCTTCCGGCCTGCCTTATTCGATCCCCGATGAGCTCAAGGGCGGCGCCAATCTGGGCTTTATGTATCTGCCGATCTATCGGGGCTGGGTGGTGGTGTTCTCGCTCGTGGTGTGCCTGCTCACCTGGTACCTGATCGAGCGGACGCGGCTCGGCTCCAACCTGCGCGCCGCCACCGAAAATCCGACACTGGTGCGCGCTTTCGGCATCAACGTGCCCCGGATGATCACGCTGACCTACGGGCTTGGTGTCGGCCTTGCCGCGCTGGCGGGTGTGTTGTCGGCACCGATCAATCAGGTGCGACCGCTGATGGGTGAAAATGTTATCATTGTGGTGTTCGCCGTGGTGGTGATTGGCGGAATGGGTTCGATCATGGGGTCGATCATCACGGGGTTTGCATTAGGGATGATCGAGGGTTTGACGAAATACTTCTATCCCGAAGCGTCCAATACCGTGGTGTTTGCTCTCATGGTGCTTGTGCTGCTGGTGAAGCCGACGGGATTGACAGGACGGGCGGCCTAACATGGCGGCGATGACCGACAGCTCAATTGCAGCGACCCCGCGCGCCATCCGCGACGAGATGATCGTCTTTGTGATTATGGCGGCGTTGCTGTTGATCGTGCCGCTGACCGGCATCTATCCGTTCTTCGTAATGCAGGCGCTGTGCTTTGCGCTGCTCGCCTGCGCCTTCAACCTTCTGATCGGTTACGGCGGTCTGCTGTCGTTCGGTCACGCGATGTTCCTGGGCACAGGAGGCTACATCGCCGCACATGCGCTGAAGGTTTGGGGCGTGCCGCCCGAGCTTGGCATTCTGGCGGGCACAGCCGGAGCGGCGGCCCTCGCCGTTGCCACGGGTCTCGTCGCTATTCGCCGCCAGGGCATCTATTTCGCGATGATCACGCTGGCACTGTCGCAACTGCTCTACTTCATCTATTTACAAGCTCCGTTCACCCATGGTGAAGATGGCATTCAGGGTATTCCTCAGGGCTATCTGTTCGGCTTCCTCAATCTCTCGAATTCGACGATCCTTTATTACGTTGTCGTCGCGGTTTTCCTGTTCGGTTTCCTGCTGATTTTCCGTACGATCAACTCGCCATTCGGCGAGGTTCTGAAGGCGATTCGCGAGAACGAGCCGCGCGCGGTATCGCTCGGCTACAAGACTGACCACTACAAGCTGCTCGCTTATATCCTGTCCGGAACGCTCGCGGGTTTGGCTGGCGCTCTGAAGGTATTCGTCGCGCAGAACGCCTCGTTGACGGACGTCGAAGTGAGCATGTCCGGGCTGATCGTGTTGATGACGCTGGTCGGCGGTCTCGGCACAGTGTTTGGTCCGGTGGTTGGCGCTTTCATCATTGTCGCCATGCAGCAATATTTATCCGGCCTTGGACAATGGGTGACCGTGATCCAGGGCGGGGTCTTCGTGGCGTGCGTGCTGACGTTCCGCCGTGGGATCATCGGCGAGATCGCCCATTATCTCCGCCGATCTCTTTAGGTGGCCGGTTTCCCAGGTGTTTCCGGGCGCTACAAAGCGGTGGATGACCGGTTTCCTCGGGTCCGACCGCTGCGCTTTCCCGTTAAATCGTTTATGACAATGGCGTGACAGGCCGTTCTGGCCGCTATTTCCGTCAGACATGGATAAGTCAATGCTGCGCTGGTTTCGTGCCTTTTTGCCTAAGGAGGAGCGGTTTTTTGACCTGTTCGCCAGGCATTCCCAGGCGGTGGCGCAGGGCGCCCTGGCCCTGCAGGAGATGCTGCGCGGCGGCGATGAAACGGCGGTACATTGCCAGCGCGTCAATCAGTTCGAGAATGACGCCGACAACGTCACCCGCGAGGTCCTGACCGCGGTGCGCCGCACCTTTATCACGCCGTTCGATCGCGTCGACATCAAGAACCTGATCACCGCGATGGACGATGCGATCGACCAAATGCAGCAGACCGCCAAGGCGGTGGTGCTGTTCGAGGTTCGCATTTTCGAACCGCCAATGCGCGAAATAGGGGTGCTGCTGGTCGAATGCGCCGATCTGGTCGGCCGCGCGCTACCGCTGATGCAGTCGATTGGCGAGAACGTCGCGATGCTGACGGCGATCACCGAGGAATTGACCAAGCTGGAAGGCCGGGTCGACGATCTCCACGATATCGGACTGAAGGAACTGTTCCTCAAGCATCGCGACGCCAACGCGATGGACTTCATCGTCGGCGCTGAAATCTATGATCATCTTGAGAAAGTCGCAGACCGGTTTGACGACGTTGCCAACGAGATCAATAGCATCATGATCGAACAGGTATAGGGCAGGACCGCGCCGTGGATGCCACGCTTGGTCTTCCCGTCCTTTCAGGATTGATCGCAGTCGCGCTGCTGTTTGATTTCCTAAACGGACTGCATGACGCGGCCAATTCGATCGCGACGATCGTGTCAACTCGCGTGCTGCGGCCGCAATATGCGGTGCTGTGGGCATCATTCTTCAACTTCGTCGCCTTTGGTGTGTTCGGTCTCAACGTCGCCCATACCATCGGCACCGGCATCATCGATCCCGGTGTGGTCGATCCGCAGGTGATCTTCGCGGCCCTGGCGGGCGCGATCGTCTGGAACCTGATCACCTGGGGATTGGGGATTCCGTCCTCCAGTTCGCATGCGCTGATCGGCGGTCTGGTCGGCGGCGGCATGGCCAAGGCGGGAATTTCGGCCGCGGTCTGGAGTGGCCTGTCGAAAACCCTGCTTGCCATCGTGTTGTCGCCGCTGGTCGGTTTCCTGCTGGCGCTGGTGCTGGTCGCGATCGTGTCCTGGGCCTCGGTGCGCTCGACACCGTTCGCGGTTGATCGTGCGTTCCGGATCCTGCAATTCGCCTCCGCCTCGCTGTACTCGCTGGGGCATGGCGGCAATGACGCGCAAAAGACCATGGGCATCATCGCGGTGCTGCTTTACTCGCAGGGACATCTGGGCGAAAAATTTTCGGTGCCGTTCTGGGTAGTATTGGCCTGTCAGGCATCGATGGCGCTGGGCACTTTGATGGGCGGCTGGCGGATCGTCCGCACCATGGGACTACGGATTACCAAGCTGACGCCGATGCAAGGTTTTTGCGCTGAGACCGGCGGCGCGGCGACACTGTTCATGGCGACCTTTCTCGGGGTTCCGGTGTCGACGACACACACGATCACAGGTGCCATTGTCGGCGTCGGCGCGGCTCGGCGGCTCTCGGCGGTACGCTGGAATGTGGCAAGCTCGATCGTCTATGCCTGGATCATCACGATCCCGGCCGCCGCGATCGTTGCGGCGCTGGCGTATTGGCTGGCGTCGGCGCTCCGTTAGGCCTTCGATTGGAGTTCGGCCGCGCAATTCTTATATTGAGTTCCACGCCTTGATCCTCCTTAATCCGACCGGCTTTCCCTGCCACAGGCTCATTAATGTCTGACATTGCTGTTTCGACTGAAAACCCCGTCCAGCCGCCGTTCACGACCGAGGTCGAGCGGCGGCGTACCTTTGCGATCATCTCCCATCCGGACGCCGGCAAGACCACGCTAACGGAAAAGCTGCTGCTGTTCGGTGGTGCAATCAATCTCGCGGGCCAGGTCAAGGCCAAGGGCGAGCGGCGCAATACCCGTTCCGACTGGATGAAGATCGAACGCGAACGTGGCATCTCCGTTGTCACCTCGGTGATGACTTTCGAATTCGATGGCCTCGTGTTCAACCTGCTGGACACGCCGGGCCACGAGGACTTTTCCGAAGATACCTACCGCACGCTGACCGCGGTCGATTCCGCCGTGATGGTGATCGACGCCGCCAAGGGTATCGAGGCACGGACCCGAAAACTGTTCGAGGTCTGCCGCCTGCGCGATATTCCCATCATCACTTTCATCAACAAGATGGACCGCGAGAGCCGCGATACGTTCGAGCTGCTTGATGAAATCGAGAAGACGCTGGCACTCGACACCACGCCGATGACCTGGCCGGTCGGCCGCGGTCGCGATTTCCTCGGCACCTATGACGTCACCAATGGCGGGGTGCGGCTGCTCGAGGGCGGTGGCGCCAAGACCGGCGCCGCGCAACAGGTCGATATCGCCAGTCTCGCCAGCCGCAACGCCAACCTCGACGTTGGTGCGATCAAGGATGAATTGGCCCTGGTATCGGAGGCTTGCCAGCCGTTCGAGCTTAAAGCATTTCGCGAGGGTCATCTGACGCCGGTTTATTTCGGCAGTGCGCTGCGCAATTTCGGCGTCGGCGATTTGCTGGAGGGCTTGGGCCGGTTCGCGCCGCCGCCGCGCGCACAGGACAGCAATGTGCGCAAGGTGGAAGCCGCCGAGCCCCGCATGAGCGCCTTCGTGTTCAAGATCCAGGCCAATATGGATCCGAACCATCGCGACCGCATCGCCTTTGCGCGACTGTGTTCCGGCAAGCTGACGCGCGGCATGAAGGCGAAGCTGGTGCGCACCGGCAAGAATATGTCGCTCTCCAGCCCGCAATTCTTTTTCGCGCAGGATCGCGCGCTGGCAGATGAGGCATTTGCCGGGGACGTCGTCGGCATTCCCAATCACGGTACCCTGCGGATCGGCGACACGCTGACCGAAGGCGAGGACATCGCCTTTGTCGGCGTGCCCAGCTTCGCGCCGGAAATTGTCCGACGGGTCCGGCTGACCGATGCGATGAAGGCAAAGAAGCTCAAGGAAGCCTTGCAGCAGATGTCGGAGGAAGGGGTCGTGCAGGTATTCCGGCCGCGCGACGGCGCACCGGCGCTGGTTGGCGTGGTCGGCCCGTTGCAGCTCGACGTGCTCAAGGCTCGCCTCGATGCCGAATATTCGCTGCCGGTGGAATTCGAGGTGAGCGAGTTTCAACTGGCGCGCTGGATTTCCTCCGACGACCGCAAGAAGCTCGACGCCTTTATCGCCGCCAATGGCTCCGGCGTCGCCGACGATGTCGATGGCGATCCGGTATTCCTGGCCAGGAACGAGTTCTATCTCGGCTATACGAAGGAACGCGCCGAGGGCATCGTCTTTTCCAGCATCAAGGACGTGAAGAAAAGAACGTAGAGCCCGCCAGTATACCAGAGCCAGCGATCGTCAGGCGCGCGGATGTGAACGAAGCCCGGCTTGTAGCTGTTCGCTGCGGGCATCATTCTCATGCTGTCGAGGGCTCAATGGATGCTCGGGCGTTTTGCCGGCTTTATAGTTGCTGCGATCGCTGGGATGATCGCGTCCGGCCCGGCCGAGGCGTGGCGGTGGCGGCATCAGATCGATGCCACGCCATTTTTCCATTCGCCGTGCAGCGTGCTGCGCGGCAGGCCATGCACGCCATCATTCTGCAGCGCGCTGAGCCATGGACCGTGCATTCCCGAAATCGAATATCCCTACGGGGAGAACCTGCAGCTCACCGTCGAAACCGTGCCGCCGGACGCCGACAAGACGAAGTATGTCCGGCCCGACCACGACCTCGACAGCATCGCCGATCTGTTCGCTGAATTGCGCTCCTGCTGGTCGCCGCCGCCGGTCGATGCCGCGCAGCCGGGCATGCAGATGACGGTGCGCTTCAGCTTCAGGCGCAATGGCGGCATCATCGCCGCGCCGCGCCTGACTTTTGCTACCGCGGGGACTTCGGCCGAGATCCGCGATACTTATCTTCAAGCGATCAACGCCTCGCTCGATGCCTGCGTGCCGTTGAAATTCACCGGCGGTCTCGGCGCTGCGCTTGCCGGCCGTCCGATTGCGATCCGCTATGTCGATAATCGCGAGCCGCAACGGCAATCGGGCAAACCGTGAGAGGCGAAATGGCTGGTAAAAAGCCGAGACCGGCGCACCTTTGGCCGATTGCGGTGGGGTCGCTTAAAGTGATACGCGAGACTGAACAAGAGCTGGCTTGCCACGGAGGATATCTTGGGACTGACGATAATGATTCTGGGGCTCGTGCTGTTCCTTGGCATCCATGCGCTGACGACCCGGCGCGAGCTGCGCGCACGCTTGATCGCATCGGTCGGCGAGGGCGGCTACAAGGTTGGCTATGCGTTGGTCTCGCTGGCCGGCCTAGTATTGATCGCCAAGGGTTTTGCCGACTATCGTGCCGCGGGGCAGATCGAAATCTGGCAGCCGCCGCCCGCGTTCAAGTACATCACGGAGGCGCTCATGCTGCCGGCCGTGATCCTGGTGGTGGCTTCCTACATCCGGGGCCGGATCTACACCACGTTGAAACATCCGATGCTGGCCGGGGTTAAACTGTGGGCAGCGGCGCATCTGATCGCCAATGGCGATCTCGGTTCGATCATCCTGTTCGGTTCATTCCTGGGCTGGGCGGTGTTCGACCGCATTTCGCTGAAAAGACGCACCGACGGCGGCGCGCCGCCGATACCGGTCGGTGGCGTCAGCAACGATGCGATCGCGATTTTGATGGGTATCCTCATCTATCTCGCGCTTGCTCTTGTGTTTCATCCCGTCGTCATCGGCGTTCCCGTGTTCGGAGTTTAAGGGTGTCTATTCAATCAACCGTCAAGCGCAAGACCGCACCCGAAATTCGCGCCCGCAAGAACGGCGAACCGATCGTTATGTTGACATCCTACCACGCCCACACCGCAGCGTTGGTCGACCGCTATTGCGACGTCATCCTGGTCGGGGATTCCCTCGGCAATGTGATGCACGGTTTTGAGACCACGGTGCCGGTGACGCTCGAGATGATGATCCTGCAAGGCCACGCGGTGATGCGCGGCTCGCAGCATGCGCTGGTCGTGGTGGACATGCCGTTCGGTTCCTACGAGGCATCGAAAGAGCAGGCGTTCCATTCGGCTGCGCGAATCCTCAAGGAGACCCATTGCGGGGCAGTGAAGCTCGAGGGCGGCGAACGCATGGCGGAGACCGTGGCCTTTCTTTCCGGGCGCGGCATTCCCGTGATGGGCCATATCGGGCTGACGCCGCAATCGATCAATACGCTTGGTTCGTTCCGTGCCCAAGGCCGTGAGGAAGGTAGCTGGCAGCCGATCGAGAACGATGCCCGCGCGATCGCGCAAGCCGGCGCATTCGCCGTCGTGGTCGAGGCGGTCGCGGAGCCCTTGGCACGCAAGATCACCGAAACCATCGAAATTCCCACGATCGGCATCGGTGCGAGCGTTGCCTGCGACGGTCAGGTCCTGGTGCTGGAGGACATGCTGGGGCTGTCGCCGCGGACACCGAAGTTCGTCCGCCGCTACGGCAATCTCGGCCCGATGATCGAAGCCGCCATCGAGGGCTATGCAAGTGATGTGCGCGCCCGCAAATTTCCAGGTCCGGAGCACGTCTACGGGATGAAGGCCAAGACGTAGCAACGGCGGTTGCCGCGCCAAAAACCAGGACGAAACTCGACAATGGACAGGTCGCGCTTCCCAGGCCCTCTTTTCTCGCGCAGGCAGAGCTTGTCGGGCATCACCCTCTACGAGGTGAGATCCCGTTGTATCGGGAGATCCTGCGCCCCAGTCGGGATGTTGGCGTCGGCATGTTCCTTCGCCGGGAAATCCAGCAACGCCCGCACGGACGGCAGCAATCCCCTCCGGGATGGAAACGCGGCGTGAATGATGCCTCGCATCGCCTTGAATTAACGAAGAAACATTGAAGCCGCGGGGCGCGCGGCTTTGCCTTGTCGCCGCCATATCGCTAGAGTATCGCCGCCGCTAGTTTGGGGATCGGGATTGCGGGGTTTATGAATTCCGAGCCACCCGCCGGGGATTGGATAGCTTTAAGTGTCTGAATTATTTGACGAAGTCGACGAGGACGTGCGTCGCGAACAGCTCAAAAAGCTGTGGGACCGGTATTCGATCTATATCGTAGCCGCTGCGTTTCTGATCATCGCGGCCGTGGGCGGCTGGCGCGGCTATCAATATCTGGAAGCCAAGAAGGCGGCCGAGGCCGGCACGGCCTTTGACAAGGCTGTGGAACTCTCCGAGCAGAACAAGCATTCCGAGGCCGAGGCGGCCTTCAACAAACTGGTGGCGACTGCGCCCTCTGGCTATCGCCTGCTGGCGCGGTTGCGCGTCGCCGGCGAAGTCGCAATCCGTGATCCGCAAGCCGCCGTGAAGCTCTACGACGACATTGCGGCCGACCGCAGCGTCGCGACGCTCGATCAGGAACTGGCCAAGGTCCGCGCCGCGCAGTTGCTGGTGGAAACCTCGACCTATCCCAACCTGCTGGCGCGGATTGAATCCGAGACCGCGCCGACGGCAACCTTTCGGCATACCGTGCGCGAATTGCTGGCGCTGTCAGCCTGGCGCGCCAACGACATGACGTCAGCGCGCAAATGGCTGGATATGATTGCCAACGACGGCGAGACGCCGCCGGGTCTGCGCTCGCGCGCCGAAGCGTTGCAGGCCCTGCTGCCGCCGGTCGCCAAAGGCTGATGGCGGAACAAAGTTGACCGGGAAATCGCCCATGCGTCTGTCGCAACGTCTGATCGCTGCCACCGTGCTCCTGGCGCTGTCGGCTGTGCTGGGTGGCTGCTCCGGCAACTTCGGCGGCAATTTTGATCCGAGCGATTTGCTGGATTTCCTTGACACCAAGAAAAAGCTGCCGGGCGAACGCAAGCCGGTTTTCCCCGACGGCGTGCCCGGTCTTGAGCAGGGTGTTCCCAAGGAGTTGTACAAGAGTTCGGTCGAAGAACAGCAACAACTCGATCAGCAGAACGCCGAGGCGGCGACCGCCGCCCCGCCGCCTGCGCCTGAAGAACCCAAGGCAAAGAAAAAATCCAGGGGCAAGAAGACCAAACAGCCGCCTGCCGCCGGCACGGCACAACAACCTGCAGCAGCGGCCGATCCAAACGCGGCGTCCGCCCCCAATGCGGCATCCGAAGAAGAGGGGGCCGCCGCCGCGGCTCCGCCGCCTCCGAAGCGCAAGAAAATCGTCCGCAAGCGTACGACCGCGCCACCGCCGGATCAGCAGGCCGCACAGCCGACGCAGCAGCCCGCAGCGACGGCGCAACAATCATCGACGACGCCGTTCCCGGCGCCGCTGCCGAGCACCAGCTTTCAACGTTGATCCGGTGCTATCGCGTTACGAGCGCGGCAATCCGCCAGTCTGTATGATCGAGCGCGGACCGGCCTTGCGCCGTGAGTGCCAACTTGATTGCGGGACCAAACCGCACCACGCTTTTGCGAAATACGCGTTTGAAGTCCGCCGGGATTCTTTATGCCTTTCACGATCGCCATTATCGGCTGTCCGAATGTCGGGAAATCGACGTTGTTCAATCGTCTGGTTGGGCAAAAGCTCGCGCTGGTCGACGACGAGCCCGGTGTGACCCGTGACCGTCGTGAAGGCGAGGGACGCCTGGGCGATCTCGAATTCACCGTGATCGACACTGCCGGCCTCGACGAGGGCGCCAGGGGTTCACTGACCGAGCGGATGCAGGAGCAGACCGAGACCGCGATCGGCCTTGCCGATGCGCTGATGTTCGTGATTGACGCGCGGGCAGGCTTGACGCCGAACGACCGCGCATTTGCCGACTTCGCACGCCGCGCCAACAAGCCAGTAGTGCTGGTCGCCAACAAGGCCGAGGGCAAGCACGGCGAAATCGGCGCGATGGAGTCCTATGCGTTGGGCCTCGGCGAGCCGATCCAGATCTCGGCCGAGCACGGTGAGGGCCTCAGCGATCTTTATGACGCGCTGCGCCCTTTGATGCCGGGACCGCTCGACGAACCCGAGCAGAGCGAAGATGACGACATCGTCGAGACCGATGAGGAGCTTGCCAAGCGGCCCATTCGCGTCGCCATCGTCGGTCGCCCCAACGCAGGCAAGTCGACGCTGATCAATCATTTGCTTGGCGAAGAGCGGTTGTTGACCAGCGCCGAGGCCGGCACTACCCGCGATTCCATTTCCGTCGAGATCACCTGGCAGGGCCGCGAATTTCGCGTGTTCGATACCGCAGGGCTCAGGCGCCGCTCCCGGATTGAGGAGAAGCTGGAAAAGCTGTCGGTGGCCGACGCGTTGCGCGCCGTGCGCTTCGCCGAAATTGTGGTGCTGGTGATGGACTCGCAGAGCAAGTTCGAGGAACAGGATCTGCGGATCGCGGACCTGATCGAGCGTGAGGGGCGGGCGATCGTGGTCGCCGCCAACAAATGGGATCTGATGGAACGGCAGCCGGGTCTGGTTTCCACGCTGCACACTGAACTCGACCATCTCCTGCCACAGATCAAGGGAGCGCCTGTGGTTGCGGTGTCCGGCCTGACGGGGCAGGGCATCGACCGGCTGATGAGCGCGATCGAGCAGGCTTATGCGGTGTGGAACAAGCGGGTGCCTACCGCCTCGCTCAATCGCTGGTTCGAGCAGGCGGTCGATGCCAATCCGCCGCCGGCGGTGTCGGGCCGGAGATTGAAGCTGAACTACATCACCCAGGCCAAGGCGCGGCCGCCGAGCTTTGTCCTGTTCTGCTCGCGCGCCGATGCCGTACCGCAATCCTACCTGCGCTACCTCGTCAACTCCATGCGCGAATATTTCGAATTGCCGGGCACGCCGATGCGGATATCGCTGCGTGAAAAGGCCAATCCGTTCGCTCACAAGCGCAGGCGGCCTTCGTGAGCGAAGCGACTGAACCCGTGAGCGTAACAGGAGCGCCGCCCGCGCGTGGAGGCGCCGTCGCCTTCATCTTTGTCACCATTCTCCTGGATATGTTCGCGCTCGGCATGGTCATGCCGATCCTGCCCAAGCTCGTCGAAAGTTTCGTCGACAACGACGCCGCGACGGCAGCCCGCATCTTCGGCCTGTTCGGCACCGCATGGGCGCTGATGCAGCTTTTCTTCTCGCCGGTTCTCGGCGGCTTGTCCGACCGCTTCGGGCGGCGGCCGGTGGTGCTGCTGTCGAATTTCGGACTGGCGCTCGATTATATTCTCATGGCGATGGCGCCGTCGCTGATCTGGCTGTTCGTCGGCAGGGTGATCTCCGGCATAACCTCGGCAAGCGTCTCGACCGCGTTTGCATATATTGCCGACATCACACCGCCGGAACGGCGTGCAGCCGTGTTCGGCAAGATCGGCGCGGCCTTCGGTGCGGGCTTCATTGTTGGACCCGCGGTCGGCGGCCTGCTTGGCGGCTTTGATCCCCGGCTGCCGTTCTGGGTCGCGGCTGCCTTGAGTCTTGCCAATGCACTTTACGGCTTGTTGATCCTGCCGGAGTCGCTGCCGCTCGATCGCCGCTCGCCGTTCCGCTGGAAGCGCGCCAACCCGCTCGGCGCGCTGCGTCTGCTGCGCTCCAATCCGGTTCTGGCGTGGCTGGCGGTGGTGACGTTCATCGCCCAGCTTGCCCATGTGGTGCTGCCATCGACCTTCGTTCTGTATGCGACCTATCGTTATGGCTGGGATGCGGCGACCGTCGGGCTGACGCTGGCGATGGTTGGGGTCTGCGCGATGGCGGTGCAGGGGACGGCGATCGGTCCGATCGTCAAGCGGCTTGGCGAGCGCCGGGCCCTGCTGCTCGGACTCGGCTCCGGCGCTCTCGGTTTCCTGGTCTTCGGGGTGGCGCCGAGCGGAAGATTGTTCTGGATCGGTATCCCCGTGATGGCGTTGTGGGGCGTCGCGGGGGCGGCGACGCAGGCATTGACCACGCGATTGGTTGCGCCGGACCAGCAAGGACAGCTACAGGGCGCGACCACCAGCGTGCAGAGCGTGTCCCAGCTGCTGGGGCCGTTTCTTTTTACATTGACCTTTGCCTATTTCATCGGCGCGCAGGCGCCGTTGATATTGCCCGGTGCGCCGTTCCTGCTCGCCTCAGCCCTGTTGTTGCTGGCGCTATGGATCTCGGCGCGGACAACGGCGGCGATGCGGGGCTAGAGCGTTTTCGAGCGAAGCATGCCCTCGGACTTGATCCGTGGGTGGATACCGGTTCGCGTAAAGAAAACGCGTCAAAAAGAAGAATCCAGAGCCCCGTTTCGATTCCGTCGGAACGACTCTAGCCGATGGTGGTCATTCGTCGCGGTGCCGCGTGCCCTGCCTGATTCCTGACGGCGTGGCGCCATAGCGGCGGCGGAAGGTGCGGTTGAAATAGGACAGGTCGCTAAAGCCAGCTTCATAGGCCACCGCGCTGATGCTGTGGTCGGCATAACGATGATCGACCAGCATGCGGTGGGCGCGCGCCAATCTTCCGCAGAGCACGAAATCGGTGAAGGTCGTGCCGTTCTCCGCGAGCAGCTGGCGAATATAGCTTTCCGAAATCTGCTGGTTGCGCGCGACATCGGCGATCGTCAGGTCATGCTGCCCCATCCTGTCGCGAATTTCATCCTTGATCGCCCTTAGCCGTGCGGCGCGCTGACCCTGGTCATGCAGGCCGAGACCGCCGTCACCGCCAAGCAGCGCCGCCGCCAGGCTATGCATATGCGTGGCGACCATGCGTCGCAGGTCCGGTATCGCCAGTTCCTGCTGGTCGTTGATCATCCTGGCGTAGCCTACCATGAGCTGCAGGACGCGGTTATCCCGCGGGATCGGTCGCGCCACCATGGCGTCGATGTCGGCGACATATGGCGCCAGCAGGCTTCGGCTAAGCCGGAAATTGATGACGCGCGTTGCCGTCCGTCCGATGAATATGGCTTCTGCGCCGTTGGCGGTGAGGACGGCTTCCCCCTCGTTGATCGTCGCAACGCGGCCGTACTGACTGACCTCGCCGACGCCGCTTTGCAGCACCAGGAGGATGAGGTCGTCATTGTCGAGCAGCCCGGGAGTGTGCCGGGTGCGCATCGGCGACATCGTTCCCGAAGCCATCGCGAATCCCGGCAGGGATCGCAGCGTCAAATCGATATCGAGCGGATGGCCATCAAGCGGATCGATTTCGATGCCGAGGATCTCGCGGCCGAAAACCTCACGAAAGACGTTGAGACCACCATCGCCTTGAAAGCCCGTGGTGACCCGGAGCGTCCTGATTTCGTCGTCCGTCATTCGTTCGACCTTGGCCGCCGATCACCTGAGTTCCAGTTTGTCGCAGGGGATCGTGATCGGGTTCACGATTGACGCTGTAAGCGATGCAACGAACACGACCGTGCAGGTCGCTATTGTGGTCGCCACGGCCGCTTTGCCATCGGAAGAAAATGAGCGATATCAAGGATAAATGGCTGGCTCTTCAGTCGATATATCGGACCACTTCGACATTGCGAGAACGCCAACGAAATATCGAATCAAACGATGGCGGCGCGCAGGGCTTGAACCCGCTGCGCCGCCGTTATCCTCGATCCGCCGAGTCAGATGATGCCGCTTCCGGCTTCAGTACCGCGCGACCACCGGGCCGCTGTTGAACCTGTAGTTCAGACCGACCCGCAGGATATTGTCGGTGATACGCGAGCTGTAGGAACTCGTAAGCGTGCCACCGCCGAGAGCCGCGATCGTGGTTGCGAACGATCCGGACGTTCGGCCGAGATCGACATAGAGATATTCAAGCTTGGCAGTCCAGTTGCCGCCAAGCGCGCCCTCGACGCCGGCGCCAACTGTATAGCCAAATCGGGTATCCGAGTTGGAAAACAGCGACGTGGTGTTGATCGTCTCGTCGGTGCCGACCTCGCCATAGGCCAAACCACCGGTTGCATAGAACAGCACCCTTGGCGTCGCCAAGACGCCGACGCGGCCGCGAACCGTTCCGAACCATTCGATCTTCTGCTCCAACGAAACCGGCACCGCTGCGCCGGGAACAGGAAAGACCCCGATTCCTGGTATCGTAGTGGTCGTTGCGGGTGTGCAGACGCCGGTTGGGCAGGTGAAGTCGCGGCTGCCGCGTTCGCCGGTGCCTTGGATGTCGGCTTCCAGGCCCCACACCCAGTTCTGGATCTGCCAATTGTAGCCAATCTGGCCGCCGCCCACCACGCCGTCGAGATCGGAGCTGCCGATGCTGGTGAACAGCGTCGTACCCGCGCCGTTGGTCAATGTAGAGGTGTCATTGGATCGGCCCCAGCTATAGCCGACGTTGCCGCCGAGGTAGAATCCGCTCCAGTTGTAGCCGGGATCCGCCATGACCGGAGCCTTGGTATAGATCCGTGCCGGAAGGTCGGCAGCCAAAGCCGAGGCGGTGCCAAACAATCCAGCCAAAACCGCAACGATGAGTTTCATGGTGACAGCCCCTCTTTAGAATCTGGACTGTAGTTTTAGTGGGCGGGGCAAAATCGGCTTGGACTGGGCGTCACTCGCCTTGGACTAGGCGCTACCGCCGCGCAATTGAGTAATTCTGTTGCCGATAGGAGACATCGGATCGCGGCGGAGCAAACCAGCGAAATGCTGCTGCCTGCCGCCGGAACATGATCGCTTTGCTTACGCCGGTGGCCGAAAATTCATCAGTTGGCGGGTTTTGTAATCATACAATTTGCCGGTCTCGGCCCATGACGGCGCGCACATCGGAATGATGAATTCCGCCGCCTGTTCCGGCGTATCGAGGGTCATCGGGTCCTCACCGGGGAATACGGCTGCGCGCATGCGCGTCCGTATCGGGCCGGGGTCGAACAAATTGACGCGAATCGGCGTCGACTCCGTCTCATGAGCCCATACCCGCACCAGCGCTTCGAGCGCTGCCTTGGAGGCTGAATAGGGGCCGATATAGGCGGGTGCCTTGTGGGAAGCCCCCGAGGTGACGAACACCGCGCGGCCGGCATCGGATTGCCGGAGCAGCGGCTCCATGCAACGGATCAACTGGAAGTTCGCGGTTGCGTTGACCGCCATCACGTCGTTCCACGGCTTTAGCTCGATATGTCCGAGCGGCGAGGAGGGTCCGGCGATGCCGGCATTGCCGACGAGGATGTCGAGCCTGCCATGGCGCTCGTGCAGCGCCGCGCCGAGCCGGGCGATGCCTTCGAAATCGGTAAGGCTGAGAGGCACCAGCGTCGCGCTGCTGCCCTCCTTGCGGATCTCGTCATCGAGTTCTTCAAGGGCGCCTTGCGTGCGCGCCACAGCAACGATATGGGCGCCGGCCTTTGCCAGCGCGCGTGCCGTGGCATAGCCGATGCCGCGCGAGGCACCGGTGACGAGAGCGATGCGGGAGGCGAGGGGAAGGGTCATCCAGATATTGCTTTGTATTGCTTTCGCCGGGCCAAGGCATCAGCGCCGAGCGCGCTTTCGCGCTTGGCGGCTTGTGGCATCCACGTCTTTGCGATGGGTTTTACAGGGGTGGGTGGCCGGGACAAGTCCGACGACAACGAAAAAATCAGATCGTCGGTGCGACGTCTCGCTTTAGCTCGCTTCCGCCAGCAGGGACAATTGCCGGGGCTGCTGCTCGGTCTGGGTCTGGTCGGTCAGGTAGGTCGGATAGTCGCCGGTAAAACAATGATCCGCGAATTTCGGATTGGCGGGATCGCGGCCCGGCTCGCCCATTGCGCGGTACATGCCGTCGATCGACAGGAACGCCAGCGAATCCGCACCGATGATCTCGCGCATCTCTTCGAGCGAATGGGTCGCCGCCAGCAATCCGCCGCGATCGGGCAGGTCGATGCCGTAATAGTCGGGATAGAGAATGGGCGGCGAGGCCAAGCGGAAATGCACTTCGCGGGCACCGGCGTCGCGCATCATGCGAACGATCTTCTTGGATGTGGTGCCGCGCACCAGTGAATCATCGATCAGGATGATCCGCTTGCCCTCGATCGCGGCGCGGTTGGCCGAATGCTTCATGCGCACGCCGAGTTCGCGCACGTTTTGGGTCGGCTGAATGAAGGTGCGACCCACATAGTGGTTGCGGATGATGCCGAGTTCGAACGGCACGCCAGAATACTGGCTGTAACCGACCGCGGCGGGCACGCCGGAATCCGGCACCGGTACCACCACGTCGACATCGGCAGGGCTTTCGCGCGCAAGCTGGGCGCCAAATGCCTTGCGGACCTCATACACCGAGCGTCCGCCGGCAATGGAATCCGGGCGGGCAAAATAGATGTATTCGAAAATGCAGGGCCGCGGCGGCATCGGCGGAAACGGCTTGTGACTTTGCGTGCCGTGTTCGTCGAACACGACGACTTCGCCGGGGCTGACGTCGCGGACGTATTTTGCGCCGATGATGTCGAGGGCGCAGGTCTCCGATGCCACGATCGGGCAGCCGTCGAGTTCGCCCAGCACCAGCGGACGAATGCCGAGCGGGTCGCGCGCGCCGATCAGTTTCTTGTTGGTCAGCGACACCAACGAATAGGCGCCCTCGATCGTACGCAAGGCGTCGATGAAGCGGTCGATGAAGCGGTTGCGCTTGGACTGCGCGACCAGATGCAGGATGACTTCAGTGTCGGTGGTGGACTGCATCATGGCGCCGTTTCGCACCAGCTCGCGGCGGAGCGTCAGGCCATTGGTAAGATTGCCGTTATGACCGACCGCGAAGCCGCCGGCGTTGAGTTCGGCGAACAGAGGTTGCACGTTGCGCAGGATGGTGGCGCCCGTGGTGGAATAGCGGACATGGCCGATCGCGGCGTTGCCGGGCAGGCGTTCGATCATATCGCGGCGGGAGAACGTATCGCCGACCAGGCCAAGCCGACGTTCGCTGTGAAAGCGGGCGCCGTCGAAGGAAACGATGCCGGCCGCCTCCTGGCCGCGATGCTGCAGGGCATGCAATCCCAGCGCAGTGATCGCGGCGGCTTCCGGATGGCCGAAGATACCGAACACGCCACACTCCTCGCGTAACGCGTCGCCTTCGAGGTCATCCTGCATTTCGATCCCGGGGCTGGGTCCACAGGTCGGCCCAGGATTTAGCTCGAACTGGCCGGCGTCGTCGGAGCGGCTCTGCATCTCGTCCATCGCGCCTCTCTCTGGCCTTGCTATCAGTGATCCGCGGGCTTTTCGATCAGCTTTTTCAGACTGTCGCGGGCAGGTTTGCTGTAGCCATCACCTGTAGCCGGCGCCGCCGGGTCGGTGTCAGTTTGTTCGTCGTCTGGTTTATTCTTCTTGAATCTCTTTAAAATGGTGTTCTCCGGGTCGTCCGGCAAGAGCGACATCAGCCAATCCCCGGTCCCCTGCAGGACTACCCGGGACTTTGCCCCGGTCACCCAGTCTGGCCGCTGCTTGTCCGGAACCAGCCAGTTGAAGAACATGAAGGCTACCACCATGATCAGGAGGCCGCGGGCGAGCCCGAACAGGAAGCCCAGGGTGCGATCAAGCGCGCCGATCCGGGAATCCAGGATCATGTCCGAAATCCTGATCGTGATGATGGAAACCACGATCAGGGTACCGATAAAGACGCCAGCGACGACGATAACGGTAGCCACCGTGTCGCTGGTGTTGAAATAGGCCTTGGCGGTCGGCAGCAGCTTGCCATAGGCGTAGAGCGTGACCAGAGCGGCGGTGCCCCAGGCCGCGATCGACAGGATCTCCCGCATGAAGCCGCGGACCATCGCGAGCAGGCCGGAGATCAGCATGACGGCGAGCAGGACGAGATCGAGTATCGTTATCGGCATCGGCTGGTCAGGTCCGCTCGTACATCAAATCGCGAATCGGCTTCTCGGTACCGCCCTACGCGAGGGGCATATGGCATGTTCCGCAAGGCCGGAACCAACGCCGGTCCGCCCCGCGCGGGTTGTATACCGGCGAGGCTCGGCAAGGTCACGCGCCTCTAGCGCCCCTCGCGTCGGAATCTGGCAGGTGTGGCATTTTTCTCAGACAAGTGTTCGCGATTCTCGTCCGGATTCGCCTGTCGTTTTCCCCCTGGATTGCCCCCTGCGGCGATTTCCGCGACCAGGTTGGTTAATCCACCCACGGTGTTGAGGACCAGTCCTGAATCGGCGCCGGTTTCGCCGCGTGCCGATTCGGGCAGCACAGCGCGACCGAATCCGAGTTTGGCAGCTTCCTTCAGCCGGGCCGAGGTCTGAGCCACCGGTCGAACCGCGCCCGACAGCGAAATCTCGCCGAAATAGACCGCATCAGTCGGCAGCGGCGCATTAACCAATGACGATACCAGCGCCGCGGCGGCGGCAAGGTCGGCGGCGGGCTCCTGGATACGCAGGCCTCCGGCGACGTTCAGATAGACGTCATAGCCCGACAGCTTGACCCCGCAATGTGCTTCCAGCACCGCCAGCACCATCGAGAGCCGGCTCGGATCCCAGCCCACCACCGCCCGGCGCGGCGTGCCGAGCGTCGTCGGCGCCACCAGCGCCTGCAACTCCACCAGCACCGGCCTTGTACCCTCGATCCCCGCAAAAACGGCGGTACCAGGGCTGCCGAGATCGCGTTCCGAAAGGAATAGTTCCGACGGATTGGAGACTTCGCGCAGGCCGAGACCGGTCATCTCGAACACGCCGATTTCGTCGGTCGGGCCAAAGCGGTTCTTCACCGCGCGCAGAATCCGGAATTGCTGTGAGCCTTCACCTTCGAACGACAACACCGCATCGACCATGTGCTCAACGACGCGCGGGCCGGCGATCTGGCCGTCCTTGGTCACATGGCCGACCAGGATGATCGCGGCGCCCGATTTTTTGGCGAATCTGATCAGCGCCTGTGCCGAGGCGCGTACCTGCGTGACCGTGCCGGGCGCGGACTCCACCGTGTCGGTCCACATGGTCTGGATCGAGTCGATCACGATCAAGCGCGGCACGGCGCCTTCGGACAGCGTCGAGACGATATCCTCGACCGAGGTTTCGGCCGCGAGCTGCACCGGCGTATCCGCAAGGCCCAGGCGCTCGGCGCGCAGCCGCACCTGTGCCACGGCTTCCTCGCCCGAGATATAGACGGCGCGATGACCGGCCCGTGCCAGCAGGCTGGTGGCCTGCGTCAGAAGCGTCGACTTGCCGATGCCGGGATCGCCGCCGACCAGCAGCACCGAGCCGCGGACAAAACCGCCGCCGGTGACACGGTCGAGCTCGGTCATGCCGGAGGGCAGGCGGGGGGCGTCGTTGCTCTTGCCGGTGAGCGTCTCCAGCGCGAACAGCCGGCCCTTGCGCTTGGAGCGAATCGAGACCGGCATCGTGGTGACGCCGGTGACATCCTCCTCGACCAGCGTATTCCACTCGCCGCAGGATTCGCACTTGCCCTGCCAACGGTTATAGGCTGCGCCGCAATTCTGGCAGACAAAGGAAAGGGCATTCTTGGCCATGAAGCAGGCGAACCTTGATCGGAAAGAGCTGGGTCAGGAGGAATAGGCGTTCCATAGCATAGTTAGGCCGGAAGCGAGCATGATGCCATCCATTACCAGCCGAAACACATCCGGATTGAGCTTGAGCAGAAACGGCTTGGCGATGAAGGCGCCTGCCATCAGCGAAGAACCGGCGATCAAGCCCTGGATCGCCACATCAAGCGTCAGCGCGCCGAATTGCTGGAACGTCACCGATTTGCTGACGTAAAGGCCGAGCGAACTCGCCGCTTCGGTTGCCAGGAATGCGCCTTTACTTAACCCGTAAAACAGGAACAGCGGCACGCTCAGCGGACCGGTCGAAACCACGATCCCCGTCATGTAGCCGATCACGGCGCCCCCGATCGCCAGATGCCAGCGCGACAGTTTGAGGTCATGCCGCGCCAGCCAGTGCCGCACCGGCACCATTGCCATCAGGAACAGGCCGATCGAAATATCGACATCGCGCGACGGCAGCGCCAGCAACGTGCGGGCGGCTATCGACACCAGAAAGAAGTAACAAAAACTCGGCTAGCCTGGAGACGAAGCAGCTACCGACGATCCTCCGGTCGCGCCGCCCTTATAGACGCGGGCATAGCGGCGGCCGAGGCTGGTCAGCACCTCGTAGCCGATGGTGCCGAAATGGTGCGCGAGTTCGTCGACCGTGATGCCTTCGCCGATCAGCGTCGCCATGTGGCCGCGCCGCGCAGCATTGTTCGGCAGATCGGTGACGTCGATCGCGATCAGGTCCATCGACACCCGGCCGGCGATCGGGCAGCGCTTGCCCGCGACCACCGCTTCGGCGCCGCGCGTTCCGTCATTGGAGCCGGCGGCGCGGAAATAACCGTCAGCGTAGCCGGCCGAAACGATCGCGAGCTTGGTCGGACGCCGCGCGGTCCACGTGCCGCCGTAGCCTACGCCTTCGCCGCGCTCGATACTGCGGGTCTGGATGATGCGGGCCTTCAGTTCGACGACCGGCTGCATCGGATTGTCGGCCTCTGGCGTCGGGTTGACGCCGTAGAGCGCAGCTCCCGGCCGCACCATGTCGAACTGGAATTGCGCGCCGAGGTAAATGCCGGAGGAATTCGACAGCGAGGCCGGCACACCGGCATAAAGGCTCGCGATCTCGCGGAAGGTGGCGACCTGTTTGGCGTTGAGCGGGTGATTGAGGCTTTCGGCGCAGGCGAGGTGACTCATCACCAGCGTGATGCCGTGATCGCCGGCATTGATCCGGGGCACGATGCCCTGCGCTTCGGTCACAGTCAGGCCGAGCCGGTTCATGCCGGTGTCGATATGGATGGCGGCGCCGCCGGACCAACCGGAGCGGCGGCAAAACACGTCCCATTCGGCGAGCTCGTTGAGATCGCCGATCACCGGCCGGACATCGAGTTTGGCGTAGCCGTCGCCGCAATTCTGGAAGAAGCCGTTGAGCACATAGATCGGTGCTGACGGCACGGCGGCACGGACAATGCGCGCCTCATCCAGCGTGGCGACAAAAAACATCTTGCAGCCGGCGTCGGCGAGTGCGCGTGCCACCGGCTCGGCGCCGCAGCCATAGGCGTTCGCCTTGACGACGCCGGCGCATTCGGCCGGCATCGCCGTCTTCTCCAGCTTGCGCCAGTTGGCGACGATCGCGTCGAGATCGACCGTGAGCACGCCGTTGGCGTCCGCCGGCGCCGCGGCTTTGTTGGCGTCCGGAGAGAGCACGGTATTCTGGAGCGACGCTGGATCGGAGGCAATGTTCATGGCGCGGTTTTACGCGCTGCCATTGCGCGGTTCAACCGGACAAAAGAATACCGCCAGCGGAACGCTAATAAGTCCGTTCCGGCAAATGGCTGTCCTGCACCAGATCGCTGAAGCGGGTGAACTGACCTTCGAATTGTAGCTCGACCGTACCGGTCGGGCCGTGGCGCTGTTTGCCAATGATGACTTCGGCCTTGCCGTGCACCAGCGACATGTCGAGTTGCCACTTTTCATATTCGGGCGTGCCGATCCGCGGCTCCTTGTTGGCGAGGTAATATTCCTCGCGGAACACGAACATCACGACATCGGCGTCCTGTTCGATCGAGCCGGATTCACGCAGGTCGGACAATTGCGGGCGTTTGTCGTCGCGTGCTTCGACCTGACGCGACAGTTGCGACAGCGCGATGATCGGAACGTTCAATTCCTTGGCCAGCGCCTTCAGGCTGGTAGTGATCTCGGTGACTTCCTGAACGCGATTGTCGGAACGCTTGCTTGAGCCCTGCAGCAGCTGGATGTAGTCGACCACGAGCAGGTCGAGGCCTTTCTGCCGCTTCAGCCGGCGCGCGCGCGCGGTCAATTGCGAGATCGACAGGCCGCCAGTCTCGTCGACATAAAGCGGCAGCGATTGCAGTTCGATTGAGTAGTTGCGGATTTTCTCGAAGTCGGCCTCGGTGATACCGCCGCGGCGGATCGTGCTTGAGGCAATGCCGGTCTGCTCGGCGAGAATACGGGTGGCAAGCTGTTCGGCCGACATTTCGCAGGAGAAGAAGCCGACCACACCGCCATTGACCGATTTCATGGTGCCGTCGGCTTGTATCTCGGCGCGATGGGCCTTGGCGACGTTATAGGCAATGTTGGTGGCTAGCGCCGTCTTGCCCATGCCGGGACGGCCCGCGACGATGATCAGATCGGAGGGTTGCAGACCGCCCACCTTGATGTCGAGATCGCGCAATCCGGTTGCGATGCCGGACAATTTGCCGTCGCGCTTGTAGGCGTTGGCGGCCATGTCGACGGCGACGGTGAGTGCCTGCGAAAACCGCTGAAACCCACCATCGTAGCGGCCGGTCTCGGCCAGCTCGTAAAGCTGGCGCTCGGCATCCTCGATCTGCGCGCGCGGCGCAAAATCCACCGGCGCGTCGAAGGCGACATTGACCATGTCCTCACCGATCCGGATCAGGTCGCGGCGCAACGCCATGTCGTAGATCGTTCGCCCATAGTCCTGGGCGTTGATGATGGTGGTGGCTTCTGCAGCGAGGCGGGCGAGGTATTGGCCGACCGTCATGCCTCCGATATCGGTTTCGGCGGGCAGGAAGGTCTTGAGGGTTACCGGGGTCGCGACCTTTCCCATCCGGATCAGACTACCGGCGGTGTCGAAAATGACCTGATGAATCTGTTCGAAGAAATGCTTGGGTTCGAGAAAATCCGACACCCGATAGAACGCGTCGTTATTGACGAGGATCGCGCCCAGCAAGCTCTGTTCCGCCTCGATATTATGGGGTGCGCTGCGATAGGCCGGATTTGGCGCATCGGGGGCGAGCTTGAAAACGTTCGAATCAGTCGGGGCCATGGGTCCGGATTGTTCTCTATTTTTGTCGTTGTTTGGATTTCGGATATGGGGCGGCGATAAAGCGCCGCCCTTGGCTACGGCGGAAGCGCGAACATGCCTTATGCCCGATTCACACAATGCGAGGTGTGAATTCCCGGCGGGACCATGGATTTGCCGCTTGACGGGTTCTGCGCGAAAATTTGGCGGAGCTGGGCCGGTTTTTCTTCGAAAAATACCGCTCCTGCGAAATGGTGTCGCAGCCCCTGAACCTTTGGCGGCTCCGGCCGAACCCAACACCGCGATCTCTAAAAGCTGAATGAAATAAGAAGGCTGAAATTAAATCAGCAGGAGATAAATCAGCGCGATCAAGGCGGATCCAATGCCGGTGGCCATCAGCACGTAGTCGGTGCGGATATCGCGGCCTGGATCCAGCGAAGGTTGGGGGGATTTCTGCGTCATTCTCAAGGTTTAGGGCCGGCGGGCCCGGCCTTCTGTGAAGCAAATCACATCTAGGGGTTTTCTTTATCGGTCCAGGAACAGATTGCAGCGGCCGGTATTAACGTTGACGCGGTTGGCGAACGGAAACAGGCGATGGCTCGGCAAGTTAGAGCGTTTTCGAGCGAAGTGGGTACCGGTTCGCGTAAAGAAAACGCGTCAAAACAAGAATCTAGAGCTCCGTTCCGATTCCATCGCAACGGGGGCACTAGTGGTTGGCGATCGACAGATGGCGAACGACGATGGCTGTTGAGGTTGATCGATACCATGGAGAAGATATCCCGCCAGGATGCGCGAGTTGCGCCGCATGATAGCGCGGTTTTGTCCGAGTTGAGGCTGCAGCTGGCACGTCCCGTATCAACATACCCGCATTGGCAGGTGCCGCGTGCGCCCCATTTCAGTCTGCGCAATTAGGGCGCAAGACTTGTAAGGCGCAAGACTTGTAAGCGTAAGGCTTGCGCGATTGCTATCCGCCGGCGATTTGCAGCCGCGGCCACTTTCCGCGCTCGCGCCCGCGTAATTTCGCCTCTTCGCGTACGATATAGTCTCGTGTCATTGGCGTCACGCCTTGGCGCTTGGTGATCTGAATCTGCAGATTCATCATATTTTGTTTGCGGAACGACATTTCCGCGACCGCCAGATAAAACTGCCACATTCGCGCGAAGCGCTCGTCGTAAAGACGCACCGCATCGTCCCACCGCGCCATGAACCGCTCTCGCCAGGCTTTCAGGGTTTCGGCGTAATGCAGCCGCAGGATTTCGATGTCGCACACCAATAGGCCGACCTTCTCGATCACCGGGACTACCTCGGACAGTGCCGGGATGTAGCCGCCGGGAAAGATATATTTTGCAATCCAGGGATTGGTGACGTCGGGCGGGTCGGAACGTCCGATCGAATGCAGCACCATCACGCCATCATCGGCGAGCAGTTCGGCGCAATGCCGGAAATAGGTCTCGTAGAAATCGACGCCGACATGTTCGAACATGCCGACCGACACGATGCGGTCGAATGGCCCGGGAATGTCACGATAATCCTTGAGCAGGAACTTTGCCGACTGCGTCAGATTTTTCTCGGCGGCGCGGGCGTTCGACACCTGCAATTGCTCCGTCGAAAGCGTCACGCCGGTGACGTTGGCGCCGGTCATTTCGGCCAGATACAGGCCAAGCCCTCCCCAGCCGGAGCCGATATCGAGCACGCGGTCGCCGGGACTGACCAAAAGCTTGGCGGCGAGATGGCGTTTCTTGGCAAGCTGGGCCTCCTCGAGGCTTGCATCCGGGGTCTCGAAATAAGCGCAGCTATATTGCTTGTCGGTATCGAGGAAGAGCGAATAAAGACGGCCGTCAAGATCGTAGTGGCGGGCGACATTGTCTCGCGAACGGCCGCGTGGGTTGAACTGTTGGGCATGCCGGACCAAATACCGCAGCCACCATTGCAGCCTGGCCCAGCGCGGCATGGCGTCGGGCTGATCCATGAGAATCGCCAATACATCGGCGATCGAACCCCGCTCAACCACGAACGAGCCTTCCATGAAGATCTCGCCCAGCGCGAGTTCGGGGTCGAGCAAAATTCGCCGCTCCGCCTCGGTGGTGAGAAATCTGACGGCTACCGGCTGGCCAGTGCCATCACCGCAGGTAAACCGGCTGCCGTTCGCGGTCGTGAATTTCACTGTCCCGCGACGAATGAACTGCGCCAGAAAATGCCGCAACAAACGGTCCATGGAAACCACCGCTAGAAGCGGTCCCGTAGAAGCTAGCCTGCCGTTGTCACACCGACGCCTGTGGAACCGGATAGTTCCTACCAGCGCCTCAAGAAGATCATAATATTGCACTTTGGTAGGAGCTAGTGCTTTGTACACAAAGCGGATATTCCGAAATGTGACGTTCACGTGGTTGCGTTATCTGCCTGCTTCCATTCGCGGCACAATCGGCTAAAAGGTGACCGCCGCGTTCAGTGCCGTACCGAGGACGTTAAAAGCGATTTCCCCTTTGGAGGACAGTGAATGTTGGGCCGAGCGCTCATTTTAGCGACGGTGACGCTTCTGATCGGCGATTTGACGGCCCCGGCGCATGCGCAGGTGACCAATCTCGAGGCCGGCAAAAGTCCCTCCCAGATCTTCGCAGACACCTGTACTGCATGCCACAAGAGCCCACGCGGACTGCTGAGGACGCTGCCGGCAGGGTCGTTGCCAAGCTTCCTGCGCCAGCACTACACGACCAGCCCCGAGATGGCCGGGCTGCTCAGCTCCTACCTGATTTCCAATGGCGCTGCCGACACCCGCTACGGCAGCCAGACCAGGCCGGACAAGGACGCCAGATCGGGAGGCAGGCTCGAAGGCAAGCCCGGCGGCCCGGTTGAACAGTTCGACCGTCAGGGCCATCGGCTGCATACCGCTACGCCGGAGCCTGCGCGGCCCGAGGCGGAGCCGCGTCAGGCTGCCGGGCCGGACGTCGATAACGTCAACCCGCAAGGCGAACCGGAACGCAGGGGCCGCAACAGCAAGCGGCTAGCGCGGCCGGCGGAGGAGGGTCCAAAACCTGCCGACGCTGCGGCGCGCGAAGCCACCGAGCGCGGCCCGGATGGCCGCAAGCTCAAGCGGCGGTTGAGCAAACGCGGCAGACACGGTGTTGAGGGGCCAACGGACGAAACTGAAAAGGATCAGGGGGCGGGCAAGGCCGACACGGCCAAGACCGACGCCAAGACTGACGCCAAGACCGATACCAGGAAGGAGGAACCCGCGACGGCCGGACCCGCCGAGGACAAGCCTGCGGGCGAGGCCACGAAGGAAGAAGCCGCCAAACCCGACAGCATAAAGCCGCCCGGCGAGGACCAATCCGAGACCGCAAAGAAGACCGGGTCCGTCCAGGAAAACGCGCCCCAGGAGCCGACCGGTCAGACCCCGGTACTAAAGGCCGATCCGGCCGCGCCTGTCACGCCCGCGCCCCCGGTTGCCGCGGCGCAGTCCGCAGCAACCCCGACGACGGCGCCGAAATCGGCGACCGCCTCATCGGCGCCGTCGACGCAACCTGCTACATCGCCTTTGCCATCGACACCTGTGCCATCGACGCCATCCGCGGGTCAATCAGCAGCCGTGGAGGCTGCGTCCCCTGCCGTCAGCACCCCGCCTGCGCCGTCCTCGCCATCGGCTGCGCCAGCGGGCTCTCCGATGCCCCCGGTCTCCCAATAGGATTTTGGCAAGACGGATTTTCAATTCCTCCCGGCGTGGTCGACCACGCCGTTCGAAGGGCGTGAACGTAAATCCCAGCCGGGCTGGCCGGGGCCCGCGCCTGATTGTGGCCAATGCCGGCAGCTTATTTTTCCGTGGCCGGCTCTGGCTGCGGTTCCTCGTCGTGCCGTGCTTCCGGGTCGAAGAATTCGCCGGCAGCGGCGAGCGCTTCAGCGGCGGCATCCTGATCCTCCTGGCGAGTCGAGATATCCTCGCCGCGGTTGATGCGCTCTGCCTCATCGGCGCTGCGCGCAACCGTCACGGTCACAGCAGCCTCGACTTCTGGATGCACCGCGATGGCGATCGAATGCTTGCCGATGGACTTGATCGGAGCATCCAGCAATACCTGACTACGGGAGATGGTGACGCCATCGGTTTCGAACGACGCGATGATGTCACGCACGCTGACCGAACCGAACAACTGGCCGGTTTCGGAGGCCTGACGCAGCACCACGACATTGCGGCCGTCGATCTTTTCCGCGACCCTTGTCGCTTCGCCCTTGGCCTTGAGGTTGCGGGCTTCCAATTCGGCCTTCATGCCTTCGAACCTGGCGCGGTTGTCCGAGGTGGCGCGCAGCGCCTTGCCGCGTTTCAACAAAAAATTGCGCGCAAACCCGTCCTTGACGCGGACGACTTCGCCCATCTGGCCGAGCTTGGCGACACGTTCCAGCAAAATGACTTCCATGTTCGTATCTCCTTGGCAGAAATGTGAGGTTTGGGATCGGGGTTGGTGAAATGCCGATTTCAGGACGCGGGGAGGGGCGGCCTCAGGTAGCGCTGACGAATCCGGAAGATGGCGTCGACAAGACCGAGGATCGCCATGACAAGCAACGGCCAGCTGAACATCAGCACCACGGCGTAGGTGCAGCTCAGCCAAAGTTTCCGGTGCTTCAGCGCCAGTGTCAGCGTATGCAAGACCGCAAAGCCGGTAAACGCATATGCGACCATCAAGGCGGCAGCGATGATGCGCGCCTGGATCGCCGGCAAACCGCCGCTGAAACAGAACGCGATAGCAACGCACAGCACGGCCAATGTCCTCGGTGGCAACGCCGTGCTTTTCAGGTCGGGCCAGGGGCGGTGCAACCGTCCCGAGGTTGCCGTGATTTTCGCGGCGAGCCAGAGATTGAGCGTCAGTATCATCATCGTAACCATGGCGGCCGCGATGGGAGCGATAGTGATCAAGGCGTCGATCTCGCGTTCGGTGGGAGCCGCGCCGGCTTCCTGCAGCAAGGTCGTTACCGAGGCGCGCAACGTTTCAGTTATGGTTGGCGCGTCGGATCCCAGTGTACGCAACATCCCGGTTGTGATGATCACGGCAAAAAGCCCGATCCAGAGCAGGATCCGGCCAGCCGGGTACCATTCCAGCACGGCCGAATCGGCGGTCGGCGGATTGTTCGCCGCGGCCGGCCGTCCGAGCAGCGAAAGATATCCGAGCCACCAGGCGGGCAGCGCGACCCCCACCGCAAACGCGGTGCAATAGGAGAGGCCGAAGATGATGCCGAGGCCGATCGCGGCAGCGATGCCGCCGATCGCGGCGCAAAGCGGGCCCCATCCGAGCGCCGCCACCATCAGCGGCAAGGGCGCGAGATAAAGCAGCGGCACTGAAATCAATGCGCCCGAGACCATCGAGGCAAACATCAGCGCCGACGCTGCGCCGGCCACAAAAGCAATGGGAATGATCGCGATCATCAGCTGTCCCGCCTTTCGAGCGGTTAGAGGTTCGCTAAAAACCCCAACCATCGGCGACCGGACGACCCGGAAGCCTTATGAAGATAATCGCCCCGCCGCACAAAGAGCCGGCGGAGCGAGGTTGTCGTTATCGAATGACGTAAGGCAGCAGCCCGAGAAAACGCGAGCGCTTGATGGCGCGCGCGAGTTCGCGCTGCTTCTTGGCGGAGACGGCCGTGATGCGGCTCGGCACGATCTTGCCGCGCTCGGAGACGTAACGCATCAAGAGCTTGGAATCCTTGTAGTCGATCTTCGGCGCGTTTGGACCCGTGAACGGGCAGGTCTTGCGGCGGCGGAAAAACGGACGGCGTGCACCAGCTTCAGCCATGATTCCTACTCCTCACTCGCCGCATCGGCTTCCTCACGGCCGCGACGCGGACCACGGTCGCCGCGATAACCGCCACCGTCGCGATCGCCGCGGAAACCGCCCTCGCGGTCGCCGCGGAAGCCGCCACCGCCGCCGCCGCGGTCGTCGCGATCACGGTCGCGATCGGCCTTGCGCATCATCGCCGAGGGACCTTCCTCGTGTTCGTCGACGCGAACGCTGAGGTAGCGGATCACATCTTCGCTGATCCGCTCCTGCCGCTCGATCTCGGAGATCGCCGCCGATGGGCCGTTGATGTTCAACAGCACGAAATGCGCCTTGCGATTCTTGTTCATGCGGTAGGTGAGGGAACGTATGCCCCAGTTTTCAGTCTTGACGACCTTGCCGCCGAGCTGCTCGACGATGCCGGTCATCTGGGTGGTCAATTCCTCGACCTGCTGGGTGCTCGCGTCCTGACGCGCGAGAAAAACATGCTCATAAAGAGGCATGGATGTCCTTTCCAGTGTTGGCGGGGTTCCTGGCGGCAAGCCCTTCGAACCCTTCGGAAAGGACTCGATATGCTCAGAAGGCGGAAGCACGGGACGACGGACCGACTGGCCCTGCTACATCAACATCGCCAAAAAGGTGAGATTGCTGAGACCGTCCGTTCAGCTCCCGGCCGGGACCCACGGATGGCGCGCTTTATAAGGGTTTTGACCGGGATGGCAAGGGAAAGCGACCCTAAACTCCTCCCTTCTGACGGCCGGCTTGGAACCGGCGGCTTGACATCAGCGGCTCCAGCGGTGACTTACCGCCCAATCTCGGAGAATAGCGACGTTCAGGGGCAGCGATGACCGCAGCATTTACTTTTCCCGGGCAGGGGTCGCAGGCGGTCGGCATGGGCAAGGCGCTCGCCGATGCGTTTCCGGCCGCCCGGGCCGTATTCGATGAGGTGGATTCCGCGTTGGACGAGAAACTGACCAGCACTATCTGGGATGGGCCGGCGGAAATTCTGCAGCTCACCGAAAACGCCCAGCCGGCCCTGATGGCTGTCTCGCTTGCTGCCTTGCGCGTGCTGGAAACCGAAGCGGGTTTCTTGGTGGGACGAGATGCCGCCTTCGTGGCCGGGCACTCGCTCGGCGAATATTCCGCACTGGCCGCTGCCGGCAGCCTCACGATCGGCGATACCGCACGTCTGCTGCGCATCCGGGGGCTTGCCATGCAGAAGGCGGTGCCGGTCGGCGTCGGCGCCATGGCCGCGTTGCTTGGCCTCGACTACGAGGCGGCGGTGGCGGTCGCAAGCGAAGCCGCGCAAGGCCAGGTCTGCCAGGCCGCCAACGACAATGGCGGTGGCCAGGTCGTGGTGTCCGGCGACAAGGCCGCAGTCGAGCGTGCGCTCGACATAGCCAAGACCAAGGGCGCCAGGCGCGCGATGCTGCTGCCGGTGTCCGCGCCGTTCCATTGCCGGCTGATGCAGCCTGCGGCCGACGCAATGGCCGCGGCGCTTGCCGATGTCACCATCCGCCTGCCGGCCTCGCCCTTGATCGCCAACGTGCTGGCCGCGCCGATCAGCGATCCCGACGAGATCCGCCGCAGGCTCGTCGAGCAGGTCACCGGAACGGTGCGCTGGCGCGAGTCGGTGGCCTTCATGGCAAGCGAGGGCGTGACGCGGTTTTTCGAGATTGGCTCCGGCAAGGTGCTGAGCGGATTGGTCAAGCGTATTGCGGAGGGTGCGGTCGGCATTTCCGTCGGTGGTCCCGGCGACATCGCCGCGGCAAAAGACGCGTTGGCGACGGCGCATTCGGCCTAGGCGGTCGGGAGGAGAGTGGGGATGTTCGATCTGACGGGCAGGACGGCGCTTGTCACCGGCGCGACCGGCGGTATTGGCAGCGCGATCGCGCAGGCGCTGCACGCGCAAGGCGCTACCGTTGCTATTTCAGGCACCAGACGCGAGGTGCTGGATGCGCTGGCCGGCAAGCTCGGCGAGCGCGTCCACGTGCTGCCCTGCAATTTGTCCGACAGCGCCGAGGTCGAGGCGTTGGTACCGTCGGCCGAAACCGCCATGGGGCAGCTCGATATCCTGGTCGCCAACGCCGGTATCACCAGGGACAATCTGTTCGTGCAACTGCGCGATGAGGACTGGGATGAGGTGATCCGGGTCAATCTGACCGCGACGTTCCGGCTGGCCCGGGCCGCGACCAAGTTGATGATGCGCAAGCGCTTCGGCCGCATCATCGCCATCACCTCGGTGGTCGGCGTTACCGGTAATCCGGGACAAGGCAATTACACCGCCTCGAAGGCTGGATTGATCGGCATGATCAAGACGCTGGGCGCCGAATATGCCAGGCGCAACGTCACCGCCAACTGCATCGCGCCCGGCTTTATCGCAACGCCGATGACGGACGTACTCAACGAGAAGCAACGCGAAGCCGTGCTGTCGAAAGTTCCTGCCGCCCGGCTCGGGACGCCCGAAGACATCGCGGCTGCCGCGGTGTATCTCAGTTCGAACGAAGCCGGTTACGTCACCGGCCAGACCATCCACGTCAACGGTGGTTTGGCCATGATCTGAGCCGGTCGGACGGTCGTCGCGAAGCCGTCCAAAAGCCGGATTCCGAAGGCCGATCAAGGCTTATAGTCAAGTCTGGGGAAGTATGATAACCGAACCGCCGGATGGGCGAAGAAGGCCATTGCAGGATTTTGAAACCCTGTATATTGGCGGGGCGAAGCCTGCCGTCGTGCGCGGCCTGTGTTGGGTGCGACGGAGCCAAATCAGGTCGATGTGCGACTGCGAAGAAAGCTAACGATCATGATGGCTCGTATCGTCTCAGGGTCGGGTCCAATGGAACAAGCACGAGGGTGAACGATGAGTGAGATTGGCGAGCGGGTTAAAAAGATCGTGGTCGAACACCTCGGTGTCGAACCCGAGAAAGTGGTCGACAACGCGAGCTTCATTGACGACCTCGGCGCCGACAGTCTCGACACCGTCGAGCTGGTGATGGCGTTCGAAGAAGAATTTGGCTGCGAAATTCCCGACGATGCGGCGGAAACGATTCTGACGGTCGGCGATGCCACCAAATTTCTCGAAAAGAACGCGAAGAGCTGACGTCCCCGCGCGGTGTTGATGAAGCCGGACGGGCCGTGATTATGCGGTCCACCGGCTTCTTGTTGTGGACCGCGAATCCGGGGCTGGAGTGATGAATATGAGGCGGGTTGTCGTCACGGGCCTCGGCATGGTGTCGCCACTCGGCTGTGGCATCGAGCCGACCTGGAAGCGAATCCTCAACAGCGAGAGCGGAGCCAGGCAGATCGATACATTTGACGTGTCGGACCTGACCAGCCGCATTGCCTGCGTTGTTCCGCGCGGCGACGGCAGTGACGGCACGTTCAATCCCGACCAGTGGATGGAGCCGAAGGACCAGCGCAAGGTCGACGACTTCATCGTCTTTGCGATGTGCGCGGCGCGCCAGGCGCTCGACGATGCCAACTGGCATCCGTCCACCGAAGAGGAACGTTGCGCCACCGGCACCATGATTGGCTCCGGCATTGGCGGCCTGTCCGGCATCGCCGATACCGCGCTGCTGCTCAAGGAGCGCGGCCCCCGCAAGGTGTCGCCATTTTTCATTCCGGGGCGCCTGATCAATCTGGCGTCGGGTTATGTCTCGATCGAGCACGGCCTCAAGGGCCCTAACCACGCCGTAGTCACCGCCTGTTCGACCGGCGCCCATGCAATCGGCGACGCGAGTCGACTGATCGCGCTCGGCGATGCCGATGTGATGGTGGCGGGTGGCACCGAATCGCCGATCTGCCGGCTGGCGATGGCGGGCTTCAGTGCGGCGCGCGCGCTGTCCTCCGCGTTCAACGACACTCCGGAAAAGGCATCGCGGCCCTACGACAGGGATCGCGACGGATTCGTGATGGGAGAGGGCGCCGGCGTCGTGGTGCTCGAGGAATATGAACACGCCAGACGGCGTGGCGCGAGGATTTATGCCGAGGTGATCGGTTATGGGCTGTCGGGCGATGCCTATCATATCACCTCGCCGACTCCCGACGGCGATGGCGCCTTCCGCAGCATGAGTGCGGCGATCAAGCGCGCCGGCATTGCCGTTTCCGACATCGACTACATCAACGCGCATGGAACTTCGACGCAGGTCGGCGATGAAATCGAACTCGGCGCGGTGGAGCGGCTGCTCGGCAATGCCGCCTCCAAGGTATCGATGTCGTCAACCAAATCGTCTACCGGGCATTTGCTGGGCGCCGCCGGTGCGATCGAAGCGATCTTCAGCATTCTTGCGATTCGAGATAATGTGGCGCCGCCGACTATCAATCTTGATAATCCGTCGGTTGCAACCGCAATAGATCTGGTGCCCCGAGCGCCTCGCAAGCGTGAGATTAATGTGGTGTTATCCAATTCGTTCGGTTTCGGAGGCACCAACGCTTCCGTGCTGATGCAGCGCGTAGCCAGCTAAGCCGTCGTATCGAGAGTGAGTCCACCGTTTCGCCGTATTCGGTGATAAATCCTAACCTTGGGCGAAGACGACCGGCCGATGCCACGATTCGCGAGGCCGCGATTGAACCAACAGGACTCAGGTTGCATCGATGAGTGAGAGGCCGCCCATTTCACCACGGTCCCCGCGCGCCGCGCTGGAGCCCGAACAGGTCCCGCCGCCGCCCAAGAGGTCCGAACGCGCCCGCAATCCGTTCGTCATCGTCGGCAATGCGATCATTACCATCCTGTTGATCGCGATGATCGGCGCCGGCGGCGCCTATTACTATGGCAAGCGCAAGCTTGAGGCACCCGGCCCGTTGCAGGAGGACAAGGTCGTCAATATTCCGCCGCGCGCGGGTATGACCGACATCGCCGAGATCCTGCAGAGAGAGGGCGTGATCGACGATAATCGCTGGGCGTTCATCGGCAGCGTATTCGCACTGAAGGCGCGCTCCGGCCTTAAGCCCGGCGAATATCAATTCCAGAAGAATGCCAGCCTGCACGACGTCATAACCACCATGGTCGAAGGCAAGGTGGTGCAACACGCCGTCACGATTCCCGAGGGCCTTACCTCCGAGCAGATCGTGGCGCGGTTGAGCGATAATGATATCTTTGCGGGCACCGTTCACGAAATACCGCGCGAGGGCACGCTGCTGCCGGAAACCTATAAATTCCCGCGCGGCACCACCCGCGATCAGGTGATCGCACGAATGCAGCAGGCGCAAAAACGCGTGGTTGCGGAAATCTGGGAACACCGCAATCCCGATATTCCGGTCAAGACGCCGGAGCAACTGGTGACGCTGGCCTCGATCGTCGAGAAGGAAACCGGCAGGGCGGACGAGCGCAGCCGGGTCGCTGCCGTCTATGTCAACCGGCTGCGCCAGAAGATGAAGCTGCAATCCGATCCGACCATCATCTACGGGCTGGTCGGAGGCAAGGGGACACTGGGCCGGCCGATCAAACGCAGCGAGATCATGCAGCCATCGCCTTACAATACCTATGTCGTCGACGGTCTTCCGCCCGGCCCGATCGCCAATCCCGGCCGTGCTTCGCTGGAAGCCGCCGCCAATCCGGCCCGTACCCGCGACCTGTTCTTCGTTGCTGACGGAACCGGCGGCCACACCTTCACCGAAACCTACGATCAGCATCAGAAGAACGTCGCCAAATTACGGGCGATGGAAAAGCAGATCCAGAACGACACGGCGGAGCCTGCCGACGATCCGGCACCGACCGCGACAGGCGCCACCGGCGCCACGGGCGAGACCGCTCCCGCGGCAGTGCCGCCGCCAGCGAAGCCGGCCGCGCCGAAAAAGCCTGCGCACGCTGCGCGGGCTCGACGGGGCGCTGCGCAATCGACCGCATCGCCGCCGGCCGATCAGCAATAACGGGATCGTCCGATGGCGCGCCGAACCGAATTCCGTTTTGGCTGAAAACGATTTAAAGTCGCAAGCCTCCGCTTCCGCGAATCTCATGGTCGTATCCTCAGGAGAATTTGACGCGATGGCGCTTTCGAGCATGACCGGTTTTGCGCGAAGCCACGGCGCCAGCGGACCGTATGCGTTCGAATGGGAATTAAGATCGGTCAACGCCAAGGGTCTCGACCTGCGCATGCGGCTGCCGCCGGGCTGGGACGACCTCGAAGCCTCGACCAAGAAGCGCGCCGGCGAGTTGCTGTCGCGCGGCACGATCTATGCCAATCTGAACGTCAAGCGCGCCAATGCCGCCTCCATCGTTCGCATTAATGAGGATGTTCTGGCCTCGATCGTCAGGGTCGCCAGTGAGCTTGCCGGCCGGGTTGATGCAGTGGCGCCCAGTATCGATGGCCTGTTGGGGATCAAGGGTGTGATCGAGGTGGTCGAGCCCGAAAGCGATGAAGCCGAAGACACGGCGGCGAAGGCGGCCGCGGCCATAGCCTTCGAACAGGCGCTCACCGAACTGGTGCAGATGCGCCAGCGCGAGGGCGAGACGCTCGGGCAAATCCTGATCCAGCGTATGGACGAGATCGAGCGGCTGGCCAAGAAGGCGGAAGCCGCTCCTGGCCGCAAGCCGGAGGCGATCAGGGCGCGTCTCGCCGAACAGCTTGCGGCGTTGCTGGAGGCATCCGATCGTTTCGATTCCGATCGCCTCAACCAGGAAGCGTTGTTGATCGCAACCAAGGCCGACATCCGCGAAGAACTCGATCGCATCGCCTCGCACATCTTGCAGGTCCGCGAAATGATCGGCAAAGGCGGCCCGGTCGGACGGCGGCTCGATTTCCTGGCGCAGGAATTCAACCGCGAGGTCAACACCTGCTGTTCCAAATCCAACGATCTCGAACTGACCAATACCGGTCTCGAGATGAAGAACGTGGTCGAGCAATTCCGCGAACAGGTCCAGAATCTGGAGTGAACCATGACTTCCGGAGACCACGCCCTGGACGGCGTCGAGCGTCGCGGGCTGATGTTCGTGCTGTCATCGCCGTCGGGCGCGGGAAAGACCACGCTGTCGCGCCTGCTGATCGACAGGATGCCAGGCCTGAAGATGTCGGTTTCCGCCACCACGCGGCCGATGCGGCCGGGTGAAGTCGACGGCCGCGACTATCATTTCATCGACAAGGCCAGGTTCGACGAGATGTCGAAACGAAACGAATTGCTGGAATCAGCGACCGTCTTCGACAATCGCTACGGCACGCCGCGCGGACCGGTGGAAGCGGCATTGTCGGCGGGGCAGGATGTGCTGTTCGATATCGACTGGCAGGGCACCCAGCAATTACGGGAAAAGGCGCGGGCCGACGTCGTGTCGGTGTTCATCCTCCCGCCTTCGGCTACGGACCTGGAAGAGCGCCTGCATTCCAGAGCCCAGGATTCCGACGAGGTGATCCGGCGGCGGATGGACCGCGCCAGCCATGAAATGAGCCATTGGGCGGAGTACGACTATATCGTGATCAATCACGATATCGACGATGCCTTTGCCCAGGTGCAATCGATCCTGAAGGCCGAGCGGCTCAAGCGCGAACGCCGTACCGGCCTCACGACATTCGTGCGCAAGCTGCAGCAGCAGCTCGAAAAATAGTCCGAGCCGTTCAGCTGTGCTGGGCGCTTCTTGCGAGCCGGGCCATCATTTGCGCAATCCTGTCCCCTTCATCCGCATCCTCGGCGAGCTGCAATTCGCGGGGTAAGCCGATGTTCGGCCGGCGCACCGCCTCGAGCGGGAAGGGCGAAGGTTGCGTACGATCGCCGCGCTCCTGATCCCGGGTCCAGCGATGGCCCCTTCGGATTTGCTCGCGGCCTTGCTGGCGTTTGCCACCAAATCTGACGATGGTGCTCGCCGCCAGGCCCGCAAACGCTAGCGCGCCGACAATGACGATCACCAGCATCCGCGCCGGGTTGGACTGTTTTGTCGTGGACGCGTCCGCAGCGGCGAGCGGAACGGATACTGGCTGCGTCTCCGGTGTTTCGTCCGCCTGCGGGGCCGCGGGCGCACTGACAGGCGCGCTGACCGGCGCCGTCGGCGGCGGCGAATTTGCACCCAGTTGTTCGGGCCAGCGCGACGCAACGACCGAACTCAGCATATTGGCAGTGGGCTGATTGTTGCGCGGGGTATTGTCGGTATCTGCCGCATTGGCGGCATCGGCTGCCGCCGGCAATGGTGCCGCTCCGGCGGCGTTCGCCTCATCAGGGAACGCTCGCGGTGAGGGAAATTCGGCGCGGGCATTGGCGACCGTGTCCGGCATTGCCGTTTCTGCCTTCGGCGCAACCGGCTTGGCGGAAGCGGATGATTTTGGTCGTGCGGTTTGCGCACGTGGCTCACCCTCGCGGAGATACCAGCAATGACGGTTGGAGGGATGTTCGATGCGGTAGTACCAATGGCTACCTTGGGGGGCCTGATCTTTTGGCGCGGAAAGACATTCGTCGGCTGCCGGCGCCGGTGTTGCGGCGAGGGATGCGGTCAAAGCGACGCCAGTCAAAAGTCCGGCAATAATGATTGATACAAATTTTGCGGTTCGGTTACGCATAATACTGCTCCGGCGGCGATGACACGGTACGCGTCGCAAGCCAAATCTCCGCAAAGACTAGGGTCGTAATGCGCCGCAATTCCGGACAGCATGAGGCTTAATTCGGGCCCGCTTCGGAGGCGTCAATGTGGCGTGAATTGGAGAGAAAGAAGCCGCCGGGTCGAACTCCCTCGGCCGCGGCAGCCATCGCGTGAAGGTGCCGGATCCCGAATTGCCCGAGACCCTTCCCGACGCCGTCTAGCTCAGCCGCAACTTGATGTTGCGACCGTTAACGGCCAGACTAATGGCCACCACGCGCTGCGAAAAGTGCGGTGCATCATCCTCTCGAACCAGCAAGAGCCTGTCATCTGCGGCGAAGCGTTGATTGCTTCGTTTCCGATTGAACCGGAATGGGCTCTGGCTTGTCGCGCTCCGCCGTTTTGTTACGCTCCGCCTTAGTTTTTCAACACGATACGCCCAACCACTTTGCCGGCGCGCAATTGCTCGATCCATTTCTGGACGTCGCCCATCGGTTGCTCGTTTATCGGTGTCGGCTTGATCTTGCCGGAGCGCGCGAGCGCCATCAACTCCTTCGCCTCGGCCAGCGTTCCAACCATCAAACCTTCGATCGTCATACGCTTGTAGATCCACTGCACCATCGGGAGACTGAAATTGCCGCCCATCAGTCCGGAGACGACGATCTTGCCGCCGAGCGCGACCGTCGCGACCGCAAGGGCCATCGATTTTTCGTTGCCGGCAAAATCGACCACGGCATCGAAGCCGCCTTCGGTCTCCTCGAGGATGCGCTTGAGCACATCCGGTTCGGCGGGATCGTAGGCGACCGCGGCGCCGCTATTCAACGCCGCCTCGCGCGCCGCCGTACTCACATCCGCAACCGATATTTTCTGCTTGAACATGGCTTGCGCAAGGGAAAGCCCCATCATGCCGACGCCGCCAAGGCCGATCAGCAGCAGATTGCGCTGCCGCGGCCGGTCGACCAGCCGCCTCAGCGCGCCATAGGCGGTGATGCCGGAGCACATCAGGGTCGCCGCCTGGTTCACGGGCAGCGGATCGTAATCCAGCAAATATTTCGCGTCGGGTACCAGCACGTGGCTGGCGAAACCGCCATCGATCGCGACCCCGAGAAAGCGCTGCTTGAGGCACAGATTCTCGTCACCATTGAGACAGGCGCGGCATTGGCCGCAGCCGATCCAGGGGAATATCGCCTTCCTGGTACCGATCAGGCTCTTGCTAACATCCATACCGACTTCCTCGACCACGCCCGCGATTTCGTGTCCCAGCGTGAAGGGCAGCGTCATGCCGCGCGTGGTGTCGAGCTTCCTGTCGCTGCCGAGGTCGGCATAGCCGTCCTGGATATGCAGGTCGGAATGGCACAGGCCGCAGCGCTCGACGCGAACCAGAACTTGCCGGCCCAGCGGCCTCGGGGTTTCGACGATGGTTTCGCAGAGCGGGGCATCGAATTTGACAAGCGATTGGCGATGCATCAGCGTCATGGGATATTCCTCAACCGCATTGGTTTGTTCCTGACGCATATTGGTTAGTTCTTGGTTAGTTCGCTGGCCATGGCGACAAAGCCAGATACCGGGATGGTCTCGGGGCGCCGGGTCACTTCGACCCCCGCAGCGGCCGCCAACCGGACCGGATCGACGGCAAGCGACTTCAGGCTCTGCCGCAGCATCTTGCGCCGCTGGCCGAATGCCGCCGCGGCGACCTGTTCCAGTGCCTTGCGCTCGCACGGCTCCGGCGCGGCGCGCGGCACCAGCCGCACCACCGACGAGGTAACCTTGGGCTGTGGTACGAACGCGGCGGCAGAAATGTCGAACAAGATCTTGGTCTCGGCGCGCCAGTTCGCCAGCACGCCAAGCCGGCCATAGGCGTCGCTATTCTCGCGCGCGACGATGCGTTCTGCGACCTCCCGTTGAAACATCAGCACCATCATCTCATACCATGGTGGCCACGGCTCGACCGACAGCCAGTCGATCAGCAGCGCGGTGGCGATATTGTAGGGAAGGTTGGCGACGATCTTGGCTTTGGTGCTGCCGAGGAATGGCTTGGGATCAAAGCGCTGCGCGTCGGCGCAAACGATCTCCAGCCGTCCGGGATAGTGATTCGAAATATCCTCCAGCGCCCCCAGCGCGCGTTCGTCGCGCTCCACCGCGATCACGTGCCGCGCGCCGAGTGCGAGTAAAGCGCGGGTCAGCCCGCCGGGGCCGGGGCCAATCTCGATCACGGTTGCGTCGTCTAGCGGTCCTGCTGCGCGCGCGATCCGTGCCGTGAGGTTGAGGTCGAGCAGGAAATTCTGCCCGAGCGATTTGCGGGCGGAAAGCGCGTGCTGACGAATGACCTCGCGAAGCGGCGGCAAGTCATCGATCGCGCTCATGCCGGCTGCGCCGCCATGCGAGCGGCGAGCCGCAATGCCGCGATCAAGCTCGACGGATTGGCGCGGCCGGTTCCAGCGATATCGAATGCGGTGCCGTGGTCCGGTGAGGTGCGAATGAACGGCAGTCCGAGCGTGACGTTGACCCCGTCATCGAACGCCAGCGTTTTGATCGGGATCAGCGCCTGGTCATGATACATGCAGATCGCGCAGTCATAGGTCTTGCGCGCCGCCTCGTGAAACATGGTGTCGGCCGGCAACGGCCCTCGAACGTCGATGCCTTCCTTGCGCAGGGTATCGATCGCCGGGATCACGATCGTCTGCTCCTCGGTGCCGAGCGAACCGTCTTCGCCGGCGTGAGGATTGAGGCCCGATAATGCCAGGCGCGGACGGGCGATCCCGAACCGGGTTTTCAGGCTGGCCGCCACGATACGCGCGGTCGAGATGATCAGGTCACCCGAGAGCTGCGAGATCGCATCACGCAGCGAAAGATGGATGGTCACGGGAACGACGGCGAGATCAGGCGACCACAGCATCATCACCGGTTGCGGCGCGTCGCCGCCACGCGCGGCGAGCTCGGCGAGGAACTCGGTATGTCCGGGATGATGAAATCCGGCCCCGTAGAGTACGCTCTTGGCAATCGGATTGGTGACGATCGCGGCGGCCCGCCCGGCCGCGACGTCGCTCACCGCCTGGCGGATCGAGGCAATCGCGGCGGCGGCGCTGCTGTCGTCCGGAGATCCGGGGCGCGCGGTGGCCCTGATGCCTGTTGCCACGACCGGCAAGGCGTTTGCGAAGGTCGCAAGCGCATCTTCGGGACGAACTTCGGCGAGCCGGACATCCAGTTCGAGCGCCTGGGCGCGGTCGCGGAGCAGGTCGCAATCGCCAAGCAGATAGAACGCAGGAAGCTTGAGCTCAGCGCGGCGCAGCCACGCCTCGAGGGTAATGTCCGGCCCGATGCCCGCAGGTTCGCCTGACGTGAGCGCGAGAGGTTTTGCCATACATCAACGATATTCGATCATCGCGGCCTTCCGGATCTGCTGCAGGTACGCTTTCGACTTCGCCTCGAACTTGCTGGCATACATCTTTTCGCGGATTTCCTTTTTCCGCGGCGTGTCGACCGTGGTCGGCGTTCTGCTGCAGAGCGCAACCATCTCGATGCCCTGTTTCGTCACTTCGGGCTCGGTCAGATGACCGATCGGTGTCTTGTCCAGCACTTCACGCAGCACGGGCGGCAAATCGGCGGATGTCTTGATTACCGTATCGCGTATCGCGGCATTTTGCATGCTCTTGAACAGCGCATTGGCCTCGTCGCAGGTCTGTATGCGGCCGCGCAGGGTTTCGGCTTCCTTGCGCCTTAGCTCCATCGTGGTCGGCGGTGATCCGCGCGGCACGATCAGGACGATGGGCTGCATTTTATATTCGAAGCTTTCAGTATCCGCCTTATCGCCTTTTTCGTCCTTGTCGCCTTGGGCTACGGCCGCGGCCGCGACCTCCTTTTCACTGACCTGGAGGCTTTCCTTGAATCGGCCGCGGACCAGCGAACCCCACACCATATCGGCCCTGATACGCTGCTTCAGCGTGTCCGGACGAATACCCTGGCTCTCGAGGGTTTTGGTGAGCTGGTCGGGTGTAAGGCGCATCCGCGCGCTCATTTCGGCGAACGCAGCGTCAATGTCGGAAGAGGTCGGATCGACGCTGAATTGCTTTGCTTCCTTGATCTTCAGTTTTTCGTCGATCAGTTCTTCCATTATTTGCTGCCGTGGCGCCGACTTGTGGGTCGAGAGGAAATCCAGCTTGGTGCGCTGCTCGATGTCGAAGTTGGTGATAGGCACGCCGTTGACCATGACCGCGACGGTTTGTGCATAGGACGGCGTTACGCAACCCATCAAGGCCAGCGCCAGGGTCGCGGTCACGATCCAGGGCAAGACGCGAACTGGAAAGCGGTTGAGCAAGATGGTCCTCATGGTCATTTTGTCGATCGAATAGTTCGTGTCCGGGACGCGCCCGTTTGCCGTCGATGTGCCGACGTCGATTCTACTGAATCTGCCCGCCGCCCGCCGTTGAGGAGGTCTGGGCGATAGTCCGCAGACCGAGCTGCAGCATGAACGCGTGGCTGAGCGTTGGCGGGGTCGCACCGGCGACGTAGGAATAGGCCGTGACGTAGTTGGCCGCCAGTATAAAGCAGTCGTCGACATAGCCTGCGCCGATCACATATTGGTTGATCTGGTTGGCGACGAGATCCCAGCGGGCGGCACCGGTGACCACCCAGTTCGCCGCGACCTTGGCGGTGGCGGTAGTGAGAATGCCCTCGCGGCGCGTCAAATATCCGAGTTCCGGCTGGGCGGCATAATCGCCATACAGCATGCTGACCGACCAGCGATCGAAATTGGCCTTG
The DNA here is from genome assembly GCA_018971625.1 of Pseudomonadota bacterium. Classification (GTDB taxonomy): domain Bacteria; phylum Pseudomonadota; class Alphaproteobacteria; order Rhizobiales; family Xanthobacteraceae; genus Bradyrhizobium. The sequence goes on from JAGXAJ010000004.1 coordinate 41,527, forward strand.
CCTTCGGCCTCGAAGCGGTTGACTTCGCCGGTGGCTTCGTCGACCCGCGCACGGGTGGCGAAGGTGTACGTATGGTTAGGCGAATACGACAGGCTGCCGACATAGTCCGACACCGGCTTGTCGAGGCCGGAATCCAGTCCGGTGTTGGTCGCGTCGGCGACCGCAAACGAGTTCAGGCCGAACAGTTGGTAGGACTGCCCGAACACCGCAGTGACGGTTCCACCATGATCGAATTGCGTGGTTGCCTGCACGCCGGCATTGGCGCGGCCGCCACCCTCGACGCGGTCGTAGCCGGAGAACTTGTCAACACTGAACAGGTTGCTGGTGTCGAACACCATGCTCTGCGCATCTTCGTTGGGAAGCTTGCCGGCATAGGATTCGTTGGGACGGGCGATGACCTGCGCGATCGGCTCGATCGTCGTGGTTCCCCACGGCTGAACGTTGATGAAGGGATAACGATATTCGAGGCCGACCGTCGGCATCGCCCGCAACGCCTGGCTTTCGCCGGTCGGCAGGAAGTTCGAAACGCCCGGCTGGTTCGCCACTGAAGTGTCGATCGCGTCGGCGCGAAGGCTCGCGAACGGCGTCCAGATTTCGCCGGCGGAGTCCGTAAACGAACGTCGCCAATCCACTTCGCCGGTCGCGCGCGTGTAGGTGCCGGGCATGCCACGCAGCAGACAGTTGGCGCGGGTGATGTTGTTGGCGGGGTCGGCCGTCGTCGGCAGGCAACTGCCGTTGGCGAAGGCAGTCGCATTGGTGGCATCAAATGCCGCGGTGTCTCGCGTCAGGCTGGTGAAATTGCCCTTGTAGCTGAACTCGCCGCCCAGCACGTTATGGTTGACCACGTTGGAGTAATCGATGACCGGCGCGACCACCGGCACCTGGCTCTGATTGCCCGAGAAACTCAGGTAGTAGATCGTTCGCGCGTCGAAATAGCTGCGGTTGCCGACTCCGGTCAGATACAGCTGCGAGACCGCGTCGGTCGGCAGGTTCAGGAACGAGCCCATCGGATCCATGTACTGGGCCAGCCGATAATCGGATAGGAAGTAGTAATCCGACAGCACGACGCCGTCCCAGCCCCAAACCCATTTGTCGTTGAGCGCGAATTGGCCCTTGGTCTCGACGCCGCCACGGAACTGACGATCGCCGGGCTGGCCGGCGAAGGCGCCGGGGTCGGCCTGGTCGATGCCATAGGCGCGGATCTGGTACGACCCGTTCATCAGGCGCTGGCGGAATTCGGCCTGCATCAGCACGCCCTGCTTGGTGGTGATGCGCGGGATGAAGGTCGCGTCATAGTCCGGCGCGATCGCCCAGTAGAACGGCACGTCAACGCCATAGCCGAAGGTCGTGTAGGATGTGAAGGCCGGCATCAGGAAGCCGGTCTTGCGCTTCACGGTCGGATCGGGCGTCGAGAAATACGGCAAATAGGCCATCGGAACGCCAAAGAATTCGAGCTGGGCGTTCTCGAAATAGAGCATCTTCTCGTTCTGGTCGTGAATGATGCGCTCGCCCTTGACCTGCCATAGCGGCGGCTTCTTCGGATCGTCCCGGCAGGGTGCGCAGGCGGTGTAAACGCCGTTCTCGAACACGGTGTAATTGCCGCTGGAGCGATCGGAGCGCGTCGCCGCCATCCGCGTGTTGTCGGCGGTGTCGACCCGCAGCGAATCGACGAAGCCGTCGCGGTAGTCGTCGCTGAGATCCATGATGTTGGCATAGGTGATCTTGCCGTCCGCATCGGTCATGCGGATGTTGCCCTCGGCATGCAGGCGCTTGGTCTTCTGATCGTAGATGACCTTGTCGGCCTCGACGCTGGTGCCGTTGTAGAACATCTGCACGTTGCCGACGGCCGATACCCGCGAGTTGTTGTAGTCGTAATCGACCTCGACCGCCTGCACGAGCATCTGTCCGTCGCTCGGCGGACGCGGCGGCACCACCCGTGTCGGTCCGCGGTTGTAAGTGAATTGCGCAGATGCGGGCGTGCTGAACGCGCTCGCCACCATCAGCCCGAGAACGAAGGCAAGGGATCTTTGGAAGGCGGCCAAGCGGGTCTCATAACGGCGCACGAGAGTGCGCCGCCCGCATGCGGACGACCTGTCTTGGCGGGTGGCGACAACGGCCACTACCCGTCCTCCTGATACAGCAAGGCCAAAAAGCCGGTGAGGCCGCCCACGCATACGGGCAGCCACGCCGCAGCGATCGGATGCATCAATTCGGCCTTGCTCAAATCCTCGGTTACTTTCGACAGAACGTAGAGCAGAAAGCCTGCGCCCACGCCACTTAAAACCATCTTTTGTACCCCGCCGAAGCGGAAGAAGCGCAGGCTTACCGAGGCCGCTACCATGACCATAGCGGCCAGCAGAAACGGCTGTGCGATGAGCTTGTGGTATTGCAACCGATAGCCGGCGGTCGCGAATCCCGAGCTTTCCGAAGACCGGATATAGCTCGGGAGTTGCCAAAAAGACACAGTTTCCGGCGTGGAAAAGCTATTCCGAACCTGGGCCACCGTCAGGCTGGTCGGCAGGATGAAACTATCCTGGTCGACCGGGGGGGCGTCGAGCGTGTAGCGCCGCACCGATTTGAACAGCCAATGCCCTTTCTCCAGTGTCGCTTCCCGCGCCTCGATTCGCTCCTTGAACTGGTTGTTGTTGTCGAACGCGAACACCGTCAGTCCGGTCAGCCGCACGCCCTGTTGCTCGCTGCGGGCGGCGTTGATGATGGTCTGGCCGTCCTCGTTCACCTGATTGATCCAGAAGCCGGCGGCATCCTGGATGCCACCTCCAGGCGCCGAGCCGAACAACTGGGCTTCCATTTGTTTGGAGATTTCACGCAAATTGGCGGACATCGGATTGTAAGCGACGGTCGCCAGCACGCCGAGCCCGATCGCGCTTGCCAGCGCCGGCGAGATGAACTGCCAGGCGGAAATGCCGGCAGCGCGGGCGACCACGAGTTCGAGGCGCCGCGACAGCGCCAGATAGCAGGTCATCGCCCCGATCAGGATGCAGAACGGCGTCAGCTTCTCGAGCAGTTGCGGCACCCGGAACAGCGATGTCTCGGCAACCATGATAGCGGATGCAGAAGCCAGCCCCGATGTCTTGCGCACCATCTCGATGTAGTCGACTAGCACCAGCAGCATGAAGATGCTGGCGAACACGCCGATCGCCGAGATCACGAAGCGACCGGCGAAATAGCGTCCGAGCGTGTTGGTCAGCATGCTCATGCGGTGGCCGGTCGTCCAAACAGCCGGAGCAGGCGAGCGTTGAAGTTGTTGATGGTTTCTATCAGCGCGGCAGGCGGTTCGATCACGATGCCCGCGACGATGACCCACAACCCTGTGCTGATCGCTGCCAGCAGCATCAGATACTGAACCAGCGGCGCTAGCGGCGATTTTACCGCCATCACCGAACAGGCGAAGCCGGCCATCCGCAGCCCGAACACGGCGAGGATCGAACTGCCGATCGAAAAATTGCGGCTCTGGCGCGTGGTGCGCGGCGTACCCAAAAAAGCGAAGGTGAGGGTGGCGAACACGAATGGATAGATCGGCGACATGAAGCGATCATGCAGTTCGGCGCGGAACTGACCGGGCAGTTGCTTGTAGATCGGATCGTTCTTGTCCGGGTACATCAGTTCCCAGAGATACCTTTCGCGAATGCCGAGCGCGACATCGTGACTCTGGTTGAATTTCGACATGTCGAAGGCGTAACGGCCGAACGCCACCAGTGCCGGATCCCGCTTGCCGGTCTCGAAGCGCTGGAGATTGCCATCCTCGAGAATCAGAAACGAACCGCTGTCGTTCTTTAGCACGGTTCCGTGGTCTGCGATGATGCTGACGCGCTCCTTGGGATCCCGGCGATCGTCGATAAAGACGCCGGCGAGCAGGCCGCCCGGTTTTCGTTCTCGAATGCGGATGGTCAGGTTCTGTTCGAGCTGCGCGAAGCGGCCGGGCTGCAGGATGTTGGTCAGCACGTCGGCGGTGATGTCGGCGTCCCATTGCTTGATTCGGCGCATGCCGTCCGGGGCCAGGTAGGCGGCGATAAATGCCACCATCGCCGCCACCACGCAGGTGGCGTAGACGAACGGGCGGAACAACCGGTACGGCGACAGGCCGGCGGCGTTCATCACGATGATCTCCGAATCGGTGGCGAGCTTGTTCAGGGTATGGGAGATCGCGATCATCAGCGCGATCGGCGCGATGATCAGTACCAGCGCCGGAATTACCAGACTGGTGATGCCAAGAAAGGTCAGGATGGTTTGGCCCTGACTGGTCATCAGGTCGATGCCGCGCAACGCCTGGGTAATCCAGATCACGCCCGTCAGGCTGACCAGAACCACCGCAAACGACCCCAGAGTCGTGCGAAAGATATACTTGTCGATCGACCCCATCGCTACCGCACGATCCCGCCTCGCAAACCGGAACCACAACAGCCGACCAATCCTGACGTCAGGATCCCGTTCGGTCGCGCCGCCATCGATCCGGAAAGCCCCACAGTTCTCAGTACCATCCCTTTGATCTGTCGACAAAATGGCTGCGCCAAGGCACCCTTGGGATATGGTTAATAATTCATCCCTGTGGCCCGTGCGCCACGTCAGCCCTTGGCTTTGCGGGCACGGGCAGGCCATAGTGATCTTGAAGCAACTTCTCACCCGGCTGCGCGACGTGGCCAAATCCATCCTGACGGCGTCTCTGGCCGACTAAACCTGATTCTTGGAGGATTTTCCCATGCCCGACGCCGTCAAGGTCGGCTTCGTCCCGTTTTCTACCGCCTCGCGCGGCCTTCTGGTGGTTTTCTGCGACGACGCGTTGAAGTTCGGCGCGGCGACCCGCAAGGCGCTGGGATCCGCCGCTGGTTTGGTCGGTCGGGTGGCAACGGCCAACCAGTTCAAGGGCAAAAGCGGGTCCGCGCTTGATATTCTGGCTCCGCAGGGCCTCAAGGCCGCGCGGCTGATCGTGTTCGGCGTCGGCAAGCTCTCCGCGATCAAGGAGCATGATTTCCTCAAATGGGGTGGCGCGGTCGCCGGCAAATTGCGCGCCGGCAGCGACTCCGTCACGATTGTCGCGGACTTGCCCGACGGGCCGATGAAGCCCGCGCAGGCGGCCGCGCTGGCATCGGGCGTGCGGCTGCGCGCCTACAAATTCGATCGCTACAAGACCAAAAAGAAGGACGGCGAAGACGCGGCCTTGCAGGCCGACGTCTCGGTTGCGGTGGACGAGGTCAACGCCACGCGAAAAGCCTTCGAGCCTGATGGGCACATCGTCGATGGCGTGATCATCGCCCGCGAACTCGTCAACGAACCGCCGAACGTGCTCTTTCCCGTCGAGTTCGCCCGCCGCGCCGGCCTGTTGCGCAAGCTTGGCGTCGACGTCGAAGTGCTCGACGTCAACGCCATGACGAAGCTTGGAATGGGTGCGCTGCTTGGCGTGGCCCAGGGCTCCACGCGGCCGGCCCGCACCGTGATCATGCGCTGGAACGGCGGCAAGAAGGGCGACCAGCCGCTGGCTTTCATCGGCAAAGGCGTTTGCTTCGACACCGGCGGCATCTCGATCAAGGGTGCATCCGGCATGGAGGACATGAAGGGCGACATGGGAGGGGCGGCCTGCGTGGTCGGGCTGATGCATGCGCTTGCAGCCCGCAAGGCGCGCATCAACGCGATCGGCGCCATCGGCCTTGTCGAAAACATGCCCGACGGCAATGCGCAACGTCCCGGCGACATCGTCACTTCGATGTCCGGCCAGACCATCGAGATCATCAACACAGACGCCGAGGGTCGCCTGGTACTGGCCGACGTGCTCTGGTATGTCGCGAAGAAATGCAAGCCGAAATTCATGGTCGATCTCGCTACCCTGACCGGCGCGATCCTGGTTGCGCTCGGCACCGAGCACGCCGGCATGTTTTCCAACAACGACGAACTGGCCGACCGGCTGACGAAGGTGGGGCTTGCGACCGGAGAAAAGGTCTGGCGCATGCCGCTCGGCCCGGAATACGACAAGCAGATCGACTCGCAATTCGCCGACATGAAGAACACCGGCGGCCGCAATGGCGGTTCGATCACGGCGGCGCAGTTCCTGCAGCGCTTCGTCGACGACACGCCCTGGGCGCATATCGACATCGCGGGAACGGCGATGGGAGCGCCGAAAACCGAAATCAATCATAGCTGGGGCTCGGGTTACGGGGTGCGGCTGCTGGAGCGGCTGGTCGCCGACTATTACGAGACGAAAAAATAGCGCAAACCCGATGACCGAAGTTCTGTTCTACCATTTGCAGGGTATGACGCTGGAAAATATCCTGCCGCCGCTTTTGGAAAAGTCGCTCGCGCGTGGCTGGCGCGTCGTCGTGCAGTCGACGTCGGAGGAACGCGCCGACGCGCTCGATGCTCATTTATGGACGTATAGCGACGATTCGTTTTTGCCGCATGCTACCTGGCGCGTTGGCGATGCCGGCGAACAGCCGATTGTGCTGATCGCAGGGGAGGGCAATCCGAACAGGGCCAATGTGCGGTTTCTGGTTGATAGCGCGGCTTTGCCCGCCGATTCCGATGCCTATCAGCGGCTCGTGCTGGTCTTCAACGGTGACGACGGCGATGCGCTTGCCGCCGCACGCAGTGCCTGGACCGATTGCAAAACGCGTGGCTTCGAGGTCACATATTGGCAGGCCGACGAGCGCGGTCGCTGGCAGCGGCGGCAATAGCCGTCCGCCGCGGTTAATGATCGCGGTTAATGATATTGTGCGGTTTCCACTGTGGCGCTTGCCTACAGCCACGGTCATGCCGCAAAGTGATGGTGGGACAGCCGTTAGGCTGGGGCGAGGAACTCAGTTCATCGTGCGAGACAACATCGCTTATCGAAAACCGCTGCTGGCTTTGCTGCTGGTCGCGCCCGTCATGGCGGGCTGCGCGGGCGGAGCGAGCGATATGTTCCAGTCCGATCTGCTGTCGAAAGACGCGCAATGGTTTTCGCGAACCGGCCGCCTGACGATCAACAATGTTTCGATTGAGACACCTCCGTTGACTCCAAACAAGCCGGTGACGTCGGACGATCTGGTCAGCGCCGAAGGCTATTGTCCGGGCATGGCGCCTCCGGCGGGCCCTGCGGACGCCAACGCGTTGACCGACGGTCCTGCCGGTGCGCCGCCGCCCGCGGGAACCGGCACGGTGGCGCTCGGTCATACCGAATGCGACGTGGTCCGCGGCATCGGGGCGCCGACAAGCGTCAACCTCTCGAACGATCCGCGCGCAGGACGCGTCGCGGTCGTCACATGGTTGCAGGGTCCGCGTGCCGGAATCTACACCTTCACCAACGGACGGCTGTCCTCGGTCGAGCGCGCGCCGGAAGTGGAGCAGCCCAAGCCGGTCAAACAGAAGAAGAAGACGAAGAAACCAAAGCCAAAACCGCCGGCGCCGACCTGATTGCCTGTTTTTTTCGATCATTTCGAAAATCGAATCAGCCGGAATCGAGTCAGCCGGCCGCCTCGTCATATTGCGAACTCGCCTCCAGCCATTGCTCCTCGGCGCGCGCCAACGCGCTCGCTGCGCCCGCCCGCGCCTTGCCGAGCTGGGCCGCCTGTTTCGGATCGCGCGTAAACAAATCGGGCAGCGCGAGCGCGGTGTCGATCTTCGCAATGATCTCGGTGATGCGGGTGATCTCGGCTTCGGCCTCGGAAATCCGCTGCTTCGGTGACTTGCCGCTTCTGGCGCGCTGTGGCTTGTCGCGACCGTTGCCCGCACTGTTGCGTGAATCGGTCGGCGTGCCGCGTGCCGACAGCACCATGCGCCGGTAATCGTCGAGATCGCCATCATAGATTTTGACCGCATGGTCGGCAACGACCCACAATTGATCGGCGCAGGCCTCGATCAAATAGCGGTCGTGCGAGACCATGATCACCGCACCGGGAAACTCGTTGATCGCTTCAGCCAATGCCGCGCGGCTGTCGATGTCGAGGTGGTTGGTCGGTTCATCGAGGATGATCATATTGGGGCCAAAGAAGGTCGCCAGCCCCAGCAGCAGCCGCGCCTTTTCGCCGCCCGACAGGCTCCTGACCAGGGTGTCGCCGGCCTTGCCGGAAAAGCCAATTGCGCCGGTGCGGCCACGTACCCGGGTTTCGGGCGCGTCGGGCATCAGCCGGCGGACGTGGTCGTAGGCCGAGCCGTCGAGATTGAGCTCGTCGACCTGGTGTTGCGCGAAATATCCGATCGCGAGCTTTTCGGCGCGGGTGACCTGACCGGAAAATGGCGGCAGCTTGTTGGCGAGCAGCTTTACCAGGGTCGATTTGCCGTTGCCGTTGGAGCCGAGCAGGGCGATGCGATCATCAGTGTCGATGCGCAAGGTGACGCGATTGAGCACCGGCCTTTTCGGGTCATAACCGACCGAGACGTTGTCGACCGCGATGATAGGCGGCGACAGCATCTTCTCTGGCGTCGGAAACAAGATTTCGTGGACGTCCTGGGTCACCAGCGCCGGGACCGGCTTCATTCGCTCCAGCATCTTGACGCGCGACTGCGCCTGACGGGCCTTCGAGGCTTTGGCCTTGAAGCGATTGACAAAGGCCTGCAGCCGCTTGCGCTCGTCGGCCTGACGTTTGGCGTGCCTGGCGTCCAGCATCTCGCGTGTGGCGCGCTGTTCCTCGAACGAGGAATAGGCACCCTTGTAGAGAGTCAGTTTCCCGCGATCGAGGCGCAGGATCTGGTCGACCGAAGTATCGAGCAGGTCGCGATCATGGCTGATCACGATCACGGTGCGTGGGTATTTCGCCAAATGGTCTTCCAGCCACAATGTACCTTCGAGGTCGAGATAGTTGGTCGGCTCGTCGAGAAGCAGCAGGTCGGGGGCCGCGAACAACGTCGCGGCGAGCGCGACCCGCATCCGCCAGCCGCCGGAGAATTCGGAGCAGGACCGCGCCTGGTCCGTGGTGGAAAATCCAAGCCCGGAGAGGATCGCGGCGGCGCGCGCCGGCGCCGAATGCGCGTCGATATCGACCAGCCGGGTCTGGATATCGGCGATCCGCACCGGATCCTGCGCGGTTTCGGCTTCGTGGAGCAGCGCTTCACGTTCCAGATCGGCTTTCAATACGACATTGAGCAGGCTTTCCGGCCCGTCGGGCGCTTCCTGGGCAAGGCTGCCGATGCGCCAGCGCGGCGGGATCGAGATACTGCCGCTCTCCAAAGGCAGGTCGCCCCGGATCGCGTGGAACAAGGTGGATTTACCGACGCCATTGCGGCCGACAAACCCGACACGGGCGCCGGGCACGATTTGCACGGAGCTGTTGTCGATCAGGAGTCGTCCGGCGATCCGGATTGATATGTCGGTGAGCGAGAGCATGCGGCCTTGTCACCAAAGCCGCAGCCAAAGGCAACCCGCGTGGGCGTGAAATGTCGGTCCGTCGATGACGCGAAATGCCTTCGGGTGTTTTTTTGGCTAGTTTTGCGCGAGACCTTCGTCATCGCGCCGGCGCAGTTCATCGATCAGGTGTTCGAGATGAGAGGACGGCTTGAGGGCATCCGGGCGCAGGTTCTGCCGCAGCCGTTCGCCAACGGCGTCGCAGATCGATCGGCTGGTAGCGTGATCGATTGTCTCGCTGATCTCGTTGATCCGGTTGGGCATTATTGTTTCCGCTGGTCGGTCGTTCCGTCTCGTCGTGCGAAAACAATGCCGCGAGCCAAAAATTGTTTCGCGGTTCGGACCGGTCAGCGTCATTTTTGGTAAAATGGGAATGAACGGCAACGTTGTTCCCGCCCAAAAACATTGTTCCCGCCCAAATTGCAAACGCGCGCGGAACAAAAAAGCTCCGGCCGTTACAGCCGGAACTCGTTTGGCAATACGAATCGCTTTGCGCGGATCAGTAGCAGCGGTTGATCAGACGCCAGCGCGGCCCCCAGGGGGTCGGGACCAGCCGCCGCACATAGCAGCCGCCGTAACCGTAGCCATAATAGGCGGGGCCGCCGACGTAAAAGCGCGGAGCGCCCCAGGCGTAACCGCGGTGCCAACCACCATGCCAGCCTCCGTGCCAGCCGTGACCGACCCAGGCCGAGGCTGAGGTCGGCGCCAGCGCGGCCGCACCCAGCGATGCCGCGGCAACTGCAACAAGCGAAAGTTTGCGTAACAACATGGATCATCTCCTTCGAAGCTTCGGCGCAAGTCTTGCGCCGCAGGTCAAATCGCGGGTCCCGGATGCTTTTGCCTGCGGTGGACATCCGGTTGTCCGCGAGACTATCCGGCAAAGTATGAACCGGACCGGGATGCACGTTTCAGATTGGGTTCACCTTGGTGAAATCGCGTTAATTTTGACTCTTGGCGCATTGTCGGCCCGCTTGGCTTGCCGTCCCATCACGGCGCCGATATAAGCGCCGCAACTCCCCTCAGTTGTATTCAAGGACGAGATCATGGCGATTGAACGCACCTTTTCGATCATCAAGCCGGACGCGACCAAGCGTAATCTTACCGGCGCAATCAACGCGCTGATCGAGCAAGCGGGCCTTCGCATCGTGGCGCAAAAGCGCATCCGCATGACTCGCGAACAGGCCGAAACGTTCTACGCCGTTCACAAGGCGCGACCCTTCTTCGGCGAACTGGTGGATTTCATGATCTCCGGTCCGGTCGTTGTTCAGGTGCTCGAAGGTGAGGGGGCCGTGCTCCGGCATCGTGACGTCATGGGCGCGACCGACCCCTCCAAGGCGGCAGAAGGCACCATCCGCAAGCTGCACGCCAATTCGATTGGTGAGAACTCGGTGCATGGTTCTGACGCTGCCGAAACCGCGGCGATCGAAATCGCGCAGTTTTTCTCGGGCAACGAAATCGTCGGTTGATTGACGCGAAATTTCGCGCGACATTCTAGAGCGTTTTCGAGCGAGGTGGATACCGGTTCGCGTAAAGAAAACGCGTCCAAACAAGAATCCAGAGCCGCGTTGCGATTCCATCGGAACGGAAAAGGCTCTGGCCGCAAGGGCCGCCGGGCCAACAGGGGCGGACTGTGAACTGGCACCACGTCGATCCCGCCAATGTCGGAGCGTTTCTGACGCAATTCCAGGCGGACCTGGTCAAGCCGTCGTTTTGGTTCGCGGTCGGCAAGATCATCTGGATCAACGTGCTGCTGTCCGGCGACAACGCGCTGGTGATCGCGATGGCGTGCCGCGGCCTGGCGCCGCGGCAAAGGCTGTGGGGGATGACCATCGGCGCCGGCATTGCCGTGGTGTTGCTAGTCTCCTTCACCGGCATCGTCGCGACCCTGATAAGCTTGCCTTATCTGAAGCTGGTCGGTGGATTGGCGCTGCTTTTGATCGCGGCCAAGCTGCTGGTGCCGGAAGAGAGCGGCGGCGATATCACCGCGGGCACCAATCTTTGGCACGCGATCAGGATCGTGGTGCTCGCCGACATCGTCATGAGTCTTGACAACGTCATCGCGGTTGCCGCTGCCGCCAATGGAGAGATTGCATTGCTGGTGCTGGGCCTGGCCATCAGCATACCCATGATCATCGCCGGCGCTGCCTTGATCATGCTGGTGCTGGACCGGTTTCCCATCCTGATCTGGCTCGGTGCGGCATTGCTCGGCTGGATCGCGGGCGATGTGATCGCAACCGACCCCGCCATTCAGCCGATCCTCGACCGAGCGCTCGAGGGCAAGATCGCGCTGGGTCTCGACGCCAGCTCGACGGTCTTCGGCTGGGCGCCGCCTATCCGCCTCAACGGTGATATCGACGAATATATCTGCTCGGTGCTGGGAGCGGTCGCCGTGCTGGTGGCAGGGTCGATCTGGCGGCGACGCGCGCTTCGACGCATTGATCAGCTTGTGGCGCCGGTTGCGGACGAGACGACTCGCCCGGCAGATCCGGCATAAGCGCTGAACCACGCGACGGCATGCGGATTCAACACGATACCGTCAATGTTCTAACGCCTGACTGAAAGCGCATCGCGCGCCTTCGACAGCGCGTCGAGTTCAGCATTTTGCTGTGCCAGGCGTTCGGATATCCGCTCTTCGTTGCGCTCGCCGGAAGCGGCGGCGGCCTGCTCGATCAATTGCCTGATGTTGTCGCGGGCAATAGCGATACGATTGTCTAACTCGGCGAGCGACAGGGCGCTGTATTCGGCCATATCAAGTCCTCCAGGGGATGGCTGGCTCGGATGGTAGCAGCGCAACGCGGATCGAACGAAGTGAATTCCGCGGGTTCCAGCCGGCCTATCGCCGGATGACCGATCCCGAGCGGCCCAGCAGCCGGGCGAGTTGCTTGAAACGGCTGCCGACACGGTCGGCGACGAGATCGACCAACTGATGTTCGAACACCAGCATCAGCTTGCGGCCGTCAGTGCGGAAATGGGTTGCGGGCAATACGCCGGGGCGCGCCGCGGATACCAGATGGGCCACACGAAACGCCGCGCCGAGAATGCGCGCCCGCTCATCCATGTTGAGCGGCACCAGTTCGCGAATCCGCGCCGGTGGCTCGTTTTCTTCGCTGAGACCGGCATAGCGATAAAACACCGAAAGGGCGATGAACGCCCGGCCGATATGGCTGACCGCGCCGAAATTGCCGTTGGTGATGAGATGGAGAGTCTGCTCGCCGCGATAGTCCGGATGCATCCGCCATCCGATATCCGAGAGCAGGCAGGCGGCGTGGCGCAGCCGCCGGTCTTCGTCGGTTTCGCGCAACTTTGCCACCCGGACCAGGCGATCGGTCCAACCGATCAACTCCTGCGCATGGCGTGCCGAACGCGACAACAGCTCGTTGAGATCCTGCGCGGCGCAGAGCAACCCGTCCTGCGCGCGTTCCGCCTCGGGCAGCAACTCGTAGAGCAGCCCCTCGCGCACGCCGAAGGTCGAAAACACGATGGTCTTCGGGTTGGCGACGCGGATGATGTATTCGAGCACCAACGCCGCATAGGTCAACAGCGGTCGCCGCGCGTCGGCGACGACCTCGATATTGGCCAGCATGTTGGCAGCGGCGAGACGGCGCAGCCGCTGCAGGAAATCGAGCGCGGCCGGCGCCGGGATCGAATAACCGTGCATCACCCGCAACGGATAGCCGCTCTGGATGATGTGGATGCGCGCCAGCGCGCGCCAGGTGCCGCCAACCGCATAGAAGATGCGACCGCGACCGGCTTTCAACTGGTCGACCGCGGAGAGATCGGTGCGCACGATGCGCTCGGCACGCTTTAGCGATCTTTCCGAGGAGTCCTGCAGCGCCAGGCTTCCGAGCGGCAGCGTCACGCCGCTGTGCAGGCGATTGCCGCGCACGTCGCTCAGTTCCAGCGAGCCGCCGCCGAGATCGCCGACGATGCCGTCCGGTCGGTGTACACCGGACACCACGCCGAGCGCGGACAGCCGAGCCTCGCGCGGTCCCGACAGGATATTGATCTTGACGCCGCAAATGCGCTGGGCCTTGGCGATGAAGTCGGGGCCATTGGTAGCGTCGCGGCAGGCGGCGGTGGCGATCGCGTGGACGCGTCCAACCTTCTGCACCCGGCACAATGCACGAAACCGTCGCAGCGAGGTCAGCGCTTTCGCCACCGCATCGGGCGCCAGCAGGCCGGTGCTCTGGACTTCGCGGCCGAGGCCACACAGCGTTTTCTCGTTGAAGATCGTCACCAGGCTGCGGGCCATCGACGCGTAGACGACGAGACGCACCGAGTTGGAGCCGATGTCGATGACCGCGACGCTGGTTCGCTTGCGCGGCCGCTTCACCCCGAAAATCCCTTATGAGGGTTGCTGACGTTCGTTGCGGCGCGTAAGGCGCCGTGGCGAGGATTCCTTGAGCGACTTTCCACGGCCAGACAAACTCGGATTCGTCATGAAATAGTTATGCAGGTTGAAGGGCTCCTCGCCCTTCGCGGCCTTCATACGCGTTGAGGACCCGTCCGGCAACAATTGCCAGCTTTGCTCGGTATCCTTCAGGTTCGCGACCATGATCTGTTCGAGAACCTGCTGATGCACCGTGGGATTTTGCAGCGGGCAAAGCACTTCGACACGACGATCGAGGTTACGCGGCATCATGTCGGCCGACGAGATATACACAGCCGCTTTTGCGCTGGGCAGGCCCTGACCCATGCCGAAGCAGTAGATTCGGCCGTGTTCGAGGAATCGGCCGATCACCGACTTGACGCGGATGTTTTCGGAAAGGCCGGGAATCCCGGGCCGCAAGCAGCAGATGCCGCGCACCACCAGTTCGATCGAGACGCCGGCCTGCGAGGCCTCATACAGCGAGTCGATGATGTCGGGATCGACCAGCGAGTTCATCTTCATCCAGATCGCCGCCGGCCTGCCGTGACGTGCGTGCCCGGTCTCGCCGCGAATATGTTCGAGGATGCGCTTGCGCAGGGTGAGTGGGGATACCGCCATCTTCTCGATATCGCTCGGTTCGGCGTAGCCGGTGATGTAGTTGAATACGCGCGCGGCATCGCGGCCGATGATCGGATCGGACGTGAAGTAGGACAGATCGGTATAGATGCGCGCCGTCACCGGATGATAGTTGCCGGTGCCGGTATGGACATAGGTGGTGAGGCTGCCGCTCTCGCGGCGCACGATCAATGACAGCTTGGCGTGGGTCTTCAGTTCGAGGAAGCCGTAGACCACCTGCACGCCGGCGCGCTCGAGATCGCGCGCCCATCGGATGTTGGCTTCCTCGTCGAACCTCGCCTTGAGCTCGATCAACGCGGTCACCGACTTGCCGGCTTCGGCCGCTTCCGCCAGCGCGCGCACGATCGGCGAGTTGTTCGAGGTGCGGTAGAGCGTCTGCTTGATGGCGACGACGTCGGGGTCGCGCGCCGCCTGTTGCAGGAACTGCACCACGACGTCGAACGATTCGTAAGGATGATGGACGATCAGATCCTTCTGCCGGATCGCTGCGAAGATATCGCCGCCATGATCGCGCACGCGCTCGGGATGACGCGGCACGTAAGGCACGAATTCGAGGTCCGGGCGGTCGAGCCGGGTGAGCTGCGACAATTCGTTCATCGCCAGCACGCCCTCGACCAGCAAAACCTCGTCAGGCGCGGTCGACAGCGCATGCTGCACGAAAGCGCGTAACTCCTCCGGCATCTTGGCTTCGATCTCGAGCCGGATCACCGATCCGCGCCGCCGCCGCTTCAGGGCGGTCTCGAACAGGCGAACCAGATCTTCGGCCTCTTCCTCGATTTCGAGTTCGGAGTCGCGGATGATGCGGAAGGCGCCCTGGCCCTTGACGGTGTAACCGGGGAACAGGCGGCCGATAAACAGGCCGGTAGCCTCTTCCAGCGTAATCAGCCGCACCGTGCCGTCCTTGCCGGCGGGCATCCGGATGAAGCGGTCGATCTTGCCGGGCATGCGAATGAGCGCGTTCATTGGCTTGCCGTCGGACACCCGCGCCAGATGCAGCGCCACCGTGAAGCCGAGGCTCGGGATGAAGGGGAAAGGGTGCGCCGGATCAATCGCAAGCGGGGTGAGCAGCGGGAAGATGTTGTGGAGGAAGTGATCCTCGATCCAGGCGCGCTCGGGCTTGGTAACGTCGCGGCCGTCGACCAGGACGATGCCGAAGCCGGCGAGTAATCCACGCAGATCGCGCCAGATCGCCTGTTGATCGTTGGCGAGCGTCGAGACCGTCTCGTTGATCATGACGAGTTGTTCCGAGGGCGTCAGTCCGTCCGGGCTGCGCTCGATAATGCCTTCGCGGACCTGGGCCTTGATGCCGGCGACCCGGACCATAAAGAACTCGTCAAGGTTGTTGGCGGAAATCGACAAAAACCTGACCCGCTCCAGCGCGGGATGGCGGGGATTGACGGATTCCTCGAGTACCCGGCGGTTGAAATGCAGCCAGGAAAGCTCGCGGTTGATGAAGCGCTCGCGACTCCGGGCCATCGACGAGGTGGCCTCGGCTGGCTCATCTTTTTCTTTAGTTACAATGGCTTGCGGGGAGTCCATAAGAATTCGGTCCATCTCGAAACAAACGGCCAGGCGATTTGCGGCAGCGCTCCGCAAAGCATGTGTTATCGCGATGACGTTTCAATGACATTGACGTTCCGGGCGCGGCCCCCGTCAAGACGGGAGCGGCTGCGCGAATGGCAAACTATTAGTCTTGATCCGGCCTTAAGCTCAGCCTCGGGTCGCCTGAGGTCTGTCTCGACGCAGCAATTCAGCGGCCAGCGTCCGGGTCACCGGGCGGCCCAGCCGCAGCGCCTCGCTATCCAGCAGTTCCACCGTCTGCCGCGCGGCGACAACCGATCGCTCGATGCGGGCCGCGAGAAAGCCGACCACGCTCTCGTCAACCGCCATCTGGCGGTCGGCGCAGAATTTCACGATCAACGCCCGGAACAGCCGATCGTCGGGCGGCGACAGCTCGATCGCCGGTATCGCGCGAAGGCGAGACTTGAGATCGCGCAGTTCGATGTTGAGGGAAGCTATCGGCACGCGCGCGGTGATTAGCACCGATGCGGCGTCTTCGCGCGCGAGGTTCAGCAGATGGAAAAGCGCGCGTTCGTCGAATTCCGCAGATTTCAGGTCCTCGACTACCAGCGCTCCCGTGGCGAGCTGGCGCGGTACTTCTGCGGCGGTAAGGACGTGCGCGCTGGTGGAGCGGGCGCCGGTCTGTTCGGCCCAGATTGCCGCGAGGTGGCTCTTGCCGGAACCTTCGGGGCCGACCAGCAGCATCACGGGGTTAGGCCAATCGGGCCAGCTATCGACCAGCGCCAGCCCCGCGGCATTGGCTGGTCCTTCGAGAAAATTGTCGCGGGAAAGGCTTTCGGCGTGCGGCAACGCGAAGGCGAGCTGACGAGGTTGAACGCGGCTTGCCACGCAATCACTCCATGCCGGACAATGCCGGCGCCGCTAGCGGTCAGAAGTTCAACGGGTTTCGATCGTACTCATGTGCCGCGCCCATTCCACGAGATAGAAGGAGACCGACGTCAATGTAAAGATCGTAATGAGGACCATCAGCACCTGGTCGTAGGGTGCGATATTGAAGCCGAAGCCGACCGAGCCCAGCACCAGTGCGGCGAACGCTACCTGGGTGGCGGTGTTGAGTTTCGACACCATCAGCGGTTTCATCGCGACTGGCTTGCCGAACAGCCATGACACGATCACCGCGCCGACGATCATGATGTCGCGCGAAACCACCAGGATGACGATCCAGCGCGGCAACTCGCCCGAGATCCCGAGCGCCACATAGATCGACACCAGAAGCGCCTTGTCGGCCAGCGGATCGAGCAAGGCGCCCAGTTCGCTGGTCATGTTGAAGCGTTTGGCCAGAAAGCCGTCGACCGCGTCGCTGACGCCCGCGACGACGAAGATCGCAAACGCGATCTCCATCTGGTTGGAGGCGATCGCCCAGACAATGAACGGGACCAAAAGAATGCGGCCCAGCGTAATGATATTCGGAATACTCACGCGGCGCTTCCCGGCCACTACCGGCCTGATTTCGCTAAAGATCCTGCCCTTTGGTCGAGCTGGTTCCTGTTGTACATAGTACAGGCGGGCGCGGCTGGCGAGCCATTGCACGGCGGCGGATTCGGACGTAACCAGCCGCCATCATCTGGAATCGGGCATGACCGACGGTAAAAATGGCCTCACTTACGCGGATTCGGGCGTCGACATCGATGCAGGCAATCGCCTGGTCGACCTGATCAAGCCGCTGGTTCGTGCCACCGCACGTCCCGGCGCCGCCGCCGAGATCGGCGGATTCGGCGGCCTGTTCGACCTCAAGGCCGCCGGCTTTACCGATCCGGTGCTGGTCGCGGCCACCGATGGCGTCGGCACCAAGCTCAAGATCGCGGTCGAGACCGGCCTGCATGACAGCATCGGCATCGATCTGGTGGCGATGTCGGTCAACGATCTCGTGGTGCAGGGCGCCGAGCCGCTTTTCTTCCTGGACTATTTCGCCTGCGGCAAGCTCGACCCGGAAGCCGCGGCTGCGATCGTGGCCGGCATCGCCGAAGGCTGCCGGGAATCCGGTTGTGCGCTGATCGGTGGCGAGACCGCTGAAATGCCCGGACTGTACAGGGACGGTGATTACGACCTCGGCGGCTTTGCGGTCGGTGCCGCTGAACGCGGCGCGTTGTTGCCTCGGCCCGATATCGACGCCGGCGACGCGGTGATCGGGCTGGCCTCGTCGGGCGTACATTGCAACGGCTTCTCGCTGGTGCGCAAGATCGTCGAACAGTCGCGGGTTGCCTACGACGCGCCGGCGCCGTTCTCGCCGGTCATGACCTTGGGCGGCGCTCTGCTGGCGCCGACAAGACTTTATGTGCGCTCCT
The DNA here is from genome assembly GCA_018971625.1 of Pseudomonadota bacterium. Classification (GTDB taxonomy): domain Bacteria; phylum Pseudomonadota; class Alphaproteobacteria; order Rhizobiales; family Xanthobacteraceae; genus Bradyrhizobium. Next base: position 59,726 of record JAGXAJ010000004.1, read on the forward strand.
GCCTGCGTGCGATCCGCGAGACCAGCGCTGTCAAGGGGCTCGCCCACATTACCGGCGGCGGCTTCACCGACAACATCCCGCGCGTGCTGCCGAAGCATCTCGGCGTCGGCATCGATCTGGCGCGTTTGCCGGTGCTGCCGGTGTTCAAATGGCTGGCGGAGCAGGGCAGCATCACCGAACCCGAATTGCTGCGCACCTTCAATTGTGGCATCGGCATGATCGTGATCGTGAAACCCGACGCCATCGACCGGGTCAGCGACGTTTTCAAGCAAAACGGCGAGACCGTTACGCCGTTGGGCGAGGTGATCAAGGTCGAAGGCGAACACCGCGTGGTCTATAACGGCCATCTCGATCTGGCGCAGTGAAGCGATGAAACGCCGTGTCGCCATTCTGATTTCGGGACGCGGATCGAACATGGCTGCGCTGATCCAGGCCGCCAGCGCGCAGGATTTCCCGGCCGAAATCGCCGTCGTGATTTCCAACCGCGCGGACGCTGGCGGGCTGGCGCTCGCGGTCCGGAACGGCGTTGCCACCGCCATCATCGAGAGCAAGCCGTTCGGTCAGGATCGTGCGGCGTTCGAGACGCAGGTGCAGTCGGCGCTGGACGAGCACCGAGTCGAGCTGATTTGCCTGGCCGGTTTCATGCGGTTGTTGACCGCCGAATTCGTGCAGCGCTGGTACGGCCGGATGCTCAACATCCATCCCTCGTTGCTGCCTTCATTTCCAGGAATAGATCCCGCGCGTCAGGCTTTGGAAGCCGGCGTGAAAATTTCCGGCGCCACCGTGCATTTCGTCATTCCGGAAACCGACGCCGGGCCGATTGTGATGCAGGGCGCCGTTCAGGTTGCTGACGACGACACGCCCGAGACGCTTGCGGCGCGGATCCTCAAGGTCGAGCACCGCATCTATCCCGATGCATTGAGACTGCTAGCCGGCGGTGGCATCCGGGTCGCAGGCAATGTCTGCCAAACCACGGGCAGTATCGATCTCGGCGGTCGCCTGATCTCGCCCGCGCTGCGATAGCTCAGTATCTCGCGACCACCGGTCCCCCAAAGCGGTAATTGACACCGATGCGCGCGACCCAGCCGTTGATTTCGAAACGGGTTCCGTCGGTGAAGGTGTTGATGGGTGGCACCGACGTTCCAATCGAGCTCACGCTTCCGAGATCGTAATAGAGGCCTTCGAGCTTGGCGCTCCATTGCGGGGCAAAGCCCCATTCGATACCGCCACCCGCGGTCCAGCCGCCGCGAGTCGAACTGACCGAGGACGGGAAACCATTAACGGGACCTGCATAGTTGGCCGAAGCCTGCACGCCGCCGAAGGCTGCGCCGCCCGTGACATAGAACAACGCTGCCCCGCTCGTGACACCGAGGCGACCGCGCACCGTCGAGAACCAATCCAGCCGAGCCGTATCGGTGACAGTGATGGAGGGAGTGACGCCTCCGCCGACCACCGGAAACACGCCCGAGGTCCCGGCGGAGCCTCTCAAGCCCGTCCCGTCGATGTCGCCCTCCAGGCCAAACACCCAACGGCCGCTTTGCCAGTTGTAGCCGGCCTGCACGCCGCCGAGAACACCAGTGTCATTGAGACCTAGATCGGGCACCAGCTCGCAACCCGTTCCGGAAGCGACACCGGCGGGGCTGGTACACTGGTGGATGGCATTGCCGCCGAAGCCAATCGCTCCCACGTTTCCGCCGACATAGAAACCCGTCCAGGTGTAGACTTCCGGCACCATTGGCGGAGCCTTGGTGTAGGGGCGCGCGGCGAGGTCAGCGGCCGATGCCGCGCCGATGCTTAGCATCGTGCCAACTGCAACAGCGGCGGTCATTTTCAATTTCGAATTTCGCATCGTGCCCCCAACAACGTCAATTTGGACTCGGAAAAAGCTGGGTGCAATCTACCTGAAAAGCCATCGTCAGTTGGTTCTGATTAGGCGGGTCGGCCTGTTTCATGTCGGACCGTTGCAAAAATAGCTCAGTTCAGAACTCCGCTGTGGAGAAGTCCAAATCCGCGTCGCCTTGCTGCGTGGCCAGAAAGAACGCATTCCTCCACTTCGCCCGAAAACGCATCATGGACTTTTTATTATTCGGGCCAAAGAAAATCCCCGGCGCGAGCCGGGGAGCACGTTACGTCGGCTTGCGCGGATCGTGAGGAAGTCAGGATACCTTCAGGTTCTCCGCGGAGGTCTTGCCGCGGTTTTCCACAAGGTCATATTCCACGACCTGATTTTCGTTGAGGGTCGAGAGTCCCGCGCGCTCGACAGCGGAGATATGAACAAAGACGTCCTTATCGCCGATGGCGGGCTTGATGAACCCATAACCCTTGGTCGGGTTGAACCACTTGACGGTGCCCTTCTGCATCGTCTGTCTCCCAAAGTTTCTAGACGTAAAAAAGACGCGGCCACGTTTTCCACGTGCCACGCCACAAACGGGCTTACCGAGGTCCTGCTCAATTTCCTGGTCGCGAAACGCACAGTCGAACGGCCTGAATCCGATTGTGCCCGATATTGCAACACGAATTTTGCTGGTTAGCAAGCTTTTGTCGCAGGCTCCGCAATCGTTCGGTATCAGGTTCGCGTGTTTTCGACCTGTGGCAGCAGAACAACAATGTCCGGCAATCAACCTGGCACGGGAGGCGGCACCGATTGACGCTCCGCAAGAACTGGGAGCAAATCGGTCACGTCCGATAGATATTTTGCTAATTTTTTTGCCGGGCTGCGCTCCTCGCAGGAATGATATTGATGCGCTGCTCATTGCGACCTTCATGGGCGGGAAAAACCGGCAACGGCCGACGATGGATCGCGGCGCCCATGGTCGCTGTCGCGCTCGGCATCGTGTTCGTCGTGACATTGGCGTCGACCGCTGCGCAGGCCCAGGTCGCGGGTCCGGGACCCGCGCCGACGCCCGCGCCACCAACGCCAACCCCGAGTTCGGTCGATTCCACCTTGGCGGCGGGAGCGGCGGTAACCGATCTCGGCAGCAGCTTCCTTGAGCGGCTCGGAAACCAGGCCTCACATGGCTTCGGTAACACGCTGCGCAACAATCCGGGCGGCGGTGGCGCTTCGGAAGCGACCGATACGCCGCTGCGTTTGCGCACCTGGGGCGAGGCCTACGGCATTTCGGCCACAACGTCAGCGCAAGGTGCATTCGTCGGCGATCACCGCCAGACCTATGGCGGCGTTGCGGGCCTCGGCGCGACGCTTGCGCCGGGCGTCAATATCGGTCTTTCGATCGACCAGAGCCGAACCGCCATTGACGTTCCACTGGCGCTGCAGTCGGCGTCGCTTGACCTCACTCAGTTCGGCTTCAACGCCTCGGTGGACAAAGGGCCATGGACCTGGGCCGCGGCGCTGGTCCATGGCGTAGGCAACATCAATTCCAGCCGCGACACCGGCTTTGGCCTGGCGACCGCCGGCTATACCGGACGGATCGATGGCGCGCTCACCGAACTCAGCTATTACTGGAATCTGGATCAGAGCCGCATCGTGCCGAAGGCCGCGTTCGAATATGTGCACGCCTCGACCGGCGCGTTTCAGGAAGCAGGCGGTCTCGATCCGGTGATGACGAGCGGTACGACGGTCGATCGCTCGCGGATTCTGCTGGGCGCCGAGATCGGACACTACTGGATCTTCGACCAGAAGATTCTTGATCTGTCTGCCTATGGCAAATTCGTCGACAATGTCGCGCAGAATTTTGGCTCGGTTCTGGTCAGTCTCGGCCCCGAGAGCATCACCCTGCAGGGCATCGGCGAGAGCCAGTATGGTGCCGACGTCGGTGCTGCCGCCTCGCTCAGCCTGACCAATCAATGGCGTGTCTACGCCAATTACGACGGCAAGCTCCGCGCCAACATGCAGCAGCATCAGGGCACTGTCGGTGTCGAGTACAAATGGTAGCGGAGAATGCTTCCGTTGTTTGGCGACAGCTCACAGTAGCATCTGACGCCGCCAGCCTTAAACGATATCGTGCCAGTTCATAGGGAATAGGGGCGGCTCTGGCCGTCAGGAAATCAGCTCCGATCGACCCGGATGACGCGGCCTTTCTCGACCGCGAGCGCGAGCTTGCCATGCTTTAGCGCAAGGGCTGCTTCGCCAAACAGTTCGCGACGCCAGCCGTGCAGCGCGCCGACATCGGCATTATCGTCGGCCGCGATCTGTTCCAGATCGTCCACGGTCGCGATTACCTTGCTGGCGACGGCGTGTCGCTCGGACGTCATTCGCAGCAGTACTTTCAGAAGCTCGACCGTCGCAGCCCCGTTGGAATTGCCGCGCGGCTTTTCGATCTTCGGTAACGTATTGGCGTCGCGCGCGAGGCCGCGCTGCACGGCGGCCACGATATCGGCCCCCCATTTCGACCGGTCGAAGCCTTTTGGCAGCGAGCGCAAATTGGCCAGTCGCTCGAGGCTGGTCGGCGCATGAGTGGCGATGTCGCCGACCGCATCATCCTTCAGCACGCGGCTGCGCGGTACGTCGCGGCTTTGCGCTTCCTGTTCGCGCCAGGCTGCGACCTCCATCAGCACCGCCAATTCCTTCGGCTTGCGGATCCTGGTCTTCAGCCGCTCCCAGGCCCGTTCGGGGTGGAAGTCGTAGGTCCGGGGTGAGGTCAGGACTTCCATTTCCTCGCTGACCCAGTCGCTGCGGCCGCGTTTTTTGAGATCGGCGTCGAGTGCGGCGAATACATCGCGCAGATGCGTGACGTCGGAGACCGCGTAATGCATCTGCTCCTCGGTCAGCGGTCGGCGCGACCAGTCGGTGAAGCGATGCGTCTTGTCGGGGCGATGACCGGTGATGCGCTCGACCAGTTGGTCGTAGGCGATGCTGTCGCCATAACCAAGCACCATGGCCGCCACTTGCGTGTCGAAGATCGGGTGCGGAATGGTCCCGGACTGATGCCAGACGATCTCGATGTCCTGGCGGGCGGCGTGGAATACCTTGAGTACCGCCTCATTGGCCATCAACTCGAAGAACGGCTTCAGGTCAATGCCCTCGGCCAGCGTGTCGATCACGACCGCTTCCTCGCTGCTTGCCATCTGCACGACACAGAGCAGGGGGTAGTAGGTCGTCTCTCGCAGGAATTCCGTATCGACTGTGATGACCCGGTGCAGGGCGAGCCGGCCGCATACGGCCGCAAGTTCCGAAGTGGTGGTAATCAGATCCATGAATAGTCCATGACGCCCCAGACAGGGCGTTCTGCCGAAAGCGCTGACATGTCAAGGGTCGAGCGGCAAATTCGAGTCTTGCATTTCGGGCGGACGGTGGATTTTCCCGGGCCGTGAAGGGCTGTGGGCCGGGCAATTCACGGGAGTTGCGGTTCCAAGCCAAGCGCCGGCGGAACAAAAAGTGCCGGTCAGGAATCGCCGAGGCGGCGGGCCGAGGGCCGGCGCGAGGGAACGGCCAGCACGATGATGCAAAGCGCGATCATGGCCATTCCCATGAATTCAAACACCAACGCGTCCACGGCAATACTCCGACACAAATACACGTCTGTAGACTGGTCGAGAAGCCGTTGACTGCGTGTTAATTTGTGGGCGGCATGCGCAGGTCCAGCGGTGGGATGCTGGACAAAGGGTTAACGATTTGCGTCAATCGAGCGGATCTTCCGCTGACATGCCATTAGGGACCACTATGGCGCCGGCGCGACAGGATCAGGAACGAATGACTATCGCGAGATGGGAACAGGGGTACACACAGGCCGAACTCGATGATGCTCAGGCTAAGTTTGGCTTGGTATTTCCGCCAGATCTCGTGGCCTTGTTGAGAGATAGGCGGCCATCGGTTGGACACCTCTGGACCGACGAGGTCGCGATCCGGAAAATGTTGGCTTGGCCATTTGAAGGACTGCTGTTTGATGTTGAAAACAGCGGCCTCTGGTGGCCGGAGTGGGGAGAGAGGCCGACCAGCCCTAACGAACGCGAAGACGTTTTGCGCGCGGTCGTTTCGCGTGCTCCAAAACTGATACCATTGATTGCGCACCGTTACTTGCCGGAACAGCCTCACGAAGGAGGCAACCCGGTGTTCTCTGTCTATCAGTCGGATGTCATCTATTACGGGGCAACTTTGGAGGATTATTTCGAGCGGGAATTTGCTGGTTACGACAATCGCCCGTGGCCGGACAAAATAAAATATATCCCGTTTTGGTCTGACCTTGTGGAGCGCCACGGCGACCCGAATTTCGTCGGCCGGACTCGTTTCAAGTGACTTATCAAAAGTCGGCGTCAATCGGCAGCTAACATGTCAGCTTCGGGGCAGAAACGGAAGCATGGTAGCAATGAAACTCTTGCTCAGGTAGAACTCAGACTATCCCGCTCGGAGATATGTCTTGTACTTTTCCCGCCTCATCACCGGTCTGGTTGCCGTTTTCGTTAGTACTTGGGGTCACGCAGAGGAAACCGCTGAAAGACCTGCGCGACCTGCCCAATGCTTTCTCGAAGTAAAAGGTATCCGTTATGCGGGCGGCAATTGTCTGTTCAAGCCGCTCGACAAAGTAGGCTCTTTCCGAATCGAATTCGAAAAAGGCTCGAGCGCGCAGGTTAGGGTAAAGGCTGGTTCGGCTGAGTACGTCGACAAACTGCGATTGCCCGGTACAGACCTGCGGCCGTGGCCCGGCTCGAAAGAGGTTAGTACAGGATCGGGCGACGCGTCGTGGAGCGGTCCCGAGGGCGGAGATGCAACGACCATTCCCCTCGGTGAGTCCTACAATAACCAGCGTGGTTGTTGGGTTGGCTACGACCCAAACGATCCGATAAAGGAAACAAGCTTGTGCGCGTGGGACAAGAGCCAACGACTCTACCTCGGTCCCACGCCGGTCGAACCCAACTGGACGCTTGCGTGGGGTGAGCGTCAAGGGATGTATGCGCGGATCATTTCCAGTTCCGGTCTTAATACCGAGAACGCCAGTATTACGGCAGAAAAGTCTCGCGACGGCGCCATCATATGGTGTCGTGTCAACCGCGATTACTCGAGTGAATGCATAAGGCACACGTTGGAAGATGACACCCAGTTTACGATTGGGAAAAAAGCGACGCTGCACGCGAATTGTAAGACCAAGAAGTACACCGACTTTGTTGGGCGCAATCTACAAGCTTTGGATGACGACATTCTCGATCTCGACACCAACGATAAAATATCAAACTCCGCAGGCGGCACCTCGGTCGCCACGACTGCTTTCGAAGCGCTATGTCCGGAGGCCGCGGGCGCAATACATTAAAGGACCTTAAGCGCTTGTCTTGGTTGTAGCTTACGGCGAACACTTCGCACCAAATAGCGAATGTCTGACCCTCTAGTCCGCTACGCGTCAGAGCCTGACCTCAGGTTCATTCACTGCCACCAGCATTAGCGGCACGAAGCGCGACGACTACACCAGTGCTTCGTCAACGCAAATATCTGCAGGCGATCACAAGCCGATCGCTTGACCCAAAAAGCAAATCAGTTGCCTTTGCGGGGCGTCCTGTTCCGGAAAGAGGGACGTTGGCCATCGTCACGAACGTTGGGACGGGATGCGGTGGACGCTTTGGCGTGGTCGCGCGTTTTTATGCGTGGACGAACGGCGCGGAGGCGTACGGTGAAGTCGTGTGGTCCTGACGCCCCGACGCTGGCGTCAAGTTTGCGGCAGGCGATGTCGGCCCTTAACGGGCCCGACACGCCGCGCAGGCGAGGGTGGCAAGAAAGCCCGGTCGCCCGGGAGAGCGCGAAGGAAACCGTAAAACCACTGCGCAGGGAATGCCGGGTTGATCCCGGTGAACCTGTGGCACTACCCGGGCATTTTTTTGCCCGAAACCACGGGTGCATCGGACACCCGGCATTCCCTGCGTCCTCTCTTGAGGGTCGCATGCGCCTCTTCTTAGAGGTCGCGATCGTCCTCGTATTCGAGGATCGCAAGCGCCCTCTTTGCTTTGGGCGGAGCTAGTTTGAAAACCTCGGGCGCCGTGTGTCGCGAGAATGAAGATTCACATCCTGTCGTCCCCGCGTAAGCGGGGACCCAGTATTCCAGAGCGTCAGTTATTCGAGCGAGAGCTCACGACGTACTGGATACCCGCTGGAACCTGTCATCGGGCTCGCCGAAGGCGAGACCCGGTGGCGGGTATGACGTTACAACACTCACGTCCCGCAGAACGTCTGCAACACCCGTTGCTCCGGCTGCGGCGGTTCGGCGTAGCCGGCATATTCCGGCTGGTCGTCGAACGGCTTCGACAGCACCGTCAGCAATTCCTCGAACGGCGCGTAGTCGTTACCATTGACCGCAGCTTTTATCACCGCCTCGATCCGGTGATTTCTTGGAATGAAGGCCGGATTGACCGCACGCATCGCGTTGCGTCGTTCTTCGGCAGGCTGCGGTTCGTCAGCGGTGCGTTGCCGCCAGCGCGCCGCCCATTCGTCGAAGGCGGTAGGATCGGCGAACAACTGCCTGACCGCGCCGTCGTTTGCGCGATCGCGTGCGGCCTCGGCCAGTCGCCGGAAGGCGAGGGTGAAATCGGCCTGGTTCTTCGCCATCGCGTCCAGCAGGTCCTGCACCAGGGCCTCGTCGCCCTCGCGCGCCGAGAACAGGCCGATCTTTTTGCGCAGTCCCGCCTGATGAGCGGTGCTGAATTTCCCCGCAAAGGTGTCAAGCAGGTCCTTTGCCTCGGCAATTGCCTTTTCCTGCTGATCGGCAAGCAGCGGCAGCAGGCATTCCGCAAACCGCACCAGATTCCACAGCGCAATCGGTGGCTGGTTGGCGTAGGCGTAGCGGCCTTGCTGGTCGATCGACGAGAACACGGTTGCCGGGTCGTAATGATCCATGAATGCGCAGGGACCGTAATCGATGGTCTCGCCCGAGATCGAGGTGTTGTCGGTATTCATGACGCCATGGATGAAGCCGATCAGCAGCCAGCGCGCGATCAGTTCAGCCTGACGGACGATCACGCCTTCCAGCAGCGCATGATAGGGGCGTTCGGCGCTCGCGGCCTGCGGATAGTGCCGGGCAATGACGTGATCGGCCAGCCGCCGCACACCCTCGGTATCGCCGCGGGCAGCCAAAAACTGAAACGTGCCGACACGGATGTGGCTCGACGCGACGCGGGTCAGCACCGCGCCAGGCAGCACGGTCTCGCGCATCACGCTTTCGCCGGTGACTACCGCAGCCAGCGATCGCGTGGTCGGGATGCCGAGCGTCGCCATCGCTTCGCTCACGATGTATTCCCGAAGCACCGGACCGAGCGCGGCGCGTCCGTCGCCAAGGCGCGAAAACGGTGTCGGGCCCGAGCCTTTGAGCTGGATATCGCGGCGGACGCCGTCGGCGTCGATCACCTCGCCGAGCAGGATGGCGCGACCGTCGCCGAGCTGCGGCACGAATTGGCCGAACTGATGGCCGGCATAGGCCATCGCGATCGGGTCGGCGCCGTCGGGCAGTCGCGTGCCGGCGAGGATTTCGGCGCCTTCCGGGCTCGCGAGCAGTTCCGGATCGAGGCCGAGATGGATCGCCAGCGCGCGGTTCAGTTTGACCAGTCGCGGCGAATTCACCGGCGTCGGCGCCACACGTGCGAAGAAGTTCGGCGGCAGCGCCGCGTAAGTGTTCTGGAAGGGAAAATGGACTGTCATGGCCGTAACATAGGCAGGGCCGGCCAATAGACAATCGGCTTATTCGGCAAGAGGCGGTTTTGAGGCCGAAAACCGCCTCGCATTCGGTTGCCGCGCCGGAAAGCCTCGGGTAAACCCTGACGCTCTCCGCCGGGCGCGGGCTCCGGCCGCCCGATTCGAACCTCCGACGTCAGTTTTCAGGATATCCATGCATCGTTACCGGTCCCATACTTGCGGCGCGCTCCGCGACAGCGACATCGGCCAGACCGTCCGTCTTTCCGGCTGGTGCCACCGCATCCGCGACCATGGCGGTGTGCTGTTCATCGATCTGCGCGACCATTACGGCCTGACGCAGTGCGTGGCCGACCCGGATTCGCCGGCGTTCAGCATGGCCGAAAAACTGCGCTCGGAATGGGTGGTTCGGATCGACGGCAAGGTGCGCCGCCGCCCTGAAGGCACCGACAATCCGGAACTGCCGACCGGATCGGTGGAACTTTATGTCAGCGAGATCGAGGTGCTCGGTCCGGCCGGCGAACTGCCGATGCCGGTATTCGGCGACCAGGAATATCCTGAAGACATAAGGCTTAAGTACCGTTTCCTCGATCTGCGTCGCGACAAGCTGCACCAGAACATCATGACCCGCGGCGCGATCGTGGATTCCATGCGCAGGCGGATGAAGGAGCAGGGCTTCCTTGAATTCCAGACCCCGATCCTGACGGCGTCGTCGCCGGAAGGCGCACGCGACTTCCTGGTGCCGTCACGGATTCATCCGGGAAAATTCTACGCGCTGCCCCAGGCACCGCAGCAGTACAAGCAGCTCCTGATGATGTCCGGCTTCGACCGTTACTTTCAGATCGCGCCCTGTTTCCGCGACGAGGACCCGCGCGCTGACCGGTTGCCTGGCGAGTTTTATCAGCTCGATCTCGAGATGAGTTTTGTCGAGCAGGACGATGTTTTCGCCGCCGTCGAGCCGGTCATGACCGGCGTGTTCGAGGAATTTGCGAAAGGCAAGCCGGTAACAAAGGGCTGGCCGCGGATTCCGTTCGCCGAAGCCTTGAAGAAGTATGGCAGCGACAAACCGGACCTGCGCAATCCCATCATCATGCAAAGCGTTTCGGAGCATTTTCGCGGCTCCGGCTTCAAGGTGTTCGCGCGGATGCTGGAAGACCCAAAGAACCAGGTCTGGGCGATTCCGGGCAAGGGCGGCGGCAGCCGCGCGTTCTGCGACCGGATGAACTCGTGGGCGCAAGGTGAGGGGCAGCCCGGCCTTGGCTACATCATGTGGCGCGAGGGGGGTGAGGGTGCAGGCCCCCTTGCCAACAACATCGGACCCGAACGAACCGCAGCGATCCGTGCCCAGCTTGGATTGAAGGAGGGCGATGCGGCGTTCTTTGTTGCTGGCGATCCCGACAAGTTCTGGAAGTTTTCCGGTCTCGCCCGCACCAAACTCGGCGAAGAACTCAACCTGATCGACAAGGATCGGTTCGAACTCGCCTGGATCGTCGACTTCCCGATGTACGAATACAACGAGGACGACAAGAAGGTCGACTTCTCGCACAATCCGTTCTCGATGCCGCAAGGTGGCCTCGATGCGCTGAACAACCAGGATCCGCTGACCATCAAGGCGTTCCAGTACGACATCACCTGCAACGGCTACGAGATCGCCTCGGGCGGTATCCGCAACCATCGGCCGGAGACGATGGTGAAGGCATTCGAGATTGCCGGTTATGGCGAAAACGAAGTCGTCGAACGTTTTGGCGGCATGTACCGCGCCTTCCAGTACGGCGCGCCACCGCATGGCGGCATGGCGGCTGGCGTCGATCGCATCGTGATGCTGTTGTGCGGCACCAACAATCTGCGTGAGATATCGCTATTCCCGATGAACCAGCAGGCGGTCGATCTCCTGATGGGCGCGCCGTCGGAGGTCAGCACCAGGCAATTGCGCGAGCTTCACATCCGGCTCAATCTGCCGGACAGGACTTAGACGCTCATTGTCGCGTCGAAGCCTCGCCCTGAAACGGCGCCAGCGCGCCGAGCGGGTTGGCCGTCACTTGCGGCTTCAGCGTCAGCGTGGCCCCGGGCTTCTCGATGAAGCCGACCAATGCGTCGACGAGGATGGCTAAAGAAGGCAGATGCAGCTGCGGTTTCGGCGATTTCTATCGATAGAGCCGTGTCGGCGGGCGCACAACCCGATGTTGCGCCCGAGCGGTTGCGCGTGCTTCACATCGGGTCCAATCTGCTCGAAATCCGATCTGTTCTGAAGGCGCCAAGGAAATAAAACAGGGAAATAAAAATCGGGTCGGAAACGCGGGGGGAGTACGTATGTCGTCCTATTCTGAAGATCTCCATTCAGCAGCACTCGCCTACCATCGGCTGCCCCGACCCGGCAAGCTTGAGATCCAGGCGACCAAGCCGCTCGCTAACCAGCGCGATCTTGCGCTGGCCTATACGCCGGGCGTCGCGGCCGCCTGCACGGAGATCGCCAACAACCCGGCCGAGGCAGCCTCGCTGACCGCCCGTTCCAATCTGGTCGCGGTGGTCTCCAACGGCACGGCCGTACTCGGCCTTGGCAATATCGGGCCGCTGGCATCGAAACCCGTGATGGAGGGCAAGGCGGTCCTGTTCAAGAAATTCGCCGGCATCGACGTGTTCGATATCGAAATCGCCGCCGACACCATCGAGCGTGTGGTGGAGACCGTGGCGGCGCTGGAGCCGACCTTCGGCGGCATCAACCTCGAGGACATCAGGGGTCCGGAGTGTTTCGAGATCGAGGCGCGGCTCAAGGAGCGCATGAAGATTCCGGTGTTCCATGACGACCAGCATGGCACGGCGATCATTGTCGGCGCCGCCATCACCAATGCGCTGCTGCTGAACGGCAAAAAGCTTGCCGACGTCAAGATCGTCACCTCGGGCGCGGGGGCGGCGGCGATCGCCTGCCTCAACCTTTTGGTGTCTCTTGGTGCGCAGCGCAAGAACATCTGGGTCTGCGATATCGATGGTGTCGTACATGACGGCCGCAATACGCTGATGGATCGTTGGAAGTCAGCCTATGCGCAGAAGACCGACAAGCGGGCGCTGGCCGAAGTGATTGATGGCGCCGACATCTTTCTCGGGCTGTCGGCGCCCAACGTGCTGACGCCGGACATGGTCAAGCAGATGGCGGACCAGCCACTGGTGATGGCGCTCGCCAACCCCAATCCCGAGATCATGCCGGACGAGGCGCGCAAAGCCCGGCCCGACGCGATGATCTGCACCGGACGCTCGGACTTTCCCAACCAGGTCAACAACGTCTTGTGCTTTCCCTTCATCTTCCGCGGCGCGCTCGATGTTGGTGCCACCGCGATCAATGAGGAAATGAAGCATGCCGCCGTCGAAGCCATCGCGCAGCTCGCGCGCGACCCGCCGTCGGATGCGATCGCATCTGGCTTCGACAGCGGCGAGACGCAAGGTTTCGGTCCGGGCTCGCTGATTCCCAGTCCGTTCGATCCGCGGCTCATCCTGCGCATTGCGCCGGCGGTCGCCAGGGCAGCGATGACGTCGGGCGTCGCCTCGCGGCCGCTCGCGAATTTCGAGGACTATGCCGCGCAACTCGAACGCTTCGCCTTCCGCTCCGGCCTCGTGATGAAGCCGATGTTCGCCAAGGCCAAGACCCAGCCGGTTCGCGTGATCTATGCCGAAGGCGAGGACGAGCGCGTGCTGCATGCGACACAGGTCGTGCTCGAGGAGAAGCTGGCACGGCCGATTCTGGTCGGGCGTCCCGCGGTCGTCGAGGCGCGGATCAAGCGCTTCGGTCTCGCCATCAAGGCCGGCCGGGATTTCGACCTGATCAATCCCGAGGACGATCCGCGCTATCGCTCCTATGTCCAATCCTACATCGATGTCGCCGGCCGCCACGGCGTCACGCCCGATGCTGCGCGCACGGTGGTGCGCACCAATGCGACCGTGATCGCGGCGCTGGCGGTGGTGCGTGGCGAAGCTGACGCTATGATCTGCGGCGTCGAAGGCCGTTATATGAGCCATCTGCGTCATGTGCGTGAGATAATCGGCTTCCTGCCGGGCATCACCGATTTCGCGGCGCTGGCGCTGATGATCACCAGCAAGGGCGCCTACTTCATCGCCGACACCCAGGTGCGGCCGCATCCGAACGCCGAGGAGCTGGCGGAAATGGCGGCGCTCGCCGCGATCCACGTCCAGCGTTTCAATATCAAGCCCAAGGTAGCCTTTGTGTCACATTCCGATTTCGGCAGCTACGATACGGAGTCTTCCCGGAAGATGCGGCGCGCCACCGCGCTGTTGAAACAGAACCATCCGGAGATAGAGGCGGACGGCGAAATGCAGGGCGACACCGCGCTGTCGGAAGCAGCGCGGGCGCTGATACTGCCGCATTCCGACCTGCAAGGCGTCGCAAACATCCTGGTCATGCCGAACCTTGACACTGCCAATGTCGCCTATCAGATGATCAAGTCGCTGGCGAATGCGCTTCCCGTCGGCCCGATCCTGGTCGGACCGTCGCGTCCGGCCCATATCCTGACGCCGTCGGTGACCGCGCGCGGCGTTCTCAACATGACCGCTGTGGCAGCGGTTGAAGCCCAGGAGCGCGCGGGCCGGCAGCAATCCGGCCTGTACGGCTAGATCGTAACGCCTTGAGGGCCAGTGCCGTTGAAGTGATTTGAGCGTTTGAAAATCCGGGGCGGAACGCCCATAATTGTTTTAGCGACAATTGTTTTAGCGACCTGATCGTTGCAGCACTTAGCGAGGCCGACCATGCCAGCCTTTGTCACTTTCGGAAGAATTCTGTTCGCGGTGCTGTTTCTCTATTCGGGAGCAAACCAGTTGTTTGGCCTTGCCGCGACGGCTGACTTCATCGCCGCCAAGGTGACCATCCCGGCGGTGCTGCTGCCCTATACGACCCAGCTCGCGGGGATCACGGGAATGCCAACGCCGCAGATGCTGGCGATTGCGGTGAGCTCCTTCGAAGTCATTGCGGGATTGATGATCGCGTTCAATCTGGCGACAAGGTTCTTCGCCATCCTGCTGATTTTATTCGTCGCCGCGACGACTTTCTATTTGCACGATTTCTGGAATCAATCGCCGCCGGAAAACGCCAAGTCGGTGGTGGATGCGTTGAAAAACCTGTCGATCATCGGCGCCTTGTTCGTTATCGCGGGATCCAGTCGGAGGTCGCGGACCAACGAACAGGCTTATGGCGATGTCTAGCGCATATATTACGCAATCCGACCTATCGCTTAACGGAGATTGACCGCGTCAGCGGTTCAGGGCGACCTCGCGGAATGCGGCGACGAGGGGCACTTCGAGCTTTCCGTGCATGCTCTGTATAATTTCATAAGCCTGTTCACGCGGCATGGAGGGTTTGTAGTTTCGCTGTTCGATCAACGCCGCAAAGATGTCCGAAATGGTCAGGATTCGCACGACATCGGATATGCTTTCGGCGCCGAGGCCGTCGGGATATCCGCTGCCGTCAAGGTATTCATGGCGATGTCGAACTGCATCGAGTATTTCCAGCGAGATATTGCGGTTTTCTTTCAGTGCTTCCCATCCCGCCGACGGGTGGGTTTCGATCAGCGCGCGTTCCTCCGCTTCGAGGCGACCGGGCTTGTCCAGAATCGCGAGCGGAATTCGGGCCTTGCCGATGTCGTGAAACATCGCGGCCGAATGCAATCGCTCCAGATCGAACGTGCCCAACCCGAGACTCAAGCCGAAATCAACGGCTATGTCGGTGACCAGCAGGCAATGCTGATAGGTTCCTTCATGGTGCTGGCGAACCGTCGTGAGCCAATCGGACAAGCCCTCTTCCGCAACGGCGTCCGCGATCCCGCCGGCGGCGTTTTTCGCGTCACGGACATCGACCTCCGTCCCGGTTGATACGGCCAGAAACGTCGATGCGATGCGGCGGCGCCCGCCTGGGCTGGGGCCAGTGCGCCGGACAAGACTTCACCCGAAGCAAAGTCCGGGCGGACCTGGTCGATCAGTTTTGCCAGCAGCAGAGGCTTGCTGACAGAACTTGGCAGGACGTGGGTCGCACCGAGGGCATGGGCCTGAACGACGGAAAGTCGATTTTTTCGGTCGATCAGGAACACGCGTTTGCGTATCTGGCCCAATTGTCCGGCTGCTCTTTTCAACGCAGAAATGTTTTCGGCGAGACGAAGATCCGCCGATTTCATTGTCGCGAAGTTCCATGCTGGCAAGCAATTCCGACGTGACCGTACATTGCTGCACCAGCATGGCACGTACCATCGATAATTGGCTGACGTTGTCACCGGCAACGAGGATGCGCATGAAAATGCAGCCCCCTGCTGACAGTGATGCCGTTGCCGGCGTTGAATCCTGAACGATCCCTCCGGATGCCGGTCATTTGGCGGACTGTTTCTTGTTGGACTTACTCAGCGCCAGAAATTCGATGCCGATCTGGTCGCCGGCCACCCGGACGAGTTTGCATCGTCGATAGGCGAGGCCTGTCGACGACAACAGCAGGAAAAACTCCTTTAGGTCTAATCCCTCGATCGAGTCTTCGACGTGCAATCGCGCGCCGGTTTGCGATACGTCGAACATGACGCAGTTACGGCGCCATGTTCCGTCTATTCCCATCATGAAAACGTCAATGCCGCGCTCGAAATTGACGCGCTCGCTCTTCCGCGTGCCGAAGGTCATCAACTTACCCCCGTATCTTCAAATCGACTTGATTGCCTGACCGGAGCATTCGTCTGCGCTCGCTTCCCTGCAAAGCCCAGAATAATCAATGCACCCCCTAAAAAATTGAGCGTCCGATCGTTCGCATTCGCGCGAAATTGCTCCGACGATTTGGTTCTCGCGAATGGAGACAAAGAATCGTAGCCGTCCCTCAACAAGGATAAACGAATTATCGCGACCCTCAGCCTGCGTTCCGCCGAAAGCAGCTGTGTCATTGGTAACTATCTGCGAAGAAAATTAATTTATTACATAAATAAGTTAGTCATCGAATCGAGGAAAAAGGCATTTAGCTACCTCACGAGCCGCGATTTTTCGGCCCGGGAGGTGGCCATCAGCAAAAATGTAAGAGGATTCTTAAGTGCCTTTGCGGTGCAATGATTTTTGGAATTTTGTTTACAGGCGGGATTCGATGGATCTGCTCGCGCCGAGGATTTGTTCATTCATCGAGTCTGGCCGTTTTTCGAATTTTGAGGTCGCGACAAGCTGTTTTCGAACGGCAATCGGCCTGTTTGGATCCGTGGTCGCGCAGTGCTTGTTTGGACCGGCGAAAAGCGCGACGAACTCGGCGGCGCGGGCAAACAGCGTGGCGCGAAATTGCTGGTCGATACGGCCGTTCAGCCATGAACTGCAAGGGTTCTGATCATGTATCCGCGACGATTTGCCCGCGTTCGGCCTTCGGGCAGAGTTTCCAATACGGCTAAAATCATTATCGATCAGAAAACGCCCGCGGTCGATTGCACGGTTATCGACTATTCGGCAGGCGGAGCCTGTTTGCAACTGACTGGCAAGATAGCACTTCCGCCTCGGTTCGAATTACTGCACGGTCTCAGCAGAAAGCGTTGCCGGATGGTTTGGAAAAATGGACTACGCGTCGGCGTGGCATTTTAGTCCATCTCCACTTGTTTCCCCGGGGAAGGAAACCGACAATGACTGCGATAGCATCGACCGTGTTGTTGGCGGAACTGGACGACGCCATCAATGAGCGATCGCCGGCGCGGCGAGTCGAGATTCTGCATCAGGTAACGAACCTGTTTCTGGCTGACGGCGATCGTCTCAACGCAGTACAGATCGAGGTGTTCGACGACGTTCTCGTTCGATTGATTGAACGCGCAGAAGCACGAACATTGGCCCAACTTAGCGGCAATCTGTCCGGCTTGACGTTTGCGCCGCGAGACGCTGTACGCAAGCTGGCATTTCACGAGGATGTATCGGTTGCCGCGCCGGTTTTGAGAAAGTCCGGCCGCCTGTCGGACGAAGACCTTGTTGAAATCGCCAACATGCGTGGCCAGGAACATTTGCTGGCAATCTCCGGTCGAGACACGCTGAGTGAGTCCTTGAGTGATGTGCTGGTAGTGCGCGGAGATTCGGTCGTCCGCAGCACGCTCGCCCAGAATTCAGGCGCTCGCTTCTCTGAGGCTGCTTATGTGTCGCTTGTTCGAGATGCGGAGCGCGACGACAGCCTGACAGAGAAGCTTGGACGTCGACAGGATATTCCCGTTCGGTTGTTACAGGAGCTTGTTGCAAAAGCCGGCGCCAAAGTGCGCGGGCGAATTTTGCAATCGGCGCCGCCCGACATGCTCGAGATCATTAAAGCCGCGGTCGCGAAAGGAGCTGAACATGCCGCCATGCTGGAGCCGAAGCCGGTCGACTATACGGAATCCCGACGCACGGTGTTCGAGCTTAACCGCAAGGGCAAGCTGAACGATCAATTCGTGAATCGATTTGCAGTCCAGGGCGAGTACGCCAATGTAGTGGCGGCCCTTGCGCTCCTCACGACGGTACCAATCGAGGCAATCGAATCGTTGATTGGAAATGCCCAACTGGATGGATTGATCGTGGCTTGCAAGGCTGCCAGGCTGAATTGGTCGACGACAACGATGATCATTCACAATCGGCCCGGCTGTGCATCGGCCTCCAAGCCGCAAGTCGAACGCGCCCGGGAGATGTTCGAAACGCTGGTATTATCCACCGCTCAACGGACGATTCGGATTTGGTCCGACGAGAAAAGCGGCCGCGAAAAACGATTGGTCGGGTAGTGCGTTGGTGGCACTTTCGCGTCGACAGCGCTGCGGGCGCCGGGAGGGCTACTTGGACGTCTTACTTACCGCCGCCATGGCGTCACACTGACCTGATTGGCTGCGTCCAGGATCCGGGCTTGCCCAGGTTTCAGTCCATGCGCGGCCATGATCTCCTGAGGCGATTGCGCGGGAACGCCGGGAAAGCAACCCTCACCATCAGGTATCCGCACGAGCGGTGCCAGCGATAGCCAGAATGTATCGTAGCGGTCCATAAACATTTCGAAGACGTCAGGGCCGCCGATGATCGCGAGGATGCCGTGGTCGACGCCAGCCCGCTCGCAGGCCGCCTGGAATGACGCGCCTGCCGGATTCCACAGCGTCGATTTTGGATTGGATGGATCGGGCGCGATCGACGCAATGGTCCGGGTCAGGACGATCCGCCTTCGCCGCGGCGAGTTGGGCTGGTCTTCGAACGAATGACGGCCGTGCACGATGAGGTCGGCACGGTCGAGCGCCGCTGTGAAGAATTGCTTGTCGCCCTCGAACTTCAGTTCGTCGGGCATCACGTGGGCGGCATTCGCCAGCATGCCGTCCGCCGACACGATGACGTAGCCTTCAATATTTAGTGCGGCCATTGATTGTCGCGACCGACGAGAACCTATTCAGAGATGGTCTGGACGACGCTGGAAACCGGGCGGTCGCTGACCGTCGGCAGTTTGGTGTCCTTCAGGATTTCTTCGTCATACTGCGGCAACGTTTGCACCGGAGCTTTGGGAATCATCCTCACCACCTTGTAGCCGTCGGCCTTTAACTTGCGCAGCAATTCGGGTAGCGCTTCGGCGGTGTGTTTGTGGAAATCATGCAGCAGGATGATGCCCTTGCCCAGCTTGTCGAGCTTCTTCATCGTGACGTCGATGACCTGCTGGGCATTGCGTGCCTTGAAGTCGAAGGAGTCCAGATCGCAGGAGAATATCGCGATATTGCGGGTGCCGAGATAGGTGACCATTTCCGGCGGGTGTTGCAACGCCGGGAAACGGAAAAACGGCGCCGGCGAGACGCCGTCGAGAGCCCATTTGACCGCACTGAAGCCTTTTTCGATCTCCTCCTTGCGCTGGTCTTCAGTCAGCTTCTTGTTGGTCAGTGTGGCGTGCGACCAAGTGTGGGATCCGATTGTATGACCAGCGGCGAGAACCTGACGGAGGATCTCCGGATAATAGGTCGCATGCTTGCCGATCGGGAAGAAAATACCAGTCGTGCACTCGTCCGCTAAGGCTTTCAGCACCGTGGGCGTGTTGCCGACCCACGGACCATCGTCGAACGTCAGCACCACTTCATGGTCGCGCAGGAAATCGAGCTGTTTGAAATGCTCGAAACCGAATCCGGGACCGCCTGTAGTGTCGATCTCGACGACGCGAGCAATGCCGAGCGCATCTGGATTAGTGCAGGCGGCTTTGGAAAGCGGAGCAGGAGTTGTTGCCGGCGCCGGCGCCGGGAGCGGCGCTGCCTGGGGCGGCGGCGCCGGTGGGACGGCCGTCGGCTTGGCCGCCGTTTGAGACCATGCACTGCCCGACACGCAGAGCGAAACCACGCTGGCAAAGATCAAACCTGCCGCAGACCGCATCTTAATCCCCTTACCTGTCCCGTGTTCGGCCGAAGCTCTTCAAGCCTCGGTCCGAGCAATTCCTGTGAATCACAATAGCTTAGTCAGGCGTCCACCGCCACGGCAACGGCTTTTTCGTCCCCCGCGGGATTGTCGGTCGAACAGGTTAATTCTGGCGCGCAACGACTTTTATCAGGCCGCGGCCAACGCCCGAGCAGTGGCTGTTCTCACCTGGTTATCCGTCGGTTCGACCATCGCAGGAAACACCTTGGCGTGCTGCCGTCACGCCGATCAGATATTTGTGAAGTTCCAGCGCGGCACGTCCTTTGGTCTGATATCGGCCGCCCATTTATGGAACGGATGCGCGTTCGGTCCTTTCACCACGGCCTTGGCGGTGATCGAAAGGTAACACCATATTGACGTTGTGCCGTCTCGGCGATCTCGATGGCGGCGAGCTTGATTCGCGGCGCCAACGCAGGAAACGAAAACGCGTAAGCCGTGATTCGGCTCATGGCGGCCTGCGCCACGGTGCGCCGCATTATCGCCGGGACTTGCGATCGCAGTCCAGCGCTGCCGGGACAACTACGCTGCGGTCGATCAGGCGGCCCTCCTGACCAGCGATATTAACAGGAGCCCGTAGAGCCGCCTAGCGTAGCGAAACGATGAAGTCCGTTCCTTCGCCGGTTTCACCCGCGGCGATACCTTGGTCGGAAACGATGATCGAGCCGCCGGTCGAAAGCGCTTCCGTGATGCGAGCCATGGCGTCCGCAGGAATGGTGAGGCGATCCAGTGCCTCAGCCGGGCTGTCGGGTTCGGGTTTTGTGATCGCGGCACCTGCGATTCGGCGACGACGCGTGCTGCGCTCATCCTCGTCCCGTCGTTCCGCCCTTTGGCTCGATGGCAGCGTGACGACCGACCAGCGCAGAATGTTGGGGTCGGTCTTGTCAGCCTCGGCGGTAAAGATGTGAGTTCCGAGCGGCCGGTCGCTTGGCGCGATCGTCACTGGCACGTCGAACAGCGGCGCAAAATTCTGCCGCACATACAACTTTCCATCCTTGCCGCTGATGAATACCGAAATCGGGCCGGTGCCCTTTGCCATCGCCAGAGCGGGCTCGGGGGCAGCAGCCGGGTCGCGGTCCTGGTCTCTTTTCGGGTCGGCGGCGTCCGCTGGTATATGGGTCGCAGCCGTAACGTCGGACTTTGCGCTGGCCTTAACGTCATTGGGTTTTGCTGGCGCGGCTAACGGATCGGCCGGGTCGGCCTTCTTTTGATCGGCTGGCTCTGCAGTGGCGGATTTCGTTTCGGGGGTGACGTCCGTGTTGTCAGCACGTTCGGCGGCAGGTGCCGTGCGATCGGTCCGCGACGCGGGCGTCGTCGTGTCGGACATCGTGCCGGTCACCTTCGCCCCAGGCGAAGTGCTGGCGTCCGCGGTATGAGTCCGTTCGTTCAACGACGCGGGCGCGGGCTGTTCGTCCGTCACCGCGATCAGATGACTATCGTGCCCAACGGTCGATCGCAATTCGAGGTTCGGTGGTTCCGGCGTCGCCGGCTCCGCGTCGATGTTGGCTACCTTGCTTCCATTCGTTGACGTATCCGGATTGAGGACGTTTGCGGCCGCCGGCTGCGGCGCGATCTTCCGCGTGACCAGCAGCGGATGCGAGAAAGGCGCGGGTATCGATTCGCCGGGTGTGACGATGACGCGCGCACCCATCTTGGTCCAGCCATACATCTTGATGGCAAACGCCGTCGGCATGCGGATACAGCCATGCGAGGCACGGTAGCCGGGAAGCACCCCGGCATGCATTGCAACGCCTGACCAGGTGATCCGCTGCATGAAGGGCATCGGGGCGTTGCTGTAGATGTTGGAGTGATGCATCTTCTGCTTCTGGATCACGCTGAATGCGCCCATCGGCGTGGCGTGGCCGGTCATGCCGGTGGAGACCGGTGCTGAGGCGAAGAGTCCATTGGCGTCATAGACCTTGACGTTCTGCTTGTTGATCGAGATCGCGATGATCAGCGGAGCCTGCGGCTTGGCCGCTGGCTTGACCTTTGCTTCGAGCTGTTTTTGCTTATGGCGGCGTGCCGGCTGCACCCGCGGCGGCGCCACGAACTCCGGCTGCGAATATCCGGAATCAGAATCTAACCAGAACACCGCAGCGTCGGCCCGCGCGGCGACACCGATCGTTCCTGCCACCGTCAGAGCGGCAATTTGCCAAAACCGGTTCAACGGAGAGATCCGATGTCTTTTTGCGCGATCCCGGCTTACGCACGTCATTACTCGAATTCCACTTCCAAACCTTGATATTCAGTGTTGCAGACGGAGAACGGGTTCACCAGCGCAGGGCTTGCAACCCTGCGGTTTTCGCTTCAACCGTAGCAAAAAAGCCTCACATTCGGTTAAAGCCGAGCATAGTTTGGCGGATTTCTGAATCGCCGCTGCCCCATCGACGGAGATCATCATGATACTGCCCTTCTTAAGACAATATGTCGCCCAACCGAGTTGCCGACTGCTGGTGGCGCTGGCGCTGGTGTTGTGGTCGGCTTCGCCGGTACTGGCTGGCGACGAGCCGGACCTGATTTTCCGTCGTTCCACGGTATTCAAATTGCTCACCCCGAACGACAAGCTTGCGACCTATGGCATCGACGATCCCGAGGTCGAAGGCGTGGCTTGCCATTTCACAGTACCGGAGAAGGGCGGTATTAAGGGCTGGCTGGGGCTTGCCGAGGAGGTCTCGGACATCTCGCTCGCCTGCCGCCAGATCGGCCCGATCCATTTCAAGGACAAGATGGAACAGGGGGGCGATATGTTCCGGCAACGCCGTTCAATGTTCTTCAAGAAGATGCAGATTGTCCGTGGCTGCGACGCCAAGCGGAACGTGCTGGTCTACATGGTTTATTCGGACAGATTAATTGAGGGCTCGCCGAAGAACTCGACATCATCGGTGCCGATCATGCCTTGGGGTCCCGGCAATGCCAATGTCGAGAAGTGCGGCAATTTCGTGCAGTAGCCACGACAGGCCATTATGAGAAAATCCGGCCTATCGTTTGGCCGGATCTTCCGGCAGCCGCCCTCGACCTTTCTCGCGGCATCCCACTAAGTGAAGCAATCCCTGTGGGACCGATTGATTGCCGCGACCGCTGTCGCCGTGTTGTTGCGCCATCGCGCCGCTGATAGCCGGAGGTACTGCCCGCGAAGAATTTTCTTGATCGATCCGCAGTTCCGGTAAGCCGCTACTGCCAAACAAACGCTCAACGCTCGGCTGGCCGGTCTTGCGGGTCGGGGTTTCATTGCCAACGTCGATGTTATCATTGCCCACGACCGCTATCCTCTTAGAGGGGGCACCTCAACGCACATCCGCCCAAGATAGTTGCATATCGCTCAAGTTTGGGTCGGCCGCACCGGCGTTTCGGTTCACAGCAGTTGGTGTGCCACGGCTCTCTCTCTCCAGCGGGCAAAGGTTAAAAATCCGCACGCGACTCGAACCGACTGGCCATAGCCGGCGTCTTATCCGCGGAAATTCAGCGGAGAAGTCCGATGCGAGGCCTTAGCTACATTGTTGCTGCCATCCTGCTCTTGACCGGCCCCTCGATGGCCGGTTCGGCCGATCGCGATCTGCCGGGAATAGGGACCTTCAGCTACAACGGATCTCCTGTCCCTATCCAATTACCTGCTACTTTGGCCGCGATAGATATCGGCCATTGATCGAGCAGTAGTTGTTGGCTGTTGACCGCCCCGGGGCGCACGGCCTGCGATCGCCAGGGTTTTTCGGCGAGGGTTTCATCAAGTTTTGTGCTACGAAATAATTCAGGCGGCTCACGAAACCATTTCCTGTTTTGGCGCAGACATCCGGAAACAACGGACGGCCTATCAAGCCGGCAACAGAACGGCGGATAAAGCCGGCCGCCAAGCCGAAGACAATCAAATGAAAACCCTCACAAAACCCTCAGCTTTATCCTTTTCGCTTTCGGTCTGGTTTGCCCGGCGCTGGCTGGCAGTTCCGATACCGGCCCGCGGGGCATCGGCACCTTTGCCTATAGCGGCGCGCCGATCGTTGTCTCGGGCTCGCAAGCCATCGATATCGCTGGCCGCTAGAACTGCGGCCGACACCCAACAAAGTGTATCTGGGTCAAGGGCATCATGTTTTTTCGTGTCAGCGCGGTCGCAACGGTTGCATTCGTTTTCCTGGCCGGGCTGGCCTGGAGCCGAGGTTCACTCGTCGAATCTTTCTGATCTGCGCGATGAATTCGTGCATCAGTGCGTGCCGCATATGGCGGGGCGCTGGGCGCATCCGGAAATGGTTTGCAGTTGCCTGTATGACCGTGCCGTAGCAGGTGTCGAAGACAACGATCTTCACCAAGCTGTGCTGCGCGGCATCAGCGAAACCGGCGTACCCACGATCGAGACCGATTGGGTGCCGCCGTCGAAACGAGCCGAGATCGGCGCAACCTTTACCAAGATCGCCAAGCCGACGTTGCAATGCATGTTCGCGCCGTCAAGCTAAACGCCCTGCAGCCGATATGGTCGCTTGATGTTCTGATCTGACCCTGACGCCAATCGCGCCGGTGATAACAGTGCAGTTGGTGCCGAGACCTGCCTGGTCTTTGTTCATTCCTATTTGGTCTTGGGTCCCAGTCGCGGAATGCATTTTCGAGTCCGCTCCACTCCCGTCGACGTCATTTTGGAGCCGGACACTTCCTTGATCTGGCCGGCGGGGCAGGTTCCGTCGTCGACCTTGATGCGCTGACCCAGCCGCAAATTGACAATGTCCTGTTCGCGTCCCACCTGTTGCGCGGTGGCGAAATGCATCAGCGCCAACAGGATCAGGGTGCCAAGCAGCGGAATCGAAAACAGCTCGATGCGGGAGGTCTTCATCACGGGCCGGAATACCTTGTTGTCACCTGTCCGATCGCGCGCAACGGCGCTGCAAGGGGTTGGACCGGGGCCTTTTAAGCCATCATACATTAAACAATACATCACGTTTTACGGATTGAACCACAACATTCCGAGCACGCATCTCGGCGCCAGCGGTGGCGTCGATCAGATAGACCGCTTCGGTAAGTTTGCGGCGCAGTCCGCGATGGGCCTGTTTCATCATGAGGGCCAGCAGGTCGGCAAACACCGCAAACGGTCGGCTGGCGTTGGCGTCCGAGAAGGTCGACCGCCGAACGGGCGCTGCACCGAGGTGATAAAGCCGCGCCGTATGGCTCGAAAAGACCGGTCACGATCTCGCGCAAGCCCGATGCTCCCGACAGCTGGCCGTACAGCAATGCCACGAACTGAGCCTTCGTCGACAGCCGCCGAACCCGCGCATCCGCGTCATGTTCTTCCACAAGCCCTTCAAACCGATGCCACGGCACCAGCCTCAGAACGTCACCGAATACTGTATTGTGATGCGGCATGGCGCTGATCTCCTGTCGTGTCCCGGAACGCTTGCAGACGTCCACAACCGACTAGAATCAACGCCATGCGCCTTGTCCAGAAATTCTCGACCGGACAGCCGTGGACGTGATCCGACAACCCGTGATCGCAACAAACGCTTTTGAATGAGATGAAAACCGGGAGGATCAGGCCGTATGACGCCGCTAGAGAAAATCCAGTCGATGAAGATGCCTTTCGCCGACCTGAAGGGCGTTACCTTCGTCGAGGCCACCATGGATCGCGTAGTGGCGCGGATGCTGGTGCGGTCCGATCTTTGTACGGTCCGCAACACGATTCATGGCGGTGCGGTGATGGCTTTTGCGGATTCGGTCGGAGCAGCGGCGACTGTGGTCAACTTGCCCGCCGATGCCGACGGTACCACCACACTGGAAAGCAAGACCAATTTCATCAGCGGTGCGAAGGAAGGAACGACGGTCATTGCCACCGCGACCCCGGTGCATCGGGGACGCCGTACCCAGGTTTGGCAGACGCGACTGGAGACCGAGGAGGGCAAACTCGTCGCCGTCGTGACCCAAACCCAGCTGGTGCTCTGACAGAGCTCGCCAATCAGCAAGACCAGCAGACAATCATCCGACGGCGGATATCAAGCGCGCTTGTCGTTACCGAATTTCCGGACAACCCGGCGCTCGACCACCACCGAGCGCTGCGCGCCTTGTTCGCCCGCGATCACGCGTGTGGCTGATCGTGCCGAGCTACGCGCGGCCTTTTTCACTTCGGCCAGCACGAGCTCTAGCGGCATCCCCATCAGAGATGCGGCGATTTCGGCCTGAGCCTCCTGGTCGTCGGTGATGCCGATGGCAGCGAAAATGGCCTCATCCAGCGTGGGAGGATCGCGCCGTACCCGCCTTGGTCCGTACTTCGTATTCCAGTCTTGGCTCATCGAGGGCTCTCACCTTTGATATGGCACTACCTAGGGCCCCTTATGTTGCATTGCAATATGTAATTGGCGTGATAAGGCAGCTATGTACTACAATTTCTCCAACCGGGCGGCGTCGTAGATTTCCAAAGCGCGGATCCTTCGGCCGTAGCGGGGTCGACCGGCTGTTGCGGCCAGCGTTTCAGCGCCGCGCGGCCGGCGTCCGTCAACACATAAACGCCGCGCTCGGCGCGGTCGAACCAGCCATAGACATTGTGCAGCAGGATTTTCGGGGCATCCGGAATCTCCGGCCGCAGATCGCGTACGCGGCGGGGCCCCTGCGACAGCGCTCGCGCGCAGAGCAATGCTTGCTGGCGATAGGCCGTCATGATCGGTGCCCGGGTGCTGCCGCCGAGCGCTGGGTCGCCCTTGCGGCGCTGGTGTTCGACGACGAGCTGGGAGCGCTTCTTCGGGTCGCGTCGCGGCATTGTCGTCGGCTTGACGATCATCTCGACGTCGCCGGTGCTGGTGACCGCAAGCATACCAAAGCCGAGCCTTCGGCAAAGATTGCGGTAGCGGGAATCACTCTCGCGTCCCTTGCCGCGCAGCGACATTTTGGCGGCAAGCCATATCTCATCGCAGGCGACCACGCGATCGACCGCCTGCAACAACAGTTCGAGATTGAAAGACAGTTTCAGTTCGCCGATTACAACGACAGGTGGATCGTCGCCGCTCAACGCCACGAGATCGCAGCCGCCGATCTCGCCCTTGACCGTGAAGCCGAGGTTTTCGAGAAAGCGTTTGACGGGCAGGTAGAGCGCGGTTTCCAACGGGAACTCCAGTGTCGCGTCTGCGACTCAGTCCAGTCTAACCCGGATTGCGGCGCCTGATCAGGTCAAACCGCGTCGCATTCAGCGGCTTGGAGAAGCCTGGCGACGTCTGAAGTCATACCCGGCCGCTCACTGGCAGCAGTGCGCCGGTCACCCCGCTCGCGGCATCGCTGATCAGGAACAGGATCACTTCAGCCAATTCTTGCGGTCTCACCCATTTGGCGAAATCCGCATTCGGCATGCTGGCACGATTGGTCGGGGTGTCGATGGTCGAAGGCAGGACAGCGTTGACGGTGATCTTGCCTTTCCATTCAGCTGCGAGCGCCTCGGTGAGGCGATGCACGCCAGCTTTGGAGGCTGCGTACGCCGCCATGCCCGAGCCGGCCTGCACGGCGCCCATCGCGCCGACATTGACAATGCGTCCGGTGCCGGAAGCGACCAGATGCGGGATCGCCGATTGCGATGCATTCAACGTGGTGAGCACATTCAGCGCATACATGCGGTGCCAGGTTTTCAGATCGGCCTCCGCGACCGTCTCGTACGCGAATCCCCCGGCAATATTGACCAGCGCATCGAGCCTGCCGAAATGCGAAGCGACGGCGTCGACCGCCTTTCTGGCCTGAGTTGCGTCGGTCAAATCGACACCGCCAAGCTCGAGCTTTTTTGCACTCGCCGGCACTTGCGTCGGCGCGTTGTCGACGGCTGCAACCCGCGCGCCGCGTGCGAGTGATTCGTCCATAAAGACCCGGCCGAGCGTACCGAGCGCGCCGGTCACAAGAATGACTTTTCCGTCCATGAGGGCTCTCCACACGCGAGCGACAAGACAAGTGCAGACTATGGTCAGGAGAATTTCATTTGCAATGCCGGGAATTCGCCGCCAGGTGCACGTATATCCTGGTCCATCGTCCTGTGTGGGTGGAATGCCAGCGGGATGCGGTCCGCAAGACCCACCAAGAACACGCCGGCTCAAATATCCGCTTCACCAATTGTTAACGCTCCGCCACAGTGGCTGGACAGGCTTCCCTGTGTTGATCGCTAAAATTTGCCGGAGTTTTGTAAAGGGATGACAGAACTGGTCCGCTATAGCTGGATGCTGCCCGATCAAAGGGGTAGCGAACGCAAAGGGCGGGACACTATAATGAAACATTTGCCTGATCACGGTTTGCCGCTGATCCAGCTCAAGGAGCAGCGGCGCGATTTGGTCGTCGCGTTGCAAAACCGCAACGGCCCGGTCAACAGCTGGGAACTGATGCAGATTGCCGCCGTGCAGCAGGCGATCTCCGCATTCGAGGACGTCATCGCCGATCTCGACGCGGAGATGGAAGCCGCGGCCTGAACTGACCGACGCCGTGCGAGCTATGGCAGGGCGCCATCGTCAAGCCTCCAGGTAACGCGCCTGGAGTGTCACGCGTTCGGTTACGCCAAGCCCCAAGCCGTCGCTGAGATATCGCTGAAGGTCGCCGTAATCGAAACGGATGGCGTCGAACGCAGCCTCGAGGAACGAAAATTCCACCGATCCGAGCACTTGCCTGACATCATATGGAAGGTCGTTGGTCGCTGAGGGATCGCGCCGGTAAAAGCGATTGGTGAGCAGGTAGTCCTCGGCGATCACGTCTTCGGGTACACCGAGCGCATGCAGGATCAACGCGCAGGCAAATCCGGTCCGGTCCTTGCCAGCGGTGCAGTGGATCACGAGTGGCGCGCTATCTCCAAGCAGATGAGCGAACAGGCTGCGATAGCGCCGGGTATTTTGCCGTACATAACCGATATAGGACTCGCGCATGACCTCGATGCCGTCGTTCGACGAAAGCGCCTTGCCACTGGCGAGGCGCGCGCGCAGCGTCGCCACCACCGTCGGCTCGACGGGCAGCGAATGCACCGTGATTTCCTCGATCGCGCACACGGCCTCGCCGCGTTCGTCCAATCCGCGGAAATCAAACGCACTCCTCAGGCCGAGGCCGCGCAATATCGCGATGTCGGCGTCGGTCAGGTTGCCGAGATGATTGGAACGGAATATTTGCCGCCAGCGCACCGCGCGGCCGTCCTTGCCGACATAGCCGCCAAGATCGCGAAAATTGCTGGCGCCAACGAGGTTGAAATGACGGAAGGGGGTATCTTTCATCGGGCCATTCTACAGCGTTTTCGGGCGACGGGGAGCCCGGCTCGCATCGCAACCGAGTTTACTAATTGTATCGGAACATATCGCATGGAAACGCATCGCGGGAACACCGAGCCATCTTCGCCATTAACACGAGAGGATAATCGAGCGAGGGCACCGTCATGATCCGCAAACTGCAATCCGGCGAATACCGGCTCTATTCCCGCAAGGTCAATCCGAAGACCGGCAAGCGGCGCAATCTCGGCACCTTCAAGTCGCGCGCGGCGGCTGAAAAGCACGAACGCGACGTGCAGTATTTCAAGCGGCACTAACCAGCCTCGATCCGTTCGAGATCCCCTCCATTCGGGCTTCCGTGCGCGCCCGACATGGCCTAGAGAGCGCCTCAACGATTTTCCCAAGTCCGGGCGCCCATGATTCGTCTCGATAACGTCAGCAAGCAAGTCGGCCACCAGATCCTGTTCATCGAAGCCTCCGCTGCCCTTCTCAGGGGCGAGAAGATCGGGCTGGTTGGCCCCAATGGCGCCGGCAAGACGACGCTGTTCCGGATGATCGCAGGCGAGGAACTGCCCGACGAAGGGCAGGTCGCGGTCGATCGCGGTATGTCGATCGGCTATTTCAGCCAGGACGTCGGCGAGATGTCCGGCCGCAGCGCGGTGTCCGAGGTGATGGACGGCGCCGGCCCGGTTTCGGTGGTCGCGACCGAATTGAAGGACCTCGAGACCGCGATGGCCGATCCCGCGCGCGCCGACGACATGGACGAGATCATCGCGCGCTACGGCGAAGTGCAGCATCGCTTCGAGGAACTCGACGGCTACGCGCTCGAAGGCCGCGCCCGTGAGGCGCTGGCCGGCCTCGGCTTCAGCCAGGAGATGATGGACGGCGATGTCGGCGTGCTGTCGGGCGGCTGGAAGATGCGGGTAGCGCTGGCGCGCATCCTCCTGATGCGGCCCGACGTCATGCTGCTGGACGAGCCGAGCAACCATCTGGACCTCGAAAGCCTGATCTGGCTCGAGCAGTTCCTCAGGGGTTACGAGGGCGCGTTGCTGATGACCTCGCACGACCGCGAGTTCATGAACCGCATCGTCAACAAGATCGTCGAAATCGACGGCGGCATGCTGACAACCTATTCCGGCGATTACGAATTCTACGAGGCCCAGCGCGCGCTCAACGAAAAGCAGCAGCAGGCCCAGTTCGAGCGCCAGCAGGCGATGCTGGCAAAGGAAATAAAATTCATCGAGCGATTCAAGGCACGGGCCTCGCATGCGGCGCAGGTGCAGAGTCGGGTCAAAAAGCTGGAAAAGATCGAGCGCGTCGAACCGCCAAAACGTCGCCAGACCGTGGCGTTCGACTTCCTGCCGGCGCCGCGCTCGGGCGAGGATGTCGTCAGCCTGAAGAACGTCCACAAAGGCTATGGCAGCCGCACCATCTATCAAGGTCTCGACTTCATGATCCGCCGCCGGGAGCGCTGGTGCGTGATGGGCGTCAACGGCGCCGGCAAGTCGACGCTGCTGAAGCTCGTGGCCGGCTCGACCGAACCCGACGACGGCACGGTGGCGCTCGGCGGCAGCGTCAAGATGGGCTATTTCGCGCAGCATGCGATGGACCTGCTCGACGGCGAACGCACCGTGTTCGAATGGCTGGAGGATTGTTTTCCGCAGGCAGGCCAGGGCTCGCTGCGGGCGCTGGCCGGCTGTTTCGGATTCTCCGGCGACGACGTCGAAAAGCGCTGCCGGGTGCTTTCGGGCGGCGAGAAGGCGCGGCTCGTGATGGCGCAGATGCTGTACGACCCGCCGAATTTCCTGGTGCTGGACGAGCCGACCAACCATCTGGACATCGCGACCAAGCAGATGCTGATCGCGGCGCTGTCGGAATTCGAAGGCACCATGCTGTTCGTCTCGCATGACCGGCATTTTCTCGCCGCGCTGTCGAACCGGCTGCTGGAGCTGACGCCGGAAGGCATCCACCAGTATGGCGGCGGTTACACCGAATATGTCGCGCGCACCGGCCAAGAGGCGCCGGGCCTGCGGAGTTGAAAGGAAGCTTGCGTGCCGTTTGCCGCTCATCGCGGACAGCGAATCCATTACACGGTAGAAGGTGCGGGACCGCTGGTCGTGC
The DNA here is from genome assembly GCA_018971625.1 of Pseudomonadota bacterium. Lineage (GTDB taxonomy): Bacteria > Pseudomonadota > Alphaproteobacteria > Rhizobiales > Xanthobacteraceae > Bradyrhizobium. The sequence goes on from JAGXAJ010000004.1 coordinate 90,962, forward strand.
TGCAGCACGGCCTCTTGATGGACGCGAAGGCCTGGAAGCAGGGCGGCATCGTCGGCGCGCTGGCGCAACATTTTCAGGTTGCCTGCATCGATTCGCTCGGCCACGGTTTGAGCGACAAGCCGTCTGATCCCGCTCTGTACGACCAGCAACAGCGCGCCGGCGATATCGTTGCCGTAATCGACGACCTCGGCAGCGATCGTGCCCATCTGGTCGGCCATTCCATGGGAGCGTGGATGGCGGTCGGCGCGGCCAGATATCACAGCAGAAGATTGTCGTCGCTGGTGCTCGGCGGCTGGGACATCGTGAGCGGCCTGCCACGAGTTAATAAAGGGCCGTTGCGTTACGAAGCGTTTATCGCATTCGCCCGGCGTGGACCGCCGAACTTGCTTGACTGGGTCACGCGGGAAACTGAACCCGGTGTGCGCGCGTGCTTTGACGCGCTCTTCCAGCTTGAGGGCGCGCGCGACGCGGTGCTGGGAGCGAATGTGCCTGTGATGATCTGGGAAGGGCAGCGCGATCCTGCGCACGATCAGCGTAAGGAGTTTGCAAAAACCAACGGATGGCAGTTTCTTTCGACCGCCGGCGATCATCTCGGCATGCTGCTGGCACATGGCGCCGAAACCGCACGAGGTATCCGCGCCTTTGTCGATCAGGCCAAGGCGACGTGACAGAAATTCCAGGACACGGCTTCGCATTCTCGCGACAACATACGCCCGAGCTTTGCAAATCATTTCGCCCAAAGAGAACAAGGGCGCATGCGACCCTCAGGGAGGACGCAGGGAAAGCCGGGTGCGCGGCGCACCCGCAGCCTCGCGTGTAGTGCAAAAAACACGCGAGTTAGTCACCACAGGTTCGCCGGAACACCCGACTTTCCCTGCGCGATGGTTTTAACGGTTTCCTTCGTGCTCTCCGCGGTGACCGGGCTTTGTTGTCACCGTCATCGGCGTGATGCGAAGCATCATCGCCAACTTGACGCCAGCGTCGGGGCGTCCGGACCACACGACTTCGCCGTCCGCAACGATTGCCGTCGTCCACACGCGAGAAGCGTGTGCGACACCGCTGCGTCCACCGCATCCCGCGCCCTACGTTCCGTGACGATCGCGATACGCCCTCTGATGGGCATGGGATACGCTGATAGGCAGGTGATTTGGGCCGAAACGAAAGCGAAAAATTTTTCAGCGAGGGGCTGGACAGGTTTTTGCTGATTTGCCCGCCGGATTATTTGTCGCAGGGGGCGCAACGAAAATGTTATTGCGAGCCAACGGGTCGCGCGACGCGCGCGCCCGATGACAGGCTCCGCGAAGCAACCCAGAAACTGCATGCGGGACACAAGCCCGGATTGCGCCGTCGCTTCGCTCGCCCGCCATGACGGAGGTCCGGGCATGGCGATATGCGTGCCGTCGATTTTCTCGTCGTCCCAGAACGTCCGCATGACTCTGCTGGCCCGCAACAACCTTATGTTGCGTTTCCCGGGAATTGCGGAATCGATGTCGATGTCTCGGAATATCTGGCTTGGGCTTCTGGGCGTCGTGACGTTCGGGTTCTGCGGGGCGAGCGCGATCGGGCATTAGAGGGTCAGCGCATGTCTTCAGATGCGCGAGCTCCGATGGACTATTGCGCATCTGATCATCCGGGCCTGCGCAAGTGTCGCGCCGCGGAAAGTGGAGCCTAGCGCACCGGCATTGGCGGCCGCGTCACGGAATCGCCGCTGTGCCGGGGCGCATGCGATGACTTTGCGGCGCCGGTTCGTGGCCGACCACGCGCGGGACCTTCGGTCGACTGCAGATAGGCGGCGAGCGCCCAGGCCTCGCTGGAATTGGTCGCGTAGTGGTCTTTCAGGAACATGAAAAGTTGCAGCTTGAAGCGGCCCTTGGCCAGTCCGCGCGGGCTGCGATGGCATGCGGTGCAGCCATTCGCGAACAGTTGGCCGGCCGACTTTCCCTCATCGAGATTTTGCGCGCGTGCCGCGGTACAGACCAGCATCGCCATTGCGCTAGCGGCGACCAGTCCCCTCAGCCCCTTGTGCATCCCCATCGACGCCACGTGCCTTCAGAAATACGTGCCTTCGGAAATCCGCCTTCGAGGATCAACCCGCCGCTAGCGCACCGGCATCGGCGGGCGCACCACGAGATCGCCGTCCTCGGAGATGACCTGCATCTGCGGTTGACCCTGTACCGGTGTAGCCGCTGCCGATGGCGGCGGCAATGGGGGCGCAGGTTGCGGCGGCGGATTGAACGCCGCGGAAGAGTAGGCCGGGCGCGTCGGCTTGCGTACGGGCGGACGCGGCGACGACAGCCGGGCACGGGGCTCGGAAGTCCTGGTTTCGGAGGCTCGCGCTTCCGAGGTTCTGGCGACCGCGTTGCGGATCGAGTCATGCGACGCCTGCTGGGCGATCTGCTGCGCCATCTGGTCCTGGCCGGCCTTGAGCTGGGCGATGCTGGCCTTGAGTGCTTCGATCTGCTGTCCCATCGCCGCGATATCCTGCGACATCGACTGCATCTGCGCAGGCTGGGGCGGCGCGGCGGCCGTGGTTGCCGAGGCATCCGCTGCGCGCTGTATCGCGGAAAGCGCTGGTGGTGATGCGGTCTGATCCGCGACCGCCGCCTGCACGGGGGTCTCGGCTGGTTGCGGGCTGGCGGCAGCGGCAGATTGTGGGCTGGCGGCAGCGGCTGGTTGCGCGGCAGCGGCGGTGTTTTCCGGTGCTGGCTTTTCCGCTGGCTGCGATGAATTGAGCGCGAACTGCGGCGTCCAGTCCGCCATCATCTGCTTCGCCGTATCGCCGTAGCGATCCCAGCCCTCGGCCGCGGCAACGCTGCCGAGCGCGAACAGGAACCCCACCGCGGCGCGCTTCGCCCATCGGCCGACCGACGATGGTGCGCGGTCGAGGCGGATGTCGTCCGGCACCTTGATGGCATCGGGCGTCTTGCGGGGATTGGATGCCTTGATGTCGCTGGCGATGATATCGGCGGTGGCGGCGGTGGCTCGAAACGCCGTGTCGACCGGCGGCACCGCCGTGGCCGGCGGCACTGGCGTGGCAACGGAGATATCGGGCGCCGCGCGTCCCTTCGAAGGCCGGTTCAGGAGATCCGCCATGATATCCGGAGCAAGGATATCCGGGGCAAGGCTCACCGGCGCCTTGTTCTGCGATGCCTTCGCGGCGGGTGCTTTCGCCGCGACCGGTTGCTCCGCGCGCGTGGCGAGCACCACGTCGGGTTCGATCACGAAGATGTCGTGCGGATCGGCTTCGTCACGTGTCGGCGTGGATGGCATTGGCGGTCCCTCAACTCCAATGTCGCCCGCGTCAGGGCGGCCGGTGGATGGATGCACTTGCGATGATTCCAAAGCCCAAAACCCAAAGCGCCAAACGGCCAGCCGGGTTTGACCAAAGCAAGGCGAATGGGTGGAGAGGTTGGGGGCTATCGAAGGCGGCTATTGGGCGGAACCGGGGTCGGCCGCGGTGATGTTGGTGGCCCTGATGCCGCGTGGCTATTGCTCGGCGAACGGCCAACCGTGTTATTAAAGGCGAAGCTCACAACTGAAAATTGTCCTATGTTACTTTGAAGCCACAGATTCCTTTCCGGTTTGCCCATATGACTTTGAGCGGATTTGAATTCTGATTGCGCATTCGATTTTGCTTAAGGTCTGGGCATGAAACGGTTCGCGGGCGCCGTTTTTATTCTTGCCGCGCTGATCGGTTCGGCCAGCGGGGCTGACATGGCGCTGAAAGCGCCGCCGCCGGCCGCGCCTACGTGGACCGGTCTCTATGCTGGCGTAAACGTCGGTTATGGATGGGGTGACTCGCGCACCGACATCGCGGGCAGCGGTGGCATAACGACCTTTCAGGGGATCGTTGCCGGATTTACAGGCTTTCCATCAAATTTTGCCTTTACGGACTCCGCTAGCGCCCGATTGAACGGTCTGACGGGTGGCGGCCAGATCGGCTACAATTACCAGCTCAATCAAGGATGGGTGGTCGGCGTCGAGGCCGATCTTCAGGCCGCGGGTCAGAGCGGAAACAATGAGTTCTCGGATCAATTCTCGACACCCGTTTGCGGAAATGCCGTTGGTCGCAATCCTCCAGTTTGCGCAGGCACGACCCCGTTAGTCGCTACGGCCGCTACCGGATATGAAGCCAAGATCGACGGGTTCGCGACGGTTCGAGGACGAGTGGGATATTTGATAGCCGATCAGGTCATGCTCTACGGCACCGGCGGCCTCGCGTATGGCCGCGTAGAAATCAACGGCAATGCCAGCATCCCCTCTGCGGCGATCACCGGCGGACCAACCACGTTTGTGCCGTCCGCCGGGACGTTTGATGTCGCAAAGAATAATCTCGGCTATTCGATTGGTGGCGGGGTTGAGGGCCGAACATTCGCATGGCTTCCACCGAACTGGACCTGGAAAGCGGAGTACCTCTATCTCGATTTGGAATCTCTTGATTCCGGTACATCGTTCAGCAGTGTGCTTCCTGCAGGTCGAGGTGGTCCAGTTATTTCGCCATTGACTGGCACGGTCGCCCTGCATTCGCATTTCATCGACAATATTGTGCGTGTTGGACTGAATTATAAGTTCGGGAATTGAGTTGAGCTGAACTTGCAGGGGTCAGCTATTGGCCCGAAGCGGCGGTCCGGAATGGCTGCTCTCGTGCCGCCGTTGGGGGCGATGCGGACATCAGCCCCGCTCTTGATTTATGAGTACACGCCCTGGCTAGTTCAGAGAGCGAGAAGGGATGAACTCCCGTTTGGCCACCATCTCGGCACGGACTTGCGCAAGCTGGCGTCCAAGGGCGGCGGCCTGCAACTCGATCTTGAGTCCCGCGGCATGATCGGCTCTGTTGGATCGGAACTGGTCACGCCTCATTTTTTTGGTTTGGGCGTTTGGCCCCAGGCCGTTATGAAACCGTCCACACCTGAACGCGAGAATAACCTTCCGGCGCCGGCCGGCCGTCGTTGTGAGGACCCGGGATGCAGGCGACAATCGCAAGTACCGATTCCGAGCCCGTCCCTTTTTGGTCGGCCCTCATCAGGGACAGGCGAATTGCCCCGGCCGTGGGCCTGGGCTTCACCTCCGGCATGCCGTTTCTGCTGACCTATTCGACGCAATCGGCCTGGCTGACCGATGCGGGCGTGCCGCTCGCGACAATCGGCCTGCTCAGCGAACTGACCCTTGCCTACAAGTTCAAGTTCGTCTGGGCGCCATTTCTCGATCAATACGATCCCCCGTTGATCGGACGTCTGCTCGGACGGCGGCGCGGCTGGTTGCTCGTTGCCATTCTCGTCGTCATGGCCATGTTGGCTGCGATTGCCTTCGGCGATCCAGGCCATTGGATCTGGTGGACGGTCGGATTTTCCTTCGCGCTCGGGATCGCGGGCGCAACGCTCGATCTCGTGCTCGACGGCTGGCGCATCACGAGTGTGCGCGCGCCGGACAAACAGGCGGTGTTGTCCTCATGGACCGAGATCGGCTGGCGCGTCGGCAATCTCGCGGCGGGCGCCGGCGCGCTCTATCTCGCCGATCGTGTCGGATGGAAGGGCGCCTATCTGTGCATGGCGGCCTTGATGCTGGTCGGGATCGTGGCGACGCTGCTCGCGCCCGAACCGGCTTCCGACCTCGAGCCCCACAAGCCGCATGCCGGTTTCGTCGAGACGATCTGGGCGCCGATCCGCGACCTCCTGAAGCGGCTCGGCCCGATGGCGGCCGCGACCCTGCTGTTGGTCGCGGGCTTCCGCATGCCGGGCTACATCGCAAGCGCGATGGCGGTGCCGCTGTTCAAACACCAGGGCTTCAGCAACACCGACATCGCGACCGTCACCAAGATCTTCGGCTTCTGGATCGCGCTTGGCGGCACCTTCACGGCCGGGTGGCTGATCCCACGCATCGGCATGATGTCGAGCCTGATCATCGGCACGGTCGCGGGCTCGGCCTCGCATCTCGCGCTCGCGCTGCTTGCAGCGCATGGCGGGGATGGCGGCAAGGCGTTCTGGACCTTCACGCTGGCCGTCGGCGTCGAGGGTTTTGCCTACGCCTTCGCGTCGATCGTGCTGATCACTTACATGTCGACGCTTGCATCAGTGGAGCATGCGGCGAGCCAGTTTGGCCTCTTGACCTCGCTATGCGCATTTCCGGGCAGCATTCTGGCCGGGTTCTCGGGCTTTGTGATCGAGCATACCGGCTTCGTCTGGTTCTTCATCTGCACCTCGCTCATCGGTATCCCGGTCGCGCTGCTGGCGGTGTTTGTATGGTACCGCGTCGGGATATCGGACGGGGCCCCGATCGAGGTCGCGGCAGGACATTAAGAGCGTTTTCACGCGAAGTGGATGCAAGCGGCGCTCTCTACAATCGAGTCCGTAACCGGCATGTCTTTGCTAACTAGTACCCGGAATCAGAGCTGAGTGATACGGCGGCCTTTGAAACGGCGTTGACGGACCTTTTTCTTGGTCCAGACGAAGGGCTCGGCTTTGTCGTTGTACGCGTTGACGTAGGCATCGATGTGTTCCTGAAGCTGCTTGAGGCTTG
>JAGXAJ010000050.1 GCA_018971625.1 Pseudomonadota bacterium
AACGACAATTTCCGGGCTTCAGCCGATCTGGATTTTGCTGTCGGAAACGAATTGATAGGGCGGCACCGGCAAGTTGAGGGGTGCCGGCCCCTGGCGAATGCGACCGGAGGAGTCGTATTGCGAGCCATGGCACGGGCAGAAGAAGCCGTCATAATTGCCGTCATGGGCGATCGGGATGCAGCCGAGATGGGTGCAGATGCCGATCACGACCAGCCAGTTGTCATGACCTTCCTTGACCCGGGACTGATCGGTTTGCGGATCGCGAAGTTCCGACACCGGCACCTGGCGCGCCTCGTCGATCTGTTTCTTGGTGCGGTTCATGATGTAGATCGGCTTGCCGCGCCAGAAGACCTTGATGTCCTGGCCTTCAGCAATCGGCGTCAGGTCGACTTCGATCGGCGCGCCAGCCGCGACCGTCGAGGCATCCGGATTCATCTGGGAAACCAGCGGCCAGGCGGTGGCCGCCGCGCCTACCGCGGCGACGGCTCCCGTCGCAACTAAGAGGAAATCACGGCGTGAGCCTTCCGAAGACGCTGTCGTCACGATTTCATAACCTTTCCAACTGCACGTCCCAGCACCTGCCGGTGCCCGCGACCCCCGTCGCGATATCTTGGAAGCTGCTCTTGTCCCAGCCCAATTAGACTAAAGAGGCAGTCCAAAATCGTTTTATTGGCACCCTTGCCGCAAGAGCGCAAGCCCGCTATCGGCTGACGAGCGTGCAATGCGCGCTAAATCCGCATCGAGCGGCGATTTATTCCGACATCGCATTGGCGACCGAAGGGGCCACAGCCCCTGTCACCGAAGTTCGGCACCAGGGTCCGTCAGAGAATGCAGATCGCACTTTTCCAGCCCGACATTCCGCAGAATACCGGCACGATTCTGCGTCTCTGCGCCTGCCTGGACGTGGCTGCCCATATCATCGAGCCAGCGGGATTTCCGGTGTCCGATCGGCATTTCCGCCGGGCCGGGATGGATTATCTCGACCAGGTGACGATTACGCGCCACAATTCGTGGTCAAAATTCCAGCAATGGCGTAACGACGAGGCCTGCCGGCTGATCCTGTTCACGACCAAGGCCAGCGGCTCCTACCTTGATTATCGGTTTGGGGCGGCCGACATCCTGCTGTTCGGGCGGGAATCGGCCGGGGTGCCCGACGAGGTCGCCAGCGCGGCCGATGCGCGGGTGGTGATCCCGATCAGACCAGGCCTGCGTTCGCTCAATGTCGCGATGTCGGTCGCCATGGCCTTGGGCGAAGCATTGCGGCAAATCGACGCCGGAATCCGGGAGATGAAAGGTTGAGTTACGCGGTCAAGGAGATATTTCTGACGTTGCAGGGCGAAGGCGCCCATGCCGGCCGCGCGGCTGTGTTTTGCCGGTTCTCCGGCTGCAATCTCTGGAGCGGCCGCGAGCAGGATCGCGCGACGGCGACCTGCCGGTTCTGCGACACCGATTTCGTCGACACTGACGGCACCCTGGGTGGCCGCTACGGCTCGGCCGATGAACTCGCCGAGACTGTCGCCGCGCAATGGGCGCAGGGGGTCAATGCCAACCGCTACACGGTCTTGACTGGCGGCGAGCCGTTGCTGCAGGTGGACACCGCACTGATCGATGCGCTTCATGCCCGCGGCTTCGCCATCGGGGTCGAGACCAATGGCACCATCGTCCCGCCCGATGGCATGGACTGGATCTGCGTCAGCCCCAAGGCCGGCGCCGAACTGGCGGTCCGGCAGGGACATGAGCTCAAGCTGGTCTATCCGCAAGCGGATGCGAAGCCGGAGACGTTTGTCGACCTCGCCTTCGAGCGCTTCTCGCTGCAGCCGATGGACGGGCCGGATGTGATCGAGAATACCGCGCGCGCGGTCGAGTATTGCCTGCGCCACCCGCAATGGCGGCTCAGCCTGCAGACGCACAAGACGCTTGGTATCAGGTAGATTCGGTATCAGGTAGATACGCGGCATCAGGTAGATTTGGCAATATGATCTGGGTTTTTTGATGTGGGAATTGACGAAATCGTTCCGGTTCGAGGCCGCCCACGCGCTGCCGGGAACGACGCGTGGCGGAGCCAGCGAGGAGATCCACGGCCACTCGTTTCGCGCCGAGGTGACGGTGCGCGGCGCGCCGGACCCTGCGACCGGCATGCTGCTCGATCTCGGCGTGCTCGAACGCAGCCTCGCCGACGTGCAGAAGTTGCTCGACCACAAGATGCTCAACAACGTGGAAAGACTGGGCGCGCCGACGCTTGAAAACCTCTCGCGCTTCATCTGGGAACGGTTGCAGTCCGTCGGCCGGATCACCAGGGTGAGCGTGCATCGCGACAGTTGCAACGAAAGCTGCAGCTATTTCGGCCCGCAGTGATTTGCTAAGAAAGTCCCATGACACTTCCTGATAATATGGCACTTGCCGACGATATCGACGCGCGCAAGACCAGGGCTAGAGCCTGGTTCGAAAGCCTGCGTGACGAACTGCGCCTGTTGTTCGAGGCGCTGGAAGACGAAGCTCCGCCCGCGCTCTATCCAGGCAGCCCCGGCCGCTTTGTCGTAACCCCCTGGGAACGCACCGACCACTCCGGCGCCAAGGGCGGCGGCGGCGTGATGTCGATGATGCATGGCCGGCTTTTCGAGAAGATCGGCGTACATTGCTCGACGGTGTATGGCGAATTCGCCCCAGAATTCCGCAGCCAGATCCAGGGCGCTGGCGACGATGCGCATTTCTGGGCCTCGGGCATCTCGATGATCGCGCACTTGCGCAATCCGCACGTGCCGGCGGTGCACATGAACACCCGCTTCGTGGTCACCACCAAGGCCTGGTTCGGCGGCGGCGCCGACCTGACGCCGGTGCTCGATCGGCGGAGAACGCAGCAAGACCCCGATACGGTGGCCTTTCATGCGGCGATGGAAGGCGCTTGCAGCGGCCACAACGGGGTGGCGTCGTACGAGAAATTCAAGAAGTGGTGCGACGAATATTTCTACCTGCCGCATCGCAATGAAGCCCGCGGCATCGGCGGCATTTTCTACGATCATCATGATTCCGGCGATTGGAACGCCGACTTCGATTTCACGAGAGATGTCGGACGCGCCTTGGCGAGCATCTATCCGACGTTGGTGCGCCGGAATTTCAACACGCCATGGACGGCCGAGGACCGCGAAGAGCAGTTGATCCGCCGTGGCCGCTATGCCGAATTCAACCTGCTGTATGATCGCGGCACGACATTCGGGCTGAAAACCGGCGGCAATGTCGATTCGATTCTGTCGTCGATGCCGCCGGAAGTGAAGTGGCCATAGCCATGCCGCAGCTGCCGCGCGCGATGCTGATCGACATGGACGACACTATCCTGTCGGCCTATGGACGTCCCGAAATCGCCTGGAACATTGTAGCCACCGAATTCGCCGACGAACTGACGCCGCACTCTCCGCGCGAGGTCGCCGAAACGATCCTGTCCGAGGCTCGAAAATTCTGGTCCACCGCCGAGCCGGTGTGGCGGCTGCAACTTCACGAAGCCCGGCAGATCACGGTCAAGAATGGTTTTGCCGCGCTCGTGGCTGCCGGCAAGACAGGCCTTTCCGAACAGCTTGCGATACGAATCGCCGATCGTTTCACGGCCTATCGCGAGGAGGAGACGTTCGTGTTTCCCGGCGCGCACGACGCGATCGATGCGTTGAAGGCGCTCGGCGTCAAACTCGCGCTGGTCACCAATGGGGCAGCCGGCATCCAGCGCGCCAAGGTCGAACGCTTCGCGCTGACCCACCGGTTCGACCACATCCAGATCGAGGGCGAGCATGGTTTTGGCAAACCCGACGAGCGGGCCTATCTGCATGCGATGAGCGCGCTCGGCGTCGAAGCCCCCGATACCTGGATGATCGGCGACAATCTGGAGTGGGAAGTCGAGGCGCCGCAGCGGCTCGGCATCTATGCAATCTGGATCGATACGCATGGCGAAGGCCTGCCGCCTGGCGCCGCCATCAAGCCCGATCGCATCATCCGCTCGCTGACCGAACTACTGCCCGCCGAACGCCGGTAGTCCGGCTGCGTCGCGAGTGCGAAACGCACGTGCTGATGCAGACAGGGGCAGCGCCGAACTCAAAAGAATATTCAAAGCCGATGATCGCGGCTGAAGCGTGCGACGGTATGGTCGGCGATGGCGTCCAGCGCAGGCCTCTCGGCCGGAAAATCCGCTGCAAGCCAGGCGTCCTCCGCCAAAGCGAGTACATGTCCGAGTGCCGGACCTTCGGCAATCCCGCGCGCGACGAAATCGGCTGCCTTCAGCGGGAAGTTCGGCACGCTCCAGCGTTCGGGCAAGTTCACAAGCTCACGCCAGCGCGGGCAATCCGGTTCGTCGCCGGAGCGCGCCCAAGCCAGCATCAGCCGGTCGCGGTAGCGCTCGGCGCCGAGCCGGTACAGCCGCCGCCGGGCCGTCGCCTGGTCCATTCCACCAAGCCGCCACCAACGATGGCCCATGGAATCCAGCGTCTTGGCCTCCTGATTGGTCAGCCGGAGCCGCCCTGACAACCGCTTTGCGTCTTCGGTTACGGCGACCGCAAGTGCGCCGAGCCGGCGAACGGCGTTCGGCTGCAGGCCGAGCGCACGTTCTGCCGCGATCATCGCGGCAAACGGCCCAGTATAAAAGACGCCGCCGAAAATCGGGAGCAGAAGGCCGCCATCGGCCATCGCCGAAACGGCACCCCCAGCGCCGTCCGCGATCATCAGTTTCATCACTTCCATGCGCACGCGTTCGGCGGATAGTGCGGCAAGCCCGGCGTGCCCCCTGATGCAAGCGAGATATCCGGCGCGATCGGGTTCGCCCGAGCCATAGCTGGCGTGAATGCGGAAGAACCTGAGGATGCGCAGACAGTCCTCGGCAATACGACGGTCGGGGTCGCCGATGAAGCGCACGCGTCTTGCCGCGATATCCGGCAGTCCGCCGACATGATCATGCACGACGCCAGCGGCATCGACCGACAGCCCGTTGATCGTGAAATCACGCCGTTCGGCGTCGCGCGCCCAGTCGCGCCCGAATGCAACCTTGGCCTTGCGGCCATAGGTCTCGACGTCTTCGCGCAGGGTGGTGACCTCGAACGGCCGGGCTTCAACCACCAGCGTCACAGTACCATGCTCGATACCGGTCGGTACGCTCTTGATGCCGGCGGCCTTGGCGCGGCTGATTACCTCGGCCGGCAGCGCCGTGGTCGCGATATCGATGTCGCCGATCGGAGCCGCGAGCAGCGCATTGCGAACCGCGCCCCCGACAACGCGCGCCTCTTCGCCGTCACCGTTCAGCACCGCAAGCACCCGCGCGGCAGGACCCGATCTCAACCAGGGCGCCGCGTCGAGCACACGCGCATCCGTCATTTTTCAACTCCGGGGATGAACTTGCCGTTTTCGACATGGGCCGGAATGTAGATCGAGTTCGGCGGTGCGCCGGAAAATTGCGCGAGCAGCACGAAACTGATTGCGACCAGCACCATCGCGCCGAGCGTAAGCTTGGCGATCAAATGCAGCGGCCACGAGGTCTGCGCCAGCACTCCCGAGCGCGAGGCGATCAGAATCAACGCATAGACCGCGAACGGAATCAGGAAAATTCCGATCTCGGTGAGCGCCGGACGGATCATGGCAGGCAGATCCTCTCATAGAGCACGCGCAGAATTCCCGCGGTCGCGCCCCAGATATATCGATCCGCGAACGGCATCGCGTAGTATGAACGCGCGATTCCACGAAACTTCTTGCTATGCACCTGGTGATTGCCCGGATCCATCAGGAACGACAGCGGCACCTCGAACACATCGTCGACCTCGGCTTCGTTGATGCGCAGCCTGAAGCCGGAGCGGACACGCGCCACCGTCGGCAGAATGCGAAACCCGAAGCTGGTCCCGTAGAGATCAAGATAGCCGATCGGATCGATGAATTCGCGGGCAAGCCCGATCTCCTCCCAGGCCTCGCGTAACGCGGCTTCGAGCGGCGAAGCGTCGGTCGGGTCGATCTTGCCACCGGGAAAGGAGATCTGGCCGGCGTGGTCGTGGAGATGCGCCGCACGCTGCGTCAGCAGCACGGTCGGCTGCGCGTGATCGACCACCGCGATCAGCACCGCGGCGGGCCGGACCGGTTGTTCGCGCGCGAGGATTGCCAGCATGCGATCGGTGCCGCGATCCCCGCTCGGCGGCACGATGCCGGCATCCGTCAGCGCCGGCGGGACATCGAAGCGCAGCCGCGCGCGGGCCCGATCGAAGAACTCCGTCGAACCGAACACGGCAGGCTCGGCCTTCAGCAACGATCCATTCAAGGCGCGCCCCTCACCTGCTCCGCATCGGCCATCGCAAAGAACTCGCCCCCGGAAGCGATTCCAAACATCGGACGACCATCGACCACTCGCTCCTCGCCAATGTCAACCAGATCATAATAGATCGCCCGCGTGACCTTGGCCCACAAATCGGCGCGGACGTGCAGATAGGGCGTGAGTCCGCCGTCGGCGGCGGCCTCGAATCGCAACCGATGGGCAGAATCGCATGCCACCCAGTCGTCGACATTGGTCCGGAACCGCAGCAAGCGAGCGCTTTCGTCGCCCTCCTTCATCATCTCGACGGCGAGGAACGGCGCATCGTCAACACGGATGCCGACCTTCTCCACCGGAGTCACGAGAAAGTGCTTGCCGTTCTCGCGCTTTAGAATGGTCGAGAACAATCGCACCAGTGCGGACCGCCCGATTGGCGTACCCATGTAGAACCACACGCCATCACTGGCGATTCGCATGTCGAGATCGCCACAGAACGGCGGATTCCATAAATGCACTGGTGGCAGCCCCTTGCCGGCCGGACTGGCGTTGGTGGCCTCCCGGGCGGCAACGGTCAAGCCTTCAAGGCCACGTTGCGTGATCTGCCCTTGGTTCGCCATTGTTTGCCCTCATCTGACCGCTTCGATTGGCACAATTGATGCGCTGTTCCGGTATGTTCAAGACACTGGATTACAGCAGCAATCCTAAGTTAACTCGCCACTTCGTGATGCCGTTCGCACCCCCGAATTCCGATAATATGGGGATAGTTTAACTCAACGAATGCATGCCCTTCGCATAGGCTTAGCATGGGTTCATGGCATGACGTCGCGATCGGCGGCAATGGCGCAAAGGATACCTAAATGGCAGGCGCGGACAGTGTCGAAAAACTCGAGGATGTGATTGTCCGCTCGGCCGAGCAGGTCGCCGGCCAGATCCGTGCCGCAAAAGACGCGATCGCAACCGTCATTTTCGGCCAGGAGCGCGTGATCGAGAACACCCTGGTGACGATCCTGTCCGGTGGCCACGCGCTGCTGATCGGCGTGCCTGGCCTCGCCAAGACCAAGCTGGTCGAGACGCTCGGGATCACGCTCGGGCTGGAGGCCAAGCGCATCCAGTTCACGCCGGACCTGATGCCCTCCGACATCCTCGGCGCCGAGGTGCTGGACGAGAGCAGCGCCGGCAAGCGCTCGTTCCGTTTCATCTCGGGCCCGATATTTGCGCAGCTTCTGATGGCCGATGAAATCAACCGCGCCAGCCCGCGCACGCAATCGGCGCTGCTGCAGGCGATGCAGGAACAGCACATCACGATCGCCGGTGCGCGGCATGAGCTGCCGAAGCCGTTCCATGTGCTGGCGACACAAAACCCGCTGGAGCAGGAAGGCACCTATCCCCTGCCGGAAGCGCAACTCGACCGTTTCCTGATGGAAATCGACGTCGACTATCCCGATCGCGATGCCGAGCGCCGCATCCTGTTCGAAACCACCGGCGCCGAGGAGACGCTGGCCAAGACCGCGATGAATGCCGAGACCCTGACCACCGCGCAAAGGCTGGTGCGGCGGCTGCCGGTCGGCGACAGCGTGGTCGAAGCGATCCTGTCGCTGGTACGCTCGGCCCGGCCGGGGCCGGAAGGCGGCGAAGCCGGCAAGCTGATCGCCTGGGGACCGGGTCCCCGCGCCAGCCAGTCGCTGATGCTGGCGGTGCGTGCCCGCGCCTTGCTCGACGGACGCCTAGCGCCCTCGGTCGATGACGTGCTGGACCTAGCTGAGCCGGTCCTCAAGCACCGCATGGCGCTGACGTTCTCGGCCCGCGCCGAGGGGCGTACTATTTCTGATGTGATCCGGCAATTGAAGGCTCGGATCGGTTGATGGCAGTTGAGAACAGGCACACAGGCGGAGAGATCACAGCAATCCGACGCGCCGATGGCGAAAGCCGAACGCTCGCCGCATCGCTGCCCCGCCTCGTGCTTGAAGCCCATCGCATCGCCGCCAATGTGATCCACGGCCTGCACGGACGGCGGCGCGCCGGCGCCGGCGAAAGCTTCTGGCAGTACCGCCGCTTCAATTCCGGGGAGCCGTCGCAGAACGTCGACTGGCGCCGCTCGGCGCGCGACGATCATCTTTATGTCCGCGAACAGGAATGGGAAGCCGCCCATACCGTCTGGCTTTGGCCGGACCGTTCGCCCTCGATGGCGTTCGCCTCGAAACAGGCGCGCGACAGCAAATTGGAGCGCGGGCTGATCGTGACCTTCGCGCTGGCTGAGTTGCTGGTTGCGGGCGGCGAGCGCGTCGGCATTCCCGGCCTGATGAATCCAACCGCGAGCCGCAGCGTGATCGACAGGATGGCGCAGGCGATGCGGCATGACGACACGGCAAGGCTGAGCCTGCCGCCGTCTTTCGTGCCGTCGGCGCTGGCCGAGATCGTGGTGCTGTCGGATTTCTGGTCGCCGATGGCCGAGATCAAGACGATGCTCGCGGGGCTGTCGGCCTCCGGCGCGCACGGCGCATTGATTCAGGTGGTCGATCCGGCTGAAGAAAGCTTTCCCTATTCCGGCCGCGTCGAATTCGTCGAGCCGGAAGGCGGCGGCGTGATCACCGCCGGCCGCGCCGAACGCTGGGCCAACGACTACATTACCCGCGTGGCACTGCACCGCGATCAAATCCGCGCCGAGACCAATGCACTCGATTGGCTGTTCTCGACCCATACCACCGACCGCTCGGCGGCTGAACTGCTGTTGTTTCTGCATAGCGGCATGATGGTGAGCAAGGCCACCGCGCGCACCGCGACTGTCAAGGTGGGACGTAGCGCATGATCGCCGATCTGCCCCTGACATTCGCCGAGCCCTTGCTGCTGCTGGGGCTGTTCAGCCTGCCGCTGTTCTGGTGGCTGCTGCGGGTGATGCCGCCGCGGCCGCGCCGCGTCGAGTTTCCACCGACACGGCTGCTGTTCGACATCGCGCCCAGGGAAGAGACCCCATCGCGGACGCCGTGGTGGCTGACGGCGCTGCGCCTGACCGCCGCGGCGCTGATTATCCTGGCCGCCGCCGGCCCGACCTGGAATCCGCAA
Source organism: Pseudomonadota bacterium (assembly GCA_018971625.1). Lineage (GTDB taxonomy): Bacteria > Pseudomonadota > Alphaproteobacteria > Rhizobiales > Xanthobacteraceae > Bradyrhizobium. Next base: position 9,326 of record JAGXAJ010000050.1, read on the forward strand.
ACCGGCGTCGGCGCCGGCACCAAACCGTTGGTGATCCTGCTCGACGACGGCTGGAGCGCCGCCGCAAGCTGGGACATCCGGGTCAAGGCCGCCGACGAATTGATCACGCAGGCAGATAGCGACCGCCGCGCGGTAGCGCTGGTCCCTCTGTCCGAGCCTGCGCGCGACATCACGTTGATGCCGGCAGGCACCGCGCGCGTGGCGCTGCGCCAGTTGGCGCCAAAGCCCTATTCGGTCGAGCGGATTGAAACCCTCCCCTCCATCGCGCGCTTTCTGAAAGCGACCGGTGACTGCGAGATCGCCTGGCTGTCGGACGGCGTCGATACCGGACGCGGACCGGAGTTTGTCGAAGGCCTCGGCAAGACGATCGGGGAACGCAATTTGACGATTTTCAGGGACGGCACGCCCTCGCCGCTGGCGCTGGCGGCAGCCGAAAATGCCGCCGCGAAGATGACGGTGAAAGTGTTGCGCACCGATGGCGGTATCGCTGCCGGCACCGTCCGTGCGCTGGACCTCAAGGGCTCGCCGATCGGGGAAGCCCATTTCGGCTTTGGACCGCAGGATCGCGAGACCGAAGCTGCGTTCGACCTGCCGGTCGAACTGCGCAACGACATCGCACGCCTCGAAATATCCGGTGAACGCTCGGCGGGCGCGGTGCAACTGCTCGACAAGAGATGGCGGCGGCGCGCGATCGGCGTCGTCAGCGGATCGACCACCGACACCGCACAGCCGCTTTTGGCCTCGACATTTTACCTGACCCGGGCGCTGGCGCCGTTCGCCGATGTGCGACTCGGCGACCGTGGCGCACCGCAACAGGCGATCACGCAATTCCTCGACCAAAAGCTTCCGATGATCGTGCTGGCCGATGTCGGCGGCCTGTCGCCTGAAATCCGCGAGCGGCTGAGCGCCTGGATCGAACAAGGCGGCGTGCTGGTGCGATTTGCGGGTCCGCGGCTGGCGCAAGCCGAGGACGATACGCTGGTGCCGGTCAAGCTGCGCAGCGGCGGACGCACCCTTGGCGGCAGCCTGACCTGGGAGAAGCCGCAGCATCTCGCAGCCTTTGCGGCCGATGGACCGTTCGCGGGCCTGGCGGTGCCAAAGGACGTCACCGTCAACCGCCAGGTGCTGGCCGAACCGGACGCGACACTGGCAACCAAGAGCTGGGCATCGCTGGAAGACGGTACCCCGCTCGTCACCGGCGAACGCCGCGGCAAGGGCGTGGTCAGCCTGTTCCATGTCAGCGCCGACATGCGCTGGTCCGATTTGCCGATGTCGGGCACCTTCGTCGAGATGCTGAGGCGGATCGTCGATATGTCCGGCTACACCAATAATCCGGGCGCCGGCCCGAAAGGCGCAGCCACCACTGAAACGGTAGCTCCGCTGCGCACGCTCGACGGCTTTGGCGCCTTTGGACCGCCACCATCGACCGCGAAGCCGCTGCCAGCGGATTTCCGCGACCGCGCATCTCCGGATCATCCGCCGGGATTTTATGGACCGGCCGACGGACCGCTCGCAGTGAACGCGCTGGCGCCCGCCGATCGCATCGCACCGCTCGACGTCTCGCCATTGCGGGCGCGCCGTGCCAGCTACACCAATTCCGAGCCGCGTGATCTGCGCGGCATCCTGCTGTCGTCGTCCCTGGCGTTGTTCCTGATCGATGCGGTCATCGTGGCGCTGCTCGGCGCGGGCCTCGCGGTGCTGTTGCGGCGGCGCGCGGCATCGGCGGCGCTGGCGTTCGCCGTGATGCTGGTTGCCATGGCAGCGACGCCGGCACCGTCGCACGCCGACGAGAAGGATGATTTCGCAATAAAAGCGGCGTCGCAAACCCGGCTCGCTTATGTCGTCACCGGCAACGCGGACGTCGATTCCATCGTCAAGGCGGGGCTGGCCGGATTGACGCTGTTCCTCGCGCAGCGCACCGCGCTCGAGGCCGGTGATCCCGTCGGTGTCGATCCCGCGCATGATGAACTGGCGTTCTTCCCGCTGATCTACTGGCCGATAGTGCCGGGCGTCGCCAAGCCGCCGCAAGACGCCCTTAACCGCATCGACGCCTACATGAAACAGGGCGGCACCGTACTGTTCGATACCCGCGATGCCATCGAGGCGCCACCAGGTGACAACGGCGCGGCGCAGACACCAGGGATGCAGGCGCTTCGCGAGATTTTGTCTTCGCTCGACATTCCCGAACTCGAGCCGGTGCCGCGGGATCACGTGCTGACCAAAACGTTCTATCTGCTGCGCGATTTCCCCGGCCGCTTCACATCAGGACAGACCTGGGTCGAAGCGCTGCCACGCGAGGATGACGACGAAGCCGCGTCAAAACCCGCTCGCGGCGGCGACGGCGTCTCGCCGATCATCATCACCTCCAACGATCTGGCCGGCGCCTGGGCGATACGCCCGGATGGCCAGGCCATGCTGCCGCTGACTCCAGGCGAACCGCGGCAGCGCGAATTCGCGTTCCGCGCCGGTGTCAATATCGTGATGTACACGCTGACCGGCAATTACAAGGCCGATCAGGTGCATGCGCCGGCGCTGATCGAACGGCTCGGGCAGTAAGGTCATATGCAGTACGGCATCGCGTTCACCCCGCTTGTCCCAACGGTGGTGCTTTGGCTGGCGCTCGCCGCCATCGCTGTGATCGCGGCCTTGCTGCTATTCGGCCGCGCGCGTGGCGTGGCGGTGCGCGTCGCAGCCTTGGCGCTGATCGCGCTCGCCATCGCCAACCCGTCGTTTACCCGCGAGGATCGCGAGCCGCTGTCGTCGGTCGCGGTCGTCGTGGTCGACAAAAGCCCGAGCCAGAATTTCGGCGATCGCACCAAACAGACCGAGCAGGCGCGCAAGGCGCTGGTCAATGAGCTGAAGCAGATCAAGGGACTTGAAGTCCGGGTGGTCGAGGCCGGCCAGGCCGATGGCGCAACCGACGGCACGCGCTTGTTCGGCGCGCTAACCTCCACGCTGGCGGACGTTCCGGTGGATCGCGTCGCCGGAGCCTTCCTGATCACCGACGGACGGGTGCACGACATTCCCGCGAACGCCGCGGCGCTGGGGTTCCAGGCACCCGTGCATGCCCTGATCACCGGACGCAAGGATGAGCGTGACCGCCGCATCGCGATATCGGCCGCGCCGCGCTTCGGCATCGTGGGCCAGACCCAGACCATCACCTACCGGCTCGACGACCAGGGCGTGAGCGGCGAGCACGCCAAGGTCGTGGTGCGCCGCGACGGCGAAGTCGTCAACGAACGCACCGTCGAGAGCGGCCAGACCGTCAAGGTCGATATCGACATCAAGCACGCCGGTCCGAACATCGTCGAGATCGAGGCCTCTCCGCTCGACAATGAACTGACGCTGGTCAACAACCGCGCGGTGGTCGCGATCGACGGCGTGCGCGACAAATTGCGGGTGCTGCTGGTCTCGGGTGAACCGCATTCCGGCGAGCGTACCTGGCGTAACCTGTTGAAATCCGACCCCAGCGTCGATCTCGTGCATTTCACCATCCTGCGTCCGCCGGAGAAGCAAGACGGAACGCCGATCAACGAATTGTCCCTGATCGCGTTTCCGACCCGCGAACTGTTCCAGCAGAAGATCAACGAATTCCAATTGATCATCTTCGACCGCTATGCCCGCCAGGGCGTGCTGCCAATCGCTTATTTCGACAATATTGTGCGCTATGTCCGCAACGGCGGCGCGGTGCTGGTCTCGGCCGGTCCCGACTACGCATCGAGCACCAGCATCTGGCGCACGCCGCTCGATTCGGTGCTTCCCGCAGAACCCGTCGGCGTCACTGAAAAGCCGTTCTACGCCCGTCTGAGCGATGCCGGTAAGCGCCACCCGGTAACGCGCGGGCTCAAAGGCTCGGCGTCCGAGCCACCGCACTGGAGCCGGTTCTTCCGAACCGTCGATACGCGCAATCCCTCCACCCCTCCCTTGATGACGGGCGCCGACGGCAAGCCGCTGTTGCTGCTGGCGCGTTATGGCGAAGGACGCGTTGCGCTGCTGTTGTCGGACCAGATCTGGCTGTGGGCGCGCGGCTATGAAGGTGGCGGCCCGCATCTCGACCTGCTGCGGCGTACCTCGCATTGGCTGATGAAGCAGCCGGATCTGAACGAGGAAGCGTTGCGGCTGCAGGTCCATGGCAAGGATCTGGTCGTGCAGCGTCAGACCATGGCCGACTCGGTCGCGCCGGTCACGGTGACATCCCCCTCAGGCGCTACACGTGAAGTGACATTGACCGCCGGCGATCCGGGAATCTGGCGCGCGACGATGCCGGCCGGCGAACTTGGCTTGTGGCAGGCGACTGACGGCACGCTGAAAGCGTTGATCAATGTCGGCCCCACCAATCCGAAGGAATTTTCGGAAGTCACTTCGACGCCCGAAATGCTCAAGCCTTTGGTGCAGGCGACCGGCGGCGATGCCCAGCGCGTGGCGGATGGCTCCGGCGTCGAACTGCCGCGCATCGTTCCCGTACACTCGTCCAGCGTTTTCCACGGTGACGGCTGGATGGGCGTGAGGATGCGCGATGCCAGCGTGGTCAAGGGCGTCGGTGTGTTGCCCCTGTTCGCGGGGCTGGTCGGGCTGTTGCTGCTGCTCGGCGCGTTTGCCGCGACCTGGCTGCGAGAGGGGCGCTGATCGTATGACGCGGCGTTGCGCAAACTACACAGACATACGTTTTCCGGTCGCACGCGACCAAACGAGGGTTGACATCGAGATGAGTTCCCTGATGTTATAATATAACATCGACCGCCGAGGATACCTCGGTCATTCGATGCGGGGTGCTTACCGGCATGAAGTGGTTCCGCGCCAACATCAAACAGGGCTCGAAGCTCGCGCTGCTGGCGCTGGCGCTGCAGTTTGTACTGTCATTCGGACATTTCCACGGGGTCGCGCACGCGGCGACCGCGATCCGGTCTGGCACAGTGCTGACCGCGCAGGTCGCCAATCCGCGACAACAGCCCGTCTCTGATCACGATTCCGATCGGCACGCCAACGACAGCTGCGCGATCTGTGCCGTCATCGCCATGGCGAACGCAGTGCTGTTTGCGACGCCGCCCTTGCTGCGGCTGCCGGAGGCGGTGGAATTTCTCTACCAGACCACGGATTCCGGGTTCATCGACCTGAACTCCGTCCGAGTCGCGTTTCAGCCCCGCGCGCCACCGATATCCTGATCTCGATTGATTGATGTTCCTGGGATCGTCGCATACGCGCCGGGCCACCGCAATTGACCGAAATCAATCAGCCGACCATCGGCTGCAAGGGATCGGAAGTAACCTCCATGTTGAAAAGGCAAATGCTCGCCGCCTCGAGCGCAGCCTCGCTGCTGCTCTGCGGCCCGGCCTATTCGCAAGCGCCCGCGCCTACCCCGCCGGTTGCGCCCGCGCCTGCCGCTACGCCTACCCCGGCGCCGCCGGTGGCAATGCCTGCACCGCCAACGGCGGCACCTGCCACCGCACCCGCGGTTCCGCAGCCATCGTCCTCCGCCGATGGCGCTGCCGTCGCGCTGCCGAACATTGAAATCACCGCGCCGAAACGCGTGCAACCGCTTCATCATCCACGCACACGGGTCGCGACCGAGAGACGCCGCCAGCCGCCGATTGCGCCGCGGCCCCAGACGCCCGAGAAGCGCGTCGCCGGCGCCAACGAGAGGTTCGACGAAGCGCGCCGAGCGCTGGTCGCGCCTGCAGGCGCTAATTCCTATCAACTAACCCAGCAGGCGCTTGAAGCATTGCCGCAAGGCACCAACACGCCGCTCGACAAGGCGCTGTTGCAGGTACCTGGCGTATCGCAGGATTCCGCCACCAGCGGCGAGTTGCATGTACGCAACGAGCACGCCAACCTGCAATACCGCATCAACGGCATCATGCTGCCGGACGGCGTCGGCGCGTTCGGCCAGATCATCGACACCGGCATCGTCGGCAGCCTGGCGCTGATCACCGGGGCGCTGCCGGCGCAATACGGCCTGCGCACCGCGGGCGTGCTGGACATCCAGACCAAGACCGACGCCTTCAACAACTCCGGCAGCGTCAGCGTCTATGGCGGCAGCCACGGCAATATCACGACCTCGGCCGAATATGGCGGCACCATCGGCCAGACCCAGTATTACGTCTCGGGACGTTATTTCGGCAGCAGCGTCGGCATCGAAAACCCGACCCCGGCCTACAACGCCATCCACGATAATACCTCGCAGGAAAAAGGATTCCTCTATCTCTCGACCGTACTCGACCCGACCAGCCGTCTCACCCTGATGAGCGGCATCTCGAACGGCGCCTACGAGATCCCCAACAATCCCGGTCAGACGCCGCAGTTCACGCCTTTCGGAATAACGAGTTTCGACTCCGACCTGCTCAACGAGCGGCAACAGGAGTTCAACCAGTTCAACGTGCTGGCCTATCAGAAGTCGGTCGAGGGCTTCGACTTCCAGCTCTCCTACTTCAACCGCTACAGCTCGCTGCACTTCATGCCCGACCCGATCGGCGACCTCGTCTTCAACGGCGTGGCCTCCGACGTCTATCGCCAGAGTTTTATCAATGGCATTCAGGAAGACACGTCGTATCGCATCGGCTTCGCCCATACGCTGAAATTCGGATTCCAGGCCAGCACCGAGAACTCGCTGGTGAACAATGGATCGACGGCGCTTGCGCTCGATCCCGGCACCGGTTTGCCGACCGACACGACGACTTCAGTATTCGATTCCAACACCAAGACGGGGAATCTCTTCAGCACCTATCTCGCGGACGAGTGGAAGGTCACCCACGATCTGACCCTCAATGCCGGCCTGCGCTTCGACCAGATGTGGCAATATGTCGACGCCAACCAGCTCAGCCCGCGCATCAACGCGACATGGAAGCCGTTTGACGGCACCACTTTCCACGCCGGCTATTCGCGCAACTTCACCCCGCCGGAACAGGTGCTGGCGGCGCCGACCAACCTTGCGCTGGTGCAGGGCACGACGGCGCAGCCCGCCGTTTCCCAAGCCGATCCGGTGCAGCCGGAACGCTCCAATGTCTACGATATCGGCGTCGACCAGAAGATTTCCGCCATTCCCGGGTTGGAGGTCGGCGTCGATGCCTATTACAAGACCGCGACCGACCTGCTCGACGACGGCCAGTTCGGCCAGGCCTATGTGCTCTCGGCTTTCAACTATGCTTACGGCCAGAACACCGGCGTCGAACTCAAGGCTAACTACACCAACGGCAATCTGCGCCTGTACGGCAACATCGCCTGGGCAAGGCAGCGCGCGACGCAGATCGTATCGAACCAGTATTTGTTCGATCCCGATGAACTCGCCTACATCGCCAACGCCTATGTCTATACCGATCATGCCCAGCTGCTGACCGCATCGGCCGGTGGGTCTTATCTGTGGAACGGCACGAAATTCTCGGCGGACATGATCTTCGGCAGCGGTCTGCGCAACGGGTTTGCCAACACCACGAGCCTGCCTTCCTACACCCAAGTCAATATCGGCGTGTCGCACGACTTCAACTGGGTGTCGGCGGCAAAGCCAACGACGCTGCGCTTCGACATTGTCAACCTGTTCGATTCGATCTACGAAATCAGGGACGGTTCCGGCATCGGCGTGTTCGCGCCGCAATACGGACCGCGCCGTGGTTTTTATTTCGGCATCTCGCAGAAGCTGTAAACCCAACGTTTTTGAGTGGATGCCGGTTCGCGTGAAGAAAACGCGTCAAAAAGAAAAGAGAGTCAAGCTACCGCGCGAAGCTCCAGTCCGGGCGGATCGCACCGGATACGCCGTCGAACGCGCCGTCAACCAGCTCCGCGACCAGCAGGCGCTTGTAGTCGACCGGGCCTGGCATGGTCGCGCGTCCCTTCGGGACAGTCTTGAAGCCGACGCAGCTGTAATAGGCTTCGTCGCCGACCAGCAGCACCAGGCGATGACCTTGCGCATTCGCGCCCTTTAACGCGCGCTCAAGCAGCGCCCGGCCAATGCCGCGTCCACGAAACGGCGGTTCAACCGTCAGCGGTCCCAGCAGGAGCGCCTTGGTATCGCCGACGCAGATCGGCAATTGCCGTACCGATCCCACCAGCAGCGTTCCGATCCTGGCGGTAAACGAGAGATCGAGCAAATGATCGACATGCTCGCGGATTCGATACGCGCTGAGCACGAAGCGGCCTGGCCCGAACGTGCGCTCGTGCAGCCGCGCGATCGCCTGCGCATCGCTGGCGGTTTCGGGCAAAATGGTGAGGGAGAGATCGTTCATGTCAAGGCGCGGGATAGCACCAAGCCGCGGCGCGGTCCATTACCCCAGGCCACCGCAAAGGAGGAACAATTCAGCCGGCCTGGCCCGGTGGTTGGGATAGGTACGCCAACAGCTTCATCTCACGGCGACCGCGGGTCACGGTATCGAGCACCAGCCCGGAGGATACCGCCAACACCGCCATGATCATCAGGCCCATCGACAGCACCGCGGTCGGCAGCCGGGGAACGAGGCCTATCTCCAGATAGGTGGCGACAATCGGAATAGCGAGGCCGATCGACACCAGCATCAGGAATATCCCCATCGCGGTGAAGAAGCGAAGCGGCTTTTCCGACCGGTAGAGTTTCAGGATGGTGCCGAGAATCCGGAAACCGTCGCGCCAGGTGTTGAGCTTGCTGAACGATCCCGCAGGACGCGGGTAATAGGGCGTTTCGATCTCGGCGACCGGCAACGCCAGTTCGAGCGCGTGAATGCTGAGCTCGGTTTCGATCTCAAAACCATCCGACAGCACGGGAAACGATTTGACGAAACGCCGCGAGAATACCCGGTAGCCGGAAAGGATGTCCTTGAAGGCCTCGCCGAACACCGAAGCGAGAAAGCTGGTCAGCAACAGGTTGCCGGTGCGATGCCCGGGCCGATAGGCAGCCTGCGCCTGGTCGACGCGAAAACCGACTACCATATCGAGATGATTGGACATCAGCGTATCGACCATGCGCGGCGCACTGGTCGCGTCATAGGTCGCATCGCCATCGACCAGCACATAGATGTCGGCGTCGATGTCGGCGAACATCCGCCGCACCACATGTCCCTTGCCCTGGCGCCATTCGGTGCGCACCTCGGCGCCTGCGGCGCGTGCGGCCTCCGCGGTCCGGTCCGACGAATTATTATCGTAGACAAATATCCTGGCGGTCGGCAGGCTTTTGCGAAAATCGGCGACCACGGCCGCAACCGAGGCTTCCTCATTGTAACACGGGATCAGAACGGCAATCCGCACCTCCGCGGGCTGGGGCTGCGGGAATTCCTGCTGTGCGAATTGCGCAAGCGCCTGCGCCATGCTGGCGAGATCGCCGCGAACGGATCGCTTCAGTGCGGGGACGGCGCTCATCGGGAATCCTTAACGAATATTAGCGATCTCGCTTCCGATCATAGGGATCGATCGCTAACGATCTCTAAGCTAGGCTGCTTAACGCCACGTCGCCGTCGGCGGCGCGCCCTCGAGTGCCTCGGCAATCCGCAACCGGGTCCCTTTGGTCGTTTCAGGCGGAAGCGCCGTGGCCGTGAAGAAGCCGCAGGCGATGATCTCACGGTTCGGCTCCGGCAACCGATCCTGGCTGAAATTCCTGACGAGATAGACCGCGACGTGGTCGCGGCGCGACACGTGGCGATTGAGAAAGATACCCCGCAGCACCGGCTCGCCGAGCAGCTGGATGCGCCCCTCTTCCATCAATTCGCGCCGCAATGCATCGAGGAACGTTTCACCGACTTCGACTCCGCCGCCCGGCAGATGCCAGCCGGTAACATAGCTGTGTTTTACCAGGAACACCTTACCCTCGCCGTCGAGCACGATGCCGCGGACGCCGAGCGTCATGCCGCGGGCGAAGCGCCAATAGAGATGAAACAGCCGTCGCAACTTTGGCTCGAACTTCTGTCGCAGGCCCCTCCGGTTCATCGCCAACGAACCTCCCGATATCGAAACTTCATGTATGATCCTTGCGTCGCTGTCCCCGGCTTGCCAATAGAGTTGCAGGTTTCACCAGGATAACACGAGATGATCGCGTGGCGTCTCACTCGCGAACCTACGGGACCGGCATAATGGCGGCATTTGCGCTGGCCCATCTGTCCGACCCGCATCTGCCGCCATTGCCAGCGCCACGGCTCGGCGATCTCATGGGCAAGCGCGCGCTTGGCTATCTCAACTGGACCCGCAATCGCCACAAATATCAGCGGCGCGATGTCCTTAACGCGCTGGTATCGGATATGCGCGGCCAAAGGCCGGACCACATCGCCATCACGGGCGATTTCGTTAACCTGGCGTTGGAAGCCGAATTCGAACCGGCGCGAGCCTGGCTTGAAGGAATTGGATCGTCGGACCGGATCACCATCGTGCCCGGCAATCACGATGCCTATGTTCGCGCGACGCAACACCGCTTCGTCGAGGCGCTCGGACACTATGCGGCGGGTGACGATGCCTCTGCCGGCAATGCCTCGTTCCCGTCGCTCCGTCGGCGCGGTCCACTGGCGCTGATCGGAGTATCGTCGGCGGTGCCGACCGCGCCGCTGATGGCAACCGGATGGCTTGGGGAAAACCAGCTTGCGATGCTGGACCGGCTGCTCAGCGCGCTTTCTGCCGAACAGCTTTTCCGCGTGCTACTGATCCATCACCCGCTGCGCTCGGATGCGCGCACCAAGCGGCTGACCGATTCGGGCGCGTTGTGTGCGCTTCTGAAGCGACATGGCGCGGAATTGATCCTGCATGGGCACGACCATGTGCATTCGACGATGTGGATCGACGGACCCGATCGCGCCATCCCCGCGATCGGCGTACCGTCGGCATCGGCGCTGGCACATGGCCGTTACCCAGCCGCGGCCTACAACCTGTTTTCGATCGCGCGCGACGGCAACGCGTGGCGATGCGAGCAGGCGGTTCGCGGTATCGACGGTCAATTGCAGGTCCGACAACTGAGCACCACCCGGTTAATTTAGGAGTGTCCAATTTCGGGGCATCGCGGAACCCGGTTGAACTAGTGCGTTGATTCCGCGGTATGGCGACAGACGGGGAAAAATCACCCCTGAATCCGCTTCGGCGCAATGATCCTTCTTATTTTGCGCCTGCTATTGCCCCCACCGGAACCTTTATTCTAGCTGTAGGCTATCGAACTTCGAGGTGCCCTTGTCCGTTGCTTCACTTTACATCGCTTCCGGTTTCGGCGTCGGCGTTCTGGTCGGCATGACCGGCGTCGGCGGCGGCTCCCTGATGACGCCGTTGTTGATCCTGCTGTTCGGGATCCACCCAAGCACCGCTGTCGGCACCGACCTGTTATACGCCGCCGCCACCAAGACCGGCGGCAGCGTGGTGCATGGGCTGGCCCGCAGCATTCACTGGCCCGCGGTGATCCGGCTTGCGAGCGGCAGCATCCCCGCCAGCATCCTGACGCTGTTGGTGTTGTGGCAGCTCGATCTCGACAGCGCCGTCGCGCGCAGTCTCGTCAATGTCGTGCTTGCCTTCGCGCTGATCCTGACCGCAACGTCGTTGATCTTCCGCAACGCCATCCTCGAATTCTTCCGCGAACGCCTGGAGCGGATCGCGGACAGCACCATCGCGCGCGCAACCGTGGTGGTCGGCGCCGCGCTCGGCGTGCTGGTCTCGATCTCGTCGGTCGGCGCCGGCGCGGTGGGCGTCACCGCGTTGCTGCTGTTGTACCCGCGGCTGCCGATGGCGCGCATCGTCGGTTCGGATATCGCGCACGCGGTGCCGCTGACGCTGGTTGCCGGTGTCGGACATTGGGCGATGGGCGCAATCGACTGGCGGCTGATGGGCGTTCTGCTCGTGGGCTCGCTGCCCGGTATCATCGTCGGCAGTTATTGCGCAACGCGGGTGCCGGAAACCGCGCTGCGCGTGCTGCTGGCCGCGACCTTGCTCGTGGTCGCGACCAAGCTCGGCTTCGGCGAATGGCATAACGTGCTGCCGATCATAGCGGCCTCGACCCAGGGCAGCGCGCATTAGAGCCTTTTCCGTTCCGATGGAATCGGAACGGGGCTCCAGATTCCTGTTTTGACGCGTTTTCTTTACGCGAACCGGCGCCCACCTCGGATCAAGTCCGAGGGCAAGCTTCGCTCGAAGACGCTCCAGCCGCGCCCGTCGATCAGAGATTGCGCAAACTCGCGATCAGCGCGAGGCCGAACAACGCGATCGCACCGACCACGAATCCGAACAGGAACGGCCAGAACCGGCTGCGGCGCGGCTTTTCGACCACCGGCGCCGGCGGCGCGACCTGCGGCATCGCCATCAGCGCGTGCTCGCGCTCGATCAGGCGGCGCGCGACATAATCGGTGACGGCATCAACGATCGCGGTAACCTCGTGCGATTCGGCAAGCACCGTGCGGCCGAAACGGGTGTCCTGCACCAGGCGGTAGATACGCTTGTCGCGCCCCATCATCACATGCGCGACCACATCGATCCACAGCCGTGGCGTATCGCCCTGGCTGATGCCGCGATCGAACAGGTCGACCTGGTCGGGGATTTGTCCGAACAGCGGGTCCAGCGCTTCGTTGAGAATCTCGAGCCGTGCCACTTCGGCATCGCGCAGATCGACCACAACGCCGGTGCGATCAGCAGCCTCGATCCGCGCCTGCCGTAACGCATCGCGCAGGCGGACCGGACGCGACTCACCGGCGGCGCCGCTCCCGGTATTTTGCGGCTCTGACATTCCCTGATGGCCTTTTTGCTGGGGGTGCGACCGCGTAACGTATCAGCAACCCTGTTTTCCCGCAAAGACCGTTTGCTTGCAGAGCCCGTCCGTCGCCAAAAAAGCCGACGGCCCCAGCCGGATAACCGGTGGGACCGCGGACTCCTCCCTGGCCGCTTCTTGTATTTCAGATCAGGCGGGCACCCGACTCGGCTCTTCCACGATCGAGAAGCGCACCCCGGCCTTGTGACGGTTCTCTTCCGAGACCGTCCGCCACGCTTCCTCGGCCTCGGCGCGGCTCTTGAACGGGCCTTGAACCTGGGCCGAGCCTTCCACGAGCTTGTGGAAGTTCATCGAACCGAACTCACCGCCAATCACCCAGAAATTGCTGCCGATCGTCATGATGATTCTCCTTGGTTATTCAGCTGCCTGAATGTGGATTTCCGGAGCATGCGCCTTGAACTGGGCTGCTTCGGTCGAATCGTGCAACGCTGTCGTTGACGAGGTGCCGCCGGTGATGGTGGTGGACACCAGATCGAAATAGCCGGTGCCGACTTCGCGCTGGTGGCGCGTGGCGGAATAGCCATGCTTCTCGGAAGCGAACTCGGCCTGCTGCAGGCGTGAATAGGCCGCCATGCCTTCGGCCTTGTAGCCTCGCGCCAGTTCGAACATGCCGTGGTTGAGCGAGTGGAAGCCCGCCAGGGTCACAAATTGGAACTTGTAGCCCATCGCGCCGATCTCGCGCTGGAACTTGGCAATCGTCGCCTGGTCGATATTGGCTTCCCAATTGAATGACGGCGAGCAGTTGTAGGCCAGCATCTTGCCCGGATAGACCTTGTGCACGGCCTCGGCGAATTCCTTTGCCTCCTTGAGGTTCGGCGTCGAGGTTTCCCACCACAAGAGATCGGCGTATTTAGCGAACGCGATGCCGCGCTTGATGCAGTGCGCAAGGCCGGTGCCGGGCTTGAGCCGGAAGAAGCCTTCCGCGGTGCGCTCGCCGGTGATGAACTCGCGGTCGCGCTCGTCCACATCGGCGGTGATCAGCTTGGCGCTCTCGGCGTCGGTGCGCGCCAGCACGAATGTCGGCGTGCCGCAGACGTCGGCGGCCAGACGTGCCGCGATCAGGTTGCGTTCATGGGCCGCGGTCGGAATCAGCACCTTGCCGCCCATGTGTCCGCACTTCTTCTCGGAGGCGAGTTGATCCTCGAAGTGAACGCCGGCCGCGCCCGCCTCGATATAGGCCTTCATGATCTCGAACGAGTTCAGCGGACCGCCAAAACCCGCTTCCGCATCGGCCACGATCGGAACGAACCAGTCGATCTTGGCACCGCCCTCGGAGTGCTCGATCTGGTCGGCACGCTGGAAGGTGCGGTTGATGCGGCGGCACAGTTCCGGGCCGGCATTGGCCGGATAAAGGCTCTGATCCGGATACATCGCGCCGGCCGTGTTGGCGTCGGCGGCAACCTGCCAGCCTGACAGGTAAATCGCCGGCAGGCCGGCGCGGGCCTGCTGCATCGCCTGGTTGCCGGTGACGGCGCCGAGCGAATTGACGTAGGGCTGCTTCTTCAGCGATTCCCACAGCCGATTGGCGCCCCTTTCAGCCAGCGTATAGGCGATCGGCACGGAGCCGCGCAGCCTCTCCACTTCGGCCGGAGTGTAAGGACGGCTGATGCCATCGAAACGGCCCGCGGGGGCCGGAACCAGCTGCTCAAAGGTCTTCGCCATCTTGTATTTCTCCGATCGACATTCGTGACAGTGCATTGCGAAATGCGTGTCTTGAGGTAAACCCGAAACCTCTAAATTAGTACAGACCGGTTGCTTCTAATGATGATGTCATGTAACATGCAGACATGTACTATATGTAATTTTGTCATTTTTGTCATAAACGAGGCCACTATGGCGGGCGATTCCGGAAAAAAGCTGTTCGTCGGCCCCCGCTTCCGGCGCATCCGCCGGCAATTGGGGTTGTCGCAGACGCAGATCGCCGAGGGACTCGGCATCTCCCCGAGCTACATCAACCTGATCGAGCGCAACCAGCGCCCGGTAACGGCGCAGATCCTGCTGCGGCTGGCAGAGACCTACGACCTCGATCTGCGCGACCTCGCCACCGCCGATGAAGACCGCTTCTTTGCCGAGCTGAACGAGATCTTTTCCGATCCGCTGTTCCGCCAGATCGATTTGCCCAAGCAGGAATTGCGCGACCTCGCCGAACTCTGCCCTGGCGTGACCCATTCGCTGCAACGGCTCTATGCCGCCTATACCGAAGCCCGCCGCGGCGAGACGATGGTCGCGGCGCAAATGGCCGACCGTGACGAAGTCACGCGGTTCGAGGCCAATCCGATCGAGCGCGTGCGCGACCTGATCGAGGCCAATCGCAACTATTTTCCCGAACTCGAACAGGCCGCGGAAAACCTGCGCGACGAACTCGGCACGCCGCCCGAAGGATTGTTCGCGGCGCTTGCGGCGCGGCTGCGCGAAAAGCATTCGATCGTCACCCGCATCATGCCGGTCGACGTGATGCGGGAGACGTTGCGGCGGTTCGACCGGCATCGCCGGCAACTCCTGATCTCCGAACTGGTCGACGGCCCCGGCCGCACCTTCCAGCTCGCGTTCCAGATCGGCCTTGCCGAATGCGCCACGCATTTCGAAACCATCGTCGGCCGCGCCGGTCCGCTCGACGACGCGCCGCGCAGGCTGTACCGCATCACGCTTGCGAACTACTTCGCGGCCGCCGTGATGATGCCCTATCAGGCGTTTCATTCGGCTGCCGAAGTGCTGAGCTACGACGTTCACGTGCTGGCGCAGCGCTTCAATTCTGGTTTCGAGCAGGTCTGCCACCGCCTGACCACGCTGCAGCGACCCAATGCGCGCGGCATCCCCTTCTTCATGCTGCGGGTCGACAACGCCGGCAACGTCTCCAAGCGGTTCTCCTCCGGCACTTTCCCGTTTTCGAAATTCGGCGGCACCTGCCCGTTGTGGAATGTGCATTCGACCTTCGATACGCCGGACCGGATGCTCAAGCAGATCATCGAGTTGCCCGACGGCGCCAGGTATTTCTCGATCGCACAGATGGTGCGAAGGCCGGTCGCGCCGCACCCGCAACCGCAGCCGCGCTTTGCCATCGGTTTGGGATGCGAAATCCGCCATGCCGCCAAACTGGTCTACGCGACCGGAATGGATCTGGAAAAAGCCGAGGGCACGCCGATCGGCGTCAACTGCCGGCTCTGCGAACGCGAAAACTGCAGCCAGCGCGCCGAGCCGCCGATCACGCGGACGCTGATCCTGGACGAGAATACGCGGCGCGTAACGTCGTTTGCGTTTACCAATGCGCGGGAGTTGTGAGGCTCGATCTCGTCTTCCCTGCGAACGCAGGAAACCATACCGTTGATTCTGATTGTCAAAGACGGCATCTGCTCCAACTTGCCTTAGGCCGAATGGCCTCCACGCCGTGCTGATCGATTGCAATTGCAATACCGCAGCCTCAACGTCGTTGCCCGGACCAGCCCCAGCGGAAATATAGTTAGCAACTTGTTAACGATTCTCGTCGAGGGTTCTGCCGGTCCTCGAACGGCACGGTATGAGCTACGCCCGGCTCCGTGCGACCACGCGTGAGACCGCTGGATGAGCCATCAACCGAAGCTTCAAACAAATCCAGCCGCTCAGAACAATGACGACGTCGCGGACTTGTTCGCCCAAGCGAGCGCATTCCACCACGCCGGGGATCTCGCCCAAGCCCAAGTCGGTTACATAGAAGTCCTGAAAAGGCAACCAAGCCACTTCGACGCTCTCCATATGCTTGGAGTGTCCGAACACCAGCGCGGCAATTCACAATCGGCAGAACGTCTTCTGAGACACAGTCTGCTGGTTAATCCACAGTCTGCCGCGACCCGGTACGCCCTGGGCGTCATACTTTCCGCGCTGCAACGGAACGATGAGGCTCTGGTCTGCTATGACGATCTCATAGCGTTGACGCCGGATTTCGTCGACGCGCATATGAAACGGGGCCTGTTGCTGTCGGGAGTTGGGCGCTTCGCTGAAGCGATCGTCAGTTACGACAACGTCATCGCGATCGATCCGCGGCATCTGGAGGCTCTGCAGCACAAGGGTGAGGCACTGCATTATCTCGGCAGGTTTGACGACGCGATTGCCTGCTACAATCAGATCTTGACCTTGCAGCCGACCCACTTTGCGGCCTTGGTCGATCGGGGCTGCGCATTCAAGGATTTGGGGCGAGCCAACGAGGCCATCGCCGAATTCAATCTGGCGCTCACCATCGCTCCCGACAATACCATCATCTTGATCAACCGCGGCGAGACACGGCTCGCTCTACGACAAAACTCCGAGGCGCTCGAGGACTTTGACCGGGTGATCTCCATTAATCCTCGCATTGCCCTCGGCTGGCTCGGCCGCGCCAACGTATTGATGCTGCGCAAGAATGTGAGCGAGGCGCTGGAAGCCTGCGAGCGCGCTGTTGCACTCGAGCCGAAATCAACGAAGGGGCTCACGCAGATCGGCCAATGTCACGCGTTGCTGGGTAATGCGGAAGCAGCCGTTTCCTTCTTCGATCGCGCGCTCGCCATCAAACCGGACGACGACATCGCTTTGCAGAGTCGGATATTCTCGTTGGACTTCGGTTCCGGCGATTATGCGCTGCACCAGGCGGCAAGATCCGAGTGGTGGCGCCGAATCGGATCAAAGATTTCGGCGAAGCATCCGCCACACCACGAAAACAGTCTCGATCCGGCGCGACGGATTGTGGTGGGATATGTCTCGGGCGACTTCAGAGATCACTCCGCTGCTCGCGCATTCCGGCCCGTGCTGGAGAATCACGACAAATCGCGGTTTGAGGTCATTTGCTATTGCAACTCTCTGACACAGGACGACGTGACGGACTCGTTCCGGCATATCGCCGATCGGTGGAGAGACGTTGTGCAATGGCCCGACGATCGGCTGGCGGATTGTATCCGGGCCGACAAGGTCGATATTCTGATCGACCTCTCCGGATATACCAGAGGCAATCGGCTGCGCGTCTTTGCCCGCAAGCCGGCTCCGATACAGGTGACCGCATGGGGGCATGGGAGCGGAACCGGTATGCCGACGATGGATTACCTGTTCACCGATCCAGTCAGCGTCCCCCGGGAAGTATGCGATTTGTTCGCGGAACAAATCTATCACCTCCCGTGCTCGATTATCATCGAGCCACCGCCAGCGGAGTTGCGCGTCACTGAGCCACCCGTGACATCGAACGGATATGTGACGTACGGGGTCTTTACGAGGGCGAGCCGATTTTCCAACTCCGCCATCGAACTCTGGGCCCGAATTCTGCGGTCCGATGTCACTTCCCGATTGATCATCAAGGATCGTGCGCTCAATGACGGTTCCGTACAAACCAGACTGCTGGAAAGTCTTGCGGCGCATGGCGTAACGCCGGATCGGGTGAGTCTGATGGGATCAACTTGCCGCGAGGAGCATCTCGCGGCCTATCGGTGCGTCGACATTGGCCTCGATCCGTTTCCTCATGGCGGTGGCGTCTCGACCTGGGAATCCCTGTACATGGGAGTGCCGGTCGTGACGAAAATGGGTAACAGCCTGTCGACCCGGATTGGCGGCGCGATCCTGTCGGCGATCGACATGCGGGACTGGATTGCAAGCAGTGAAGATCAATACGTCGACATTGCCCTGCGATCGACCCCCGACCGGCTGAGGACGATCCGTAACCAGCTTCCCGATCTTATCGCCGCGCGCTGCAGCCCGGCTTCCTACACGAAGGCTGTCGAACGCGCCTATCGAACGATGTGGGAGAAATACTGCGGCGAACGACCGGGTTAAGAAAGAAAGTGCGCATCGGCAATAAAAAGCCGTTGCGCGGCGAGGCAAATCAAGGGCCGGCGCGATCGACCTAAATGCCGGGTCGCCTCGACCTTCAGAACAGGAATTTGATCCCGAACGTCTTGCCGTCACGCCAAACGACTTCGCATGGCTGGCGTTTCGGATGGGCCGGCACCAGCGCCAACAGGAATCGATCGCTGATATCGATCGCAGCGTCGGTCACGATCTTCGCGCCCCCTGGCGAGACATCCAATACGAAACATTCAATTTCCGTCATCTGGTCGTTAACCGCGATCCAGGCCGGCCGTTTATCCAGTTGGCGCCGCGGTTCGCGCTGTATCTTTGGCCTTCGGCCTTCGAAATTCATAATGGTCATCCACCGTTGGACCCAATTAATCCTGTGATCTTCCAAAGAGGCGTCACATTGAGGGGAATTTCGTAAAGTTCCCCTTAGGACATCGGCTCCAAATCTATCGGTCTGGCCGCGCGATATTCGAAATCGGTCGGCTGAACCGGAAGACATAATTCCGCGGTCGTTCGGCAAGAAACTGCCGACCATGCGCGACTGGGCCAAGGCATTTCGACTTCGCCGGATATATTCTCGGGAGCACCCGCAGGCATTCGGCGAGCGGGCAGACCTGCGGCAGGCGCTCGGCTACCGGCTGGATGAGTGCATCTGTATTGTCACGGTCGGAGGATCCGGCGTCGGCACGCATCTCATTCGGCGTTCCTGCATGCGCACGGAAGCGGCCATCGGCCAGCCACTCCCGTTGTTCGGGGCACGCGACCCGGTCCGCGCGACGTTCCACACCTCTCTTCGGTTCGTCCGCCCGCGTGAATGGCTTGCATCGGCTCGACGCCAGGATGCCAGCCTGGCTCGGGTGGAACTCACAAGGACAGGTTTGCGCGCAGTCCGTGGATTTCCTTTCGAGCAGGTTTTCGGATATTCGAAGGGTCGATAAAGTCTCGCGCCGACCGGTGACCCCCGATGCCAATCCCATTGCCTGGAATTCGAGTGGCGATCGCCGCTGCTGCCGCCTTGCTCGCGCTTTCGCAGCGCTCGTCGGCGCAACAACCCTTTCCAGCGCCGTACAGGCCTGTTGCGCCTCGACATGCGGCCGCAACGCCCAAAGCAACGGCTGCGCCAGCGTTACGCGGCGGCGCGGCGTGCCATAGCGGTATGAATTTCGACCGCTTCCTGGCCGAGCTGAAGCAGAAGGCAGCAGCCGCCGGCGTATCGCAGCGCGCGATCGCGGAGGCCTCGCCCGGCATGGTCTATGATCAAGGCATCGTCAACCGCGACCGCGGTCAGCGCGTATTCGGGCAGGTGTTCACGGAATTCGCCGGCCGCATGGCGGCCGTCTACCGGATGCAGCAGGGCCAGCGGCGGATCAGGACCTATCAGGCGGCGTTCACGCGTGCCGAGAAGGAATATGGCGTGCCGCCGGCGGTGATCGCCGCGTTTTGGGGGCTGGAAAGCGATTTCGGCGCCAACATGGGCAATCTGCCGACGCTGCGCTCGCTGGTATCGCTGGCCTATGATTGCCGACGCTCGGAGATGTTCGAGAACGAGACCAT
Source organism: Pseudomonadota bacterium (assembly GCA_018971625.1). Taxonomy (GTDB): domain Bacteria; phylum Pseudomonadota; class Alphaproteobacteria; order Rhizobiales; family Xanthobacteraceae; genus Bradyrhizobium. Next base: position 29,349 of record JAGXAJ010000050.1, read on the forward strand.
CGCGGCGCTGAAGATCATCGACCGCGGCGATCTTTCGCCGGATGAAATGGTCGGCTCGTGGGCCGGCGAACTGGGGCAGACGCAATTCCTGCCGACGCGTTACTTCAATTATGCGGTCGACTATGACGGCGACGGCAGGCGCAATCTGCTGAGCAGCCCCGCCGACGTGATCGGCTCGACCGCGAACTACATCGCCAACGGGTTGAAATGGCGGCGCGGCGAGCCATGGCTGCAGGAAGTCCACGTGCCGCAAAATTCAGGTTTTCCCTGGGACCGGGCCGACCTGACCATCCAGTTGCCGCGTTCGAAATGGGCGGCCTTCGGCGTGACCTATCCTGACGGCAAGGCGCTGCCGAACGACGACATGCCGGCGTCGCTGCTGCTGCCGATGGGCCGCACCGGGCCGGCGTTTCTCGCCTACGCCAATTTCGCGGCCTACACCGAATGGAACAACTCCCTGATCTATTCGACCACTGCAGCCTATCTTGCCACCCGCATTGCAGGCGCACCTCCGATGCGCCGGCCCACGGCGTCGGTGGCGCAACTGCCGTTCAACGAATTGCGTGAACTGCAGAAACTTCTGGTGCGCGCCGGCTTCAATGTCGGCAAGGTCGACGGCGTGATGGGCGAGCAAAGCCGCAGCGCGGTCAAGGCGATGCAGATCAAGTTCGGCCTGCCGGCGGATTCCTGGCCGACCGCGGAGTTGCTTGCGAAGATGCGCGGGTCGACGGCCGCGAGTGGAGCAGCGGCAGCGGCGGCGTTGCGGTAGCTGCGCTGGAAGTCGCAGCGGTGAATCTTTTCTCTTCCCCCTGCGGAGACGGTCAGGGGAAGCCTCCACCCCTGTGTGCTTGTGGTTATGCCCACCCCCTACCCCTCCCCGCAAGAAGGGTGAAGAGGCGCTTCGTTTTTCAACTTCATTCGTCAAGCTGAATCCTGCACTTCTGCGCCGTTGTATTTCCCGGCGCGCGCCCCATTTCACCCATCACAGTTCTTGCGAAGCTTTATTCCCACCCAACGAAAAGAGCATCAGATGTCATTCTACGACGCCACCGTTCCCGCGCTCCTGCAGATCCTCGGCAGCCTTACCGGCATTCTCAACAAGGCCGAGGCGCATTGTAGCGCGAAGAAGATCGCGCCCGAGGTGATGCTCGGCGCGCGGCTCTATCCGGACATGTTTCCATTCAGCAAACAGATCCAGCTGGTCAGCGATTTCGCGGCCAAGGGATGCGCGCGGCTGACCCACAGCGAGCTACCGTCAATGCCGGACACCGAAAAGAGCTTCGAGGAATTGCGGCAGCGGCTCGCAAAAACAATCGACTATGTGAAGGCGTTCAAGCCGGCGCAGTTCGAGGGCGCCGACACCAAGGACGTCACCTTTCCCGCCGGCCCCGACCGCACCATGACCTTGAAAGGACAGTCGTACCTCAACAATGTCGCCTTCCCCAATTTCTATTTCCACGCCGCCACCGCTTACGACATCCTGCGCCATAACGGTGTCGAAATCGGCAAGCGCGATTTCCTCGGCGTGAATTGAAATACCCTGGTCATTTCCCTAGAGTCCCGTTCCGATGGAATCGGAACGGGACTCTAGATTCTTGTTTTGACGCGTTTTCTTTACGCGAACCGGTATCCACCCACGGATCAAGTCTGAGGGCATGCTTCGCTCGAAAGCGCTCTGGCAGAAAACGAATCAATCCGGCGTTCCACGCCATGCGTTATGCATGGCGCCGGATTTCTTCGTTGCGCAAGCGCTTCAAGCAGGCCTGCATCGCAAATAACGGCTACGACTTCGAGCCCGCCACCAAAGTGCTTGCGGCGAACGCAGCGTGGTAACGCTACTTCAACCCTCGTCGTTGCAAGGAGCAGCGATGTGACATTTTGCAGGCTAACGGGCAGGTTTGCCCTCCTGCTTCCAGTAAAGACTTTCACGGCCAGGCCGCTGCGCGGCGATCCAGTCGTCAATGGCAGCGATTTCGGCCGCTGACAATCGCAATCCCAGCTTGGACCGCCGCCACACCACATCCTCAGCGGTACGGGCCCACTCAAACGCCATCAGATAGTTGACCTCGCTTTCGGTCAGGGTGACGCCGAAGTCGCGGCCGAGATCGGCCATCGATTTCGCACCGCCAAGCATCTTGCCGGCGCGGGTGCCGTAGGCATGCGCAAGGCGGCCGGCATGGGCCGGCGTCAGGAACGGATACCCGCGGATCAGTTCGGCAGTCAGCGCCGCGATCGCCGAGACATCCAGGTCGCCGCCCGGCAGCGGCGATTTTGCGGTCCAGCCCTCATGGGCCTTGGTGTCCCCAAGATAGGGCGCGAGCCTTTCCAGCGCCTCCTCCGCGAGCCGCCGGTGCGTCGTGATCTTGCCGCCATAGATCGACAACAGCGGCGTGCCGTCGGGGGTATCGAGTTCGAAGACATATTCGCGGGTCGCGGCTTTGGCTTCGCTGGCCCCGTCGTCATACAGCGGGCGGACGCCGGCATAGGTCCACACCACGTCTGAGGGCTTGACCGGCTTTGCCAGATATTCGCTGACGGATGCGCAGAGATATTCGATTTCGTCGGACGCGGCGGCAACCTTGGCGGGATCGCCGTGATAGTCACGGTCGGTGGTGCCGATCAGGGTGAAGTCGTCCTGGTACGGAATCACGAAGACGATGCGACCGTCGCCGTTCTGGAACATGTAGGCGCGGTCATGGTCGTAGAGTTTGCGGACCACGATATGCGAACCCTGCACCAGCCGCACCTTGGCCTTGGCGTTGACGCCCGCCCCCAACGCCAGCACGTCCTCGACCCAGGGGCCGCCCGCATTGACCAGCACGCGCGCAGCGATGGTGGAGCACTCGCGGCTGTTTTCGACCGTGACGTGCCAGATCCCGTCGGCCTGCCGGATCTCGACCGCGCGCGTGCGGGTGCGGATGTCGGCGCCGCGGTCGGCGGCGTCACGCGCGGTCAGCACCACGAGCCGCGCGTCATCGACAAAACAGTCGGAATATTCGAAGCCACGGCTGTAGCGGTTGGGAATCAGCGGTTTGCCGACTTCATCGCGGGTCAGATCGACCGAGCGGGTCGGCGGCAGCAGATGACGGCCACCGATATGGTCGTAGAGGAACAGGCCAAGCCGCAGCAGCCACGCCGGGCGCAGGCCCGCGTGATGCGGCAGCACGAATCGCAAGGGGCGGATGATGTGAGGCGCGATCCGCCAGAGGATTTCGCGCTCGATCAGCGCCTCGCGCACCAAATGAAACTCGTAATATTCGAGGTAGCGCAGGCCGCCATGCACGAGCTTGGTCGAAAAAGACGACGTGCCGCTAGCCAAGTCATTCATTTCGCATAAGAAAACAGAGTGACCGCGGCCGGCCGCGTCGCGCGCGATACCGCAGCCGTTGACACCGCCACCGATGATAGCGAGGTCGAAAATGCGATCCAACGGTATCCCCTCGGCGCTCGCCAGTTCGTTTTGGCGATTTTATTTTCGTTTCGGACTAAATCAAATATGAAAGCAAAATGGAACTATCGAACTGCCTCGAACCCGGTTACGGGTCGGCGCGAGGTCGGCTCGCGAATTCGCGCATCGCCGAATCACCTGTGCGCAGCTCGATTTTTTCTTATGCAATCGAGTGACGACCAGAAACAGTTTAAGGCGTGGCTTGGAGTAACTTGGAATGGAAAAAATCGAATTCCGGCGTTGACACCGTCGTTCAGAAATCGGCGTAATCGTTCCGCTTTTCCTTATTCCGTAAACCGCTTTCAGGTGACCCATGTTTCGCCGCGCCATGTTCGCAAGTCTGACCATGATTTTGGCAAACCTACCCGCTGCATCCGCGGCCTACGACATCAAACCCCGGGATTCAGAGTCCGCCTTCACGGCGAAGATGCGCCCCGATATTCTAGGCATCTCCACCGACTCCACGGCAGAAGCCGCGCGCACGATCTTTGAAGCGGTTTTCAAAGGTCGCGTCGATACCAGGACCGACATCCGGCGGCAGAAGTTCGGCAACACGGCCATCAGCTATATCGCTGCGCTGACCTTTGATTTTCCCTCGGATCCGAAACAGACCGGCGAGGTGCTTTCGACGAGCTTTTCCTCGCCCGCGAGCGCAAACCGCGCTTATTTCATCGCCCGAAACCTGACGTTTGCGCAAGACCAGCAGCCGTCCAAGACCGAGATGATAAAGCAGGTCATGGATAAATACGGCGCGCCAACCATCGTCGGAGATCAGCACCTCTATTA
>JAGXAJ010000051.1 GCA_018971625.1 Pseudomonadota bacterium
CTTCCTGGCGCGCTCTCGTTGAAAGGCGCTCAACCCTGCTGTCTTGTTCATGGGCGGCCGAACGGTCATGTGAGGGAGGCACGGCAACGCAAACGTTACGTGACAAACGCAAACGCGGCGAACAGCAACGCGAAAGGAACGGGCCGGAACTACCCACGGCGATCAAATAGTATTTGATTCGGTCGCTTGCGGTTACTCGGATTTGTCTGCGTTTTAGCCGAGTACCGCTTCCGCCTCCGAAGCCGCGCAGAGCACGTGATAAAACGATGAGGCGGGGATGGTGGCAACCGTCGACCGGCCTTCGCCATCGAACGCATCGTACCAGCCGCCGGCGACCGGATGGCTGAGGTAATGCCGCTCAAGCCACACCGGGTCGCCCCGCGCCTCCTCGGCACCGCGTTGATCCACTACGGCGCGGTGCTCGCCTGCATCCTGGCGCAATATTCCCGCCAGAATGTCCGGTAGGCCGTTTCCACGGCACGCGTGTAGGTCTTGGGGTTGCCCGACGCCGACGCCAGAAGACGGGCGGGCAGTTCGGCTCGCAACGCGCCAAGATATTCAGGGTGCGATGCATATTTCAGCGCGATGTCGATATATTGCGCCTCGCTCTTGGCCACCCATTCGTTGAGCCCGACCGAGCAGAGGATCGCGCCCGCGGCGCGGCTCGCGTTGCTGTTACCGAGTTTGGCTACAACGGGAACGCCGAGTTGCAGCGCCTCCCAGGTGCTGACGCCGCCATTCATCGGAAACGGGTCGAGACAGATATCGATGGCGTCATAAGCCGCGAGATGCTCCAGCCGGATGGTCGATCCCAGGAATTGGACAGTTTCGGGCGGTATGCCGTGGGCCACAAAGCGCTCGGCGAGTAGCCCGCGCATCGCGGCATCCTCTAGCCCGCCATGCTTGATCGTGAGCTTCGATTGCGGCACAGCCTTGAGGATTTGAGACCAGACCCTGATGGCGTCGGCCGAGATCTTATCTACCCTGTTGAATACGCCGAAAGTCACATAGCCGTTGGCAAGGCATGGCGGCTGAAAGGTCGGCTTGACCGACGCTGGCGCTGCATCGATCGTGATCAGGCACGGCAGATCGTAGACCTTCTCGGCGAACAGATGACGTACCTCGGCCGGGGTCGAGACCGGATCGGAAAACAGGTAATCGATCTCGGGCATGCCGTTTCCGGTGGCGTGGCCCCATGCCGTCACCTGAATGGGCGCCGGCTTGCGAGCGAATACAGTAAGACGATTTCCACCGGTAAAGCCCGACAGATCCACCAGGATGTCGATCCGATCGGACAGGATCTGCTCGGCGAGTTGATCATCGGACATCCGCCAGGCGTCGACCCATTTGTCAGCGCCACGCTGGAACTCGACGGTGACCTTGTCCCTCAGGCTTGTGCAGGCGTAGCAGACGACCTCGATCGCCGCTCTGTCGTGATTGCGCAGTACCGGTCCGAACACCAGCGCGGCGGAGTGATCCCTGAAATCGCCCGATACATAGCCAACCGTCAGCCGGCGATCCGGATCCAGGACATTCTGCCGGCGCGATTCGGCAATCTTGGCGATTTTCGAGCCGATCTGTACCCACCATTGCTTGCGGACCTGCTGATGCTCGGGAAATTCCGCGCCGGGATGGAAATCGAGCGCGAAGATTTTCCTGACGATGGCGCCCTCATTGTCGGGCTGCAAGGCCAGGGCGTGGTCGAACAGCTTGATCGCTCCTTCCGTCTTGCCCTGATGCGCCACGCATTGCCCGAGAAGTGTCAGCGCCTCGACTGACCGCGGATTGTTGCGTGCGGCCCTGCGGCAATTATCCAATGCCTCGGACAGCATGCCGAAAAGGATAAATAGCCTGGCCTGCGCCAGCAATGCCGTTTCGTGTTCCGGTGCGATGGCGCGCGCCTTTTCGAAATGATCGATTGCGGCCTGCAGATTGCCGATTTCAACGAAGGCGCGACCGCGATTGGCCCACGCTTGTGGCAGGTCAGGCTTAAGCCGCAGCGCCTGATCGAAGCTTGTCAGCGCTTCATCGAAACGCTTCAGCTCGAGATAGGTCAGGCCGATGGCATTGTGAGCCAGGGCGTAGAGCGGCTTCATCTGAATGACTCGCTCGAACGCCTGCAGTGCCTCGTCAAGGCGCCGGACCAACAGCAACGCGTTGCCACGGTTGTAGACGGCGTCGATATAGTCAGGCTTGTACGACAGCGCCCGATCGAAGGCCTGGATCGCACGCTCGGGAAGGTTCAGCTTGAGCAGAGCATTGCCGAGATTGTTGAGCGCAACCGGGGAGTTGGGACGCAGCGCTATCGCCTTCTCGTAACTTGCGCGAGCCTTCTCGATCTGCCCCATGTCAGACTGGACCACGCCCAGATTGCTGAGCAGTTCGGCCGAGTTCGGGTCGACCTGCAACGCCCGCTGCAGGATGGCCTCTGCCTCCACAAGCTCACCGGTGTCCGATTTCGAAAGGCCCAGCAGATGCAACGCATCGAAATGGTCGGGCAAATTCTCGAGCACCTGCAGGCAAAGCGCCTGCGCTTCACGCGCGATGCCCGCTTGGTGAAGCCTGAGCGCCTTGTCCAGGATCGGACCCGCGGCCTTTCGATGCTGCTTCCTGGCGCGCTCTCGTTGAAAGGCGCTCAACCCTGCTGTCTTGTTCATGGGCGGCCGAACGGTCATGTGAGGGAGGCACGGCAACGCAAACGTTACGTGACAAACGCAAACGCGGCGAACGGCAACGCGAAAGGAACGGGCCGGAACTACCCACGGCGATCAAATAGTATTTGATTCGGTCGCTTGCGGTTACTCGAATTTGTCCGCGTTTTAGCCGAGTACCGCTTCCGCCTCCGAAGCCGCGCAGAGCACGTGATAAAACGATGAGGCGGGGATGGTGGCAACCGTCGACCGGCCTTCACCATCGAACGCATCGTACCAGCCGCCGGCGACCGGATGGCTGAGGTAATGCCGCTCAAGCCGCACCAGGGCGGCCCGCGCCTCGTCGGCGGCACCCGCCTCGCCTGACTCGGCCTGCGCGATCCACGCTTTCGCGATTTCGGCCTGCGGCCAGCACCGCCGGCTGTACCGCCTGATATTGCCGTTGGCATCGCCCTCATCGACCAGGCAGCCCGCCTCGTCGCGGTAACGCAGGGCGGAATCGAGTAACTCGCCCCGATAGCGTCCCGTCGGACAGCCGGTGATGCGCTCAAATCCCTTCAGCAGCCAGACCCATTCCGCGTGGTGCCCGGGTTCGACGCTCACCGGCTCGATTTTCGACCAATCGTCCTCGAAATATTCGCCGAGCACCTGTTTCTGCTTATCGTAGAGGTTTGCGAGGAACAGCGCGAAGAATTCGCCGGCACGATTCTGGAACACCGTGTCGTGGGTGGCGTCGAAAGCGGCGATCATCGCCTCGAACAAATGCATCTGCGGATTTTGCCGACGCGGCATCGACACCGGCGATCCCTCGACGAAGCCACCATGCGGTGAACGCAGTGCGGCATCGAGATAGCAACACAGCGCGTCGATTTCGGCGCGGATTTGGGCATCGCGATCCAGCGCATAGGCGCTCGCCAGTGCCAGTATCACAAATGCGTGGTCGTAGGTGTCGCGTAGCGGATCCAGGATGTTGCCGTCATGCGTCAGCGTATGGACAAAGCCCGGTCGGCCGTCGGGGCTTTTAGCTTTGGCCAGAAGGTAATCCAGCCCCTTTAGCGCGATCTCGCGGCCTTGTGGATACCAGCCGAGTTGGGCGCCCTTCGCAAAACAATGGATCTGCCGGGCTTGGACGAACACCCGCCGTGGCGCCAGGCGATCAGCAAGACCCTCAGGCGTGAGCCGGTCGATAAAGCCGCCAGTCGTGCGATCCCAACCTTCTGTCGACCACAATTGGAATGTGTGGTCGATTATACGGGCTTTCAGTTTGACGACAATATCGCCCGAATCGGACCGATTTGCCGCCGCCGCAGCATCTATCTCAGCCATTGCGTTCCCTGAAGAGCTTTCCAGCACCGATGGAATCCGTCTGATATCATGTAAAAGGCGAAGCGCAATCGGCTCCGGAACGCAGGAAATAGCCGGGACCGCGCGCTGCGATACAGGCGAGACGCGAAAGGTTCGGTGTCGCTGGAATGACAGGTAAAATCGTCGTACTGGTAACGGGCTCCGATGGTTTCATTGGACGCCATCTCGTGCCTTACCTGGCGCAGCGGGGCTATCGTGTGATCGCCGCCTCGAGAATAGCCGCGAGATTCGAAAACCCCGACATCGCCGGCGTGGTGCTGCCCGATCTATCCCGGCCCTTTGATTGGCAACCGTTGCTACACCAATGCGATGTCGTGGTCCATCTCGCCGGCATCGCCCACAGGACCGTGCCCGACGAACTGCACGATCGTGTCAATCATCTGGCCACCGCGGAACTCGCGCGCGCCGCGGTTTGCTGCAACACCAAACATCTGATCTTGATCTCGTCCATCGCCGCCCAATCGGGGGTGTCGTCGGACCGCGAATTGACCGAAGATGTCGCTCCGCAACCCGTCAATGCCTATGGCAGATCGAAGCTCGCCGCAGAACGCGCCGTCCGCGCGGCCGGTGTCCCGTTTACGATATTGCGCCCGGTTGCGATCTATGGCGACGGCGAAAAAGGAAATTTTGCGACCTTGCACAAAATCGCGCGGCTGCCAGTGCCATTGCCGATCGGCGCTTTGACCGCTCGACGATCCATCCTATCCATTGAGAATTTCTGTTCGGCCATCAAAGCTGTCATGATCAACCCCAGCATGCGCGGTGAGACATTCATCCTGTCGGACCCAATATCGGTAACGGTGCCCGATCTGGTTGCGCGCTACCGTATCAGCCTCGGCCGATCACCGGGCCTGATACCGATGCCTGAAAAATGGCTCGAGCGGTCGCTCAAGCTGGTCGGCCAGAGTGCAATATGGGAGCGGCTTGGCCGACAGTTGGTAGCGTCTCCCGCCAAACTGATCGCAATGGGCTGGAATCCCGGCCCACCATCTGCCACGGCACGCCCGACCAAGGCATGAAGCCTATCCTGAACTCAAAATCTCGGAGTAAATGAACAACTTGCGTGACCTGGACGGCTGCCGTATCTAGCTGCGGGCAACCGGCCCGATGCTTCCGAGCGCGGCTATTTGCCTCTCAACCGAGGCCGGATCGGCCCCTTTTGGACCCGAAAATTGCTGGATCGCACAGTCGTTACCATTGCTGAGACCGAGACGATTGAGGAAGCGTTTCGACGGCTCAACGTCAACAAGCTCGGCATCCTGTTTGCTGAGGAGGTCGGCGGACGCGTGGTCGGAGCGGTCACTGACGGCGATATCCGCAGAAAGCTGCTCGACGGCAGCTCCATTCGTGAACAGGTCGCGACTTGCGTTAACCGCAATTTTGTCTGGGCGCGCGCCGGCGCCCCTCGCGAACAGATACTAAAGCTGCTCGATCAACGCGTTCACGTCGTCCCGATCCTCGATTCCGAACACCATCTGGTCGACGTCTTCAGCCGCGACCTGTTCCAGCTGGGTGACGAGAACGAGGTATTTGCCCGAGCGCGCTCGCCGGTCCGCGTCAGTTTTTCCGGCGGCGGCACCGACCTCACCCACTACTTTGTCGACAATGACGGCGGCGCAGTCATCAATGCGACGATCGCAATGTATGCGCATGCGACCTTGCGCCGCCGCAATGACAAAAGCATCCGGATCTACTCGCACGATTTCAAGCAAACCGTGGAAGCTGCAAACCTCGCGGAGCTCGGCGGCGAAGGCGATCTCGCCCTGATCAAGTCGGTGGTCCGCCTGATCAAACCATCTTACGGATTCGACCTCGAAGTATCGGCCGATTTTCCGGTCGGATCGGGTCTCGGCGGCTCGGCCGTGGTTTCCTCCGCGATCATCGGCTGCTTCAATGAATTCCGCTCCGATCAATGGGACCGTCACGAGATCGCGGAAATGGCATTTCAGGCCGAGCGGTTGATGTTGAACATTCCCGGCGGCTGGCAGGACCAGTACGCCACCGTGTTCGGCGGCTTCAATCACATGGAGTTCTTCTCCGATCAAAATACCATCGTCCCGCTTCGTCTCGAACCTAACATTATCGCTGAGCTCGAGGAGAGCCTGATTCTTTGTTACACAGGATTGAGCCGCGACTCCGGCGCGATCCATCGCGATCAAAAGACTCAGCACCGATCGGATGAGGCAGTTGCCGCCGCCGCCCGGCAAAAAGAGGTCACGCGGGAGATCAGGCGCCATTTGCTACGCGGGCAATTGCTCGATTGCGGCCGCCTGATCGACGAGGCTTGGCACAGCAAGCGTCGTCTCAGCCCGGCGATCAGTTCCGACGAATTGGACAGCATTTATGATTTGGCCAAGGCCAATGGTGCAATTGCAGGCAAGCTGCTCGGCGCTGGCGGGGGCGGCTATTTCATGTTCTTCGTGCGCCCGTTCGAGCGCTATCCGCTGATCACCGTCCTGCAGGAAAAAGGCTTTCGCTGCTCGCGCCTCGCGTTTGAAGCCAATGGCTTGCGCACCTGGAAGTCGCGGATCAGGAATTGAGGCAGATTGGCGCAATGAACAAGGCCCCACCAAATGACAGGCTCAAGCAACCATTGAAAATCGGCCACCGCCTGCTCGGCGACGGCCAGCCTTGCTTTGTCATCGCCGAGGTCGGCAACAATCACAATGGCGACTATGACCGCGCGATCGCCCTGGTTGATGCCGCGGTCGCGGCCGGTGCCGATTGCGCGAAATTCCAGATGCGCAAGCTGGACGAGGTCTATCGTGCCTCCAGCCTGTCCGGGAAGGACGACGATCTCGCGGTCGAATACACCCTCGACCTGCTGCGCCGCTTCGAGCTTTCGACAGAGCGGCAGCGCCGCATCGCGGCCTATTGCGTCTCGAAAGGCATACAATATCTCTGCACGCCGTGGGACGCCTCGAGTGTCGCGACGCTTGAGACTTTCGGAGTGCAGGCCTACAAGGTCGCCTCCGCCGATTTGACCAATCTTCCGCTGCTGGCAAGACTTGCCGCGACCGGCAAAACATTGATCGTCTCCACCGGGATGAGCACCACGGAAGAAATCCGCGGCGCGGCAAAATTCCTTGACGACCGCGCGGCTTCCTATGTGCTGTTGCATTGCCAGAGCACCTACCCGGCCGCGCTCCACAATATTCATCTGCGCTTCATGGAAACGCTGAAGACGATCCATCCTGCCGTCGGCTATTCCGGGCATGAGCGTGGCATCGCGGTATCGATCGGCGCCGCGGCGCTGGGCGCCGTCGTGATCGAGCGCCACATCACGCTCGACCGCGAGATGGAAGGCCCCGACCATGCCGCAAGCCTCGAGCCGGAGGAATTCAAGGCGCTGGTTGCGGGCATTCGCGAAGTCGAAGCCGCGCGCGGGGAGCCGCTGGCCGAACGCGCGCTCAGCCAGGGCGAACTGATCAACCGGGAAAACCTTGCCAAGAGTCTCGTCGCCGCACGCGCGATCGCCGCCGGCACCACCGTGACCGAGCACGATATCGCCGTGAAGAGCCCGGGCCAGGGCCTGTCGCCGCTGAAGATGCCTGCGCTGATCGGCCGCAAGCTCGGCCGCGCGATGGCGGCAGACGACTACTTCTTTCCAAGCGACCTCAGCGACGGCGTCGCCAAGGCGCGGCGCTACCGGTTCGATCGTCCCTGGGGCGTGCCGGTCCGCTATCACGATGCGGAAAAATTCCTCGAGGTCTGCCAGCCCGACATCATCGAATTCCATCTCAGCTATAACGACATGGAGCGCGATCCGGCCGCCTATCTGTCCGGCACCTACGATCTCGGGTTCGTCGTTCACGCGCCCGAACTGTTCGCCGGCAGCAAGCTGATGGATCTCGCCACCGCCGATGAAGGCTTGCGGCGCTATTCGCTGGAGCAAACCCAGGCGGTGATCGACATCACGCGCGGACTGAAGAAGTATTTCCCCAAGACCAAGCGGCCGCCGATCGTCGCCAATATCGGTGGTTTCACCATGGACGAGCCGCTGCCGCCAGACCAAAAAGCCGAGCGCTATCGCATCTTCGCGGCCAGCCTTGGCGAACTCAATCTCGACGGCGTCGAGTTGATTCCGCAGACCATGGCGCCATTCCCCTGGCATTTCGGTGGTCAGCGTCACCAGAATATTTTTATCTTTCCAGAGGAGTCGGCGGCCTTCTGCGCCAAACATAAATTGCGGATGTGCGTCGATATTTCCCACACCAAGCTTGCTGCCAATCATTTCGGCTTTGACTTCGCGCAGGGACTCGCACAGCTCGGCCCGCACACCGCGCATCTGCATTTCGGCGACGCCAAGGGACTTGACGGCGAAGGTCTGCAAATCGGCGACGGCGACATCGACTTCGACGAGATCGGCGCTGTGCTGCGCAAGCATGCGCCGAACGCCTCGTTCATTCCCGAGATCTGGCAGGGCCACAAGAATATGGGCGAGGGATTCTGGACCGCGTTCGAACGTCTCGAGGGACGGATATGAGCGGCGGGGATCGAAGGCGTACGCTGGCGGTGGTCGCGGCGCGCGGCGGCTCCAAGGGAATTCCGCACAAGAACCTGATCGATCTCTGCGGCAAGCCGCTGATCGCGTGGACGGTGCTGCAGGCCGGCGCCGCCGATGGCGTCGACGTCGTGGCGGTTTCGTCCGACAGCGACGCCATCCTGGCCGCGGCGGAGGCCGCCGGTGCGGTCGGCGTCCGCCGCCCCGACGAGATTTCCGGCGATCTGGTTTCCTCCGAGGCCGCGTGGCTGCACGCGCTGGAGCACGTCGACGGCACACTGGGTCCGTTCCAGCGCATCGTCGCGCTGCAAGCCACCTCCCCGATCCGCGAGGCCAGCGATATCGACCGTGCGCTCGATGCCTTCGAGCAGCAGAAGCTCGATAGCCTGCTATCGGTCTGCGAGGTCGAGGATTATTTCAACTGGCGGGTCGGCAAGGACGGCCCAGAACCGATCAATTACGACTATCATGACCGGCGTATGCGTCAGCAGATCGAAAAGCGGTATCTCGAAAACGGTTCGTTCTACGTGTTCATTCCAAGCCTGCTGCGCGAACAGAAAAATCGGCTCGGCGGCCGGATCGGGATGCATGTGATGGAACGGCAAAAAATGTTCCAGATCGACCGGCCCGAAGACATCAGGCTCTGCGCGGCCATCATGAGCAGCTATGGTTATGCATAGTCCCGAACGCTTCTCGCTGCAGGGACGCCGCGCCATCGTCACCGGCGCATCGCGCGGGATTGGGGCGGCGATCGCGGCGGGACTTAGCGAGGCGGGCGCTGAAGTGTTGGGCCTTAGCCGCTCCGGCACCGCGCCCAAAGGCGTCGAGCCGGTGGCCTGTGACCTCGCGGACGATGCGGCGCTGAACCGAGCGATCGAAGGCTTCGCCAAGCGACATGACCGGCTCGAGGTGCTGGTCAATGCCGCCGGCATCAGCCTACCCGCCCGAAATGCCGCAGATGAACTTGACCGCTTCCGCCAGACCGTCGCAATTGACCTCACCGGCGTCTACGCGACCATCCTGGCAGCCTATCCGCTGCTCAAGAAGGCCGACGGAAGTTCCGTGATCAACGTGACCAGCATCAACTCTGTGCGCGGCTTTCCGGGCAATCCCGGCTACGTCGCCGCCAAGGCTGGGTTGTCGGGATTGACGCGGGCGCTCGCCACCGATTTTGCCGGCGACGGCATCCGGGTCAACGCGCTGGCGCCAGGCTACGTCGCGACCGCGATGACCGCCACGAGCTTCAAAGATCCGTCCATGCATGAGGAGCGCCGCCGGCACACCATGCTCGGGCGCTGGGGCAATCCTGAAGACATGGTCGGCGCAGCGATTTTCCTCGCGTCTCCTGCATCGGCCTACATGACCGGCCAGGAGGTTTTTGTGGATGGCGGCTGGACCGCCAAGGGTCTTGTCATCAGTAGGGGTGACAAGCCGTGAGCGCGCCGAACCCAAACATCCTGCAACGCATCGGCTTCATGCAGGGCCGGTTGTCCGCCCTAGTGGACGGCAAGATCCAGGCGTTTCCCTGGAACGAATGGCGCGATGAGTTTCCGCGCGCCAAGGCGATCGGCCTCGGCCGGATGGAATGGACGATCGATCAGGAACGCCTGCGTGAAAATCCGCTAACCACCGAAAGCGGCCGCAGCGCGATCTTGCGCCTGTCGTGCGGCAATGCCGTGCAAATTCCGAGCCTAACCGGCGACTGTTTCATGCAGGCGCCATTCTGGAAGACGGATGGCCAGGCGCGGGAAGCACTGCTTGCCGATCTAGATCTGGTGCTCGCCTCCTGCGCCGCGCTCCGGGTCGAATTCGTCGTGATCCCGCTGGTCGACAATGGCAAGATCGAGACGCCTGAACAGGCCGAGACGCTGCTGCGCGCCCTGCTCGACCGTACCGCCTTGCTGTCGCGGAACGGCACCAAAATCGTGTTCGAATCCGATTTGCCGCCCGAACAGCTTGCCCAATTCATCGCTAGGTTTCCGCCCGACGCATTCGGCATCAATTACGACATCGGCAACAGCGCCGCGCTGGGATTCGACTGCACTGAGGAGATCGCCGCTTACGCACCGCGCATTCTCAATGTGCATGTGAAGGATCGCCTGCGCGGTGGAATCACCGTGCCGCTCGGCACTGGCGCTGTCAAGCTGGCGAAAGCCATTCGGCTGATCGAGAATAGCGGATATTCCGGGCAGTACATTCTGCAGACCGCGCGCGCCGCGGATGGAGACCATGCGGCCGCGCTGGCGCGCTATCTCGCTATGACGGCGCAATGGATCGAGGACGCCGGGCGATGAAGCTGGAGCTTGATGGCCGCGTTGCCCTCGTCACTGGCGCCAGCCGGGGGATCGGCCTTGCGATCGCGCGGATGCTCGCCACGGAGGGAGCGCACGTAGCGCTCGCCGCACGCGGCCAGGATGGCCTCGAGCACGCGGCCACGGTAGTCGGCTGCAATGTCTCGCTCCATAGCGCAGATGTTACCGACCCAGCCGCTGCATTCGCGCTGGTCCGTGGCGTCGAAAGGAAATGGGGCCGGATCGATATCCTGATCTGCAATGTCGGCAGCGGCGCGTCGGTTCCGCCGGGGCAGGAGAACGCCGCCGAATGGCGCCGCATGATGGACGTCAATCTGTTCGCGACGACCAACGCGATAGAAGCTGCCCGGCCAGTGATGCAGGGCGGCAACGGCGATCGCGCCATTGTTTGCGTATCGTCGATCTGCGGGCTTGCGGCTCTCGGCGCGCCGGTGACCTACTCCGCGGCCAAGGCCGCGCTAAACGCGACCGTGCGCAGCCTCGCCCGCCCTCTGGCGCAGGACGGGATTCGCATCAATGCTGTCGCGCCGGGCAACATCCTGTTCGACGATGGAACCTGGGCGCGCAAACTCGCCGAGAACAAGCAAGGCGTGGAAGACATGCTGGCGCGCGATGTCGCGCTGCGCCGGCTCGGCACGCCGGAAGAAGTCGCGGACATCGTTGGTTTTCTGGCCTCCCCCCGCGCGGCTTTCATCACAGGTACGGTGATCGTGGCGGACGGCGGCCAGTTGCGCGCTTGAGAAGGAACACCGCATGACCGCCTGTCCCTCGCGCTACGATCTAACCGGGCACACCGCGCTGGTGACCGGCGCCGGCGGTTTGTTGGGCCGTCAACATACGGCGGCATTGGTTGAAGCTGGCGCCCGCGTCGTGGTTACCGATATCGGCTTGGCCCAGCTCGACTCCGCCATCGCCGCCGTCAAGCAAGCCGCGCCGGCCGCCGACCTGGTCCCGCTTGCCATGGATGTCACGTCGCCGGAATCGGTTTCCGCGGCCGCGGCCGAGCTCGAACGGTGTGACATTGAGATCGACATTCTCGTCAACAACGCTGCGATTGATCCCAAAGTGACCTCGATCCCAGGTGTCATGCATTCGTCACGGTTCGAGGCATTTCCGGTTCCGCAATGGCAGATGGAAATCGCGGTCGGCCTCACCGGCGCTATGCTGTGTTCCCAAGCATTCGGCGGCGCGATGGCCCAGCGTGGTCGCGGCGTGGTGCTGAACATCGCCTCCGATCTCGGCGTGATCGCGCCTGACCAGCGGATCTACCGGCAACCCGGTATCGCGAGGGACGAGGAACAGCCGGTCAAGCCCGTGACCTATTCGGTCATCAAGCATGGCTTGATTGGACTTACGAAATATCTGGCGACCTACTGGGCCGACCGGGGCGTACGCGTCAACGCACTCTCGCCCGGTGGTGTCTTCAACAACCAGCATCCGACCTTCGTGGAAAGGCTGACCCGGCTCATCCCGATGGGACGCATGGCGCACGTCGACGAATACCGTTCCGCGATCCAGTTCCTCTGCTCGGACGCATCAAGCTACATGACCGGCCAGAACATGGTGATCGACGGCGGCCGAAGCGTGTGGTGACCCCATATCACGTACGCCTAGATTTTTTCTCCACACATCCCCAAAGCCTTATAATGGCTTGCTGACGGCGCCTGTGATCGTCGTCATTCTCCAAAAGCGACTTGCACAGGCGTTCGAGCACAGCAACTCTGATATCTTGGCCTCGCGGGGTCGCTGCACGCTCGCCGGAAAATGGATCTGGCTGACTGACGACAGCATCTACTCCCCAATCGGTTCCCTGGTCCGAGTCTCGGCGCGTCCGGTGCAGCTTGATACGGAATACCATCTCGCTGGCTCGACTGTTGATGTTAACGGCGAATGGAGCGAGCGAAGGACCCGTGAAAGTTGCCTTCCATTGTTGAGTTTCGGAGTCTGACGTCCCCCAAACCACTGAATCCAAGACATCGTCGTAGCCGAACTCAGCAAACAGCGCGATGAGGTGAGTACCGTAGAAGCGCAGCGCGCCGCCGCCCTCAGCATCGTATCTTTTCCAATTGGAGAGATCGTTGCGGTAATGATGTGCCAGGAACGTCCAATCGAGTGACCCAGCTGTGCTCCCCTCAGCTAATGTCAATCGCAGCTGCTGGGCCCAAAGCAGCAAGCGAAAGATATAGCCAACCCGGTAGCGCTTACCGCAGCGTTCCAGGTCAGCGAGTAACGCTGCCGACAAATCCGGCGTTGGCGCGATCGGCTTTTCTAGGATGAGCTGTCGAATGGTAGGCATCCGTACCAGACGAGGAAGCCACTTCGCCTGGTCCGCCGGACGTAATGCGACGATCACCGAGTCCGCCGCTGCCAGCGCGGCTTCGACGTCCCCACACCAGTCCACCCGCGGTATGAATTTGGAAAGCTCCGGCCGAATGGCAAGGACCGACTGATAGCGCATCGGCAGCGTAACCCGTTGCCCTAGTTCGAGCAGCGCAGGAAGATATCCGTAAAGACCGAATCCGGAACCAAGAACAGTGAAGCGCGCGGCCTCACCCATGAAAATCGTCGGCGCTGAGAATGTCGACGACTTTCCCGTCGTAGCCGTGGTCGGCGAGATATTTCCGGATCTCACCCGATATATGCCATGCTAGATTGAGCAACGGCTTGCCCTGCCGTTCCGTCGCAAACAGATCGTCATCTGAAACAATCGGGATACGCGTGCCGGGCACATAGTGACCGATCTTGATTGAGCCGGGCTTTTCGTGAACCGCGATAATTTCTTTTTCCGTCAACCCCAGCAACTTGACCAGGATCGCTGCACGCCCCGGAAACGCTTTGGCTCGGATCGGTCCGTGCACCGCCACGAGCTCTTTGATCTCATGACCTTTGCGATCTTTCCAGAGTTCGACGTCACGCGCAAGTCGCGCGAAATCTGCCTGGAAGTTGCATTCACGAGCGACCACGCCGATCGCGGTCGCACCAGTTTCGCCCTTTTTGCGACCAAGAATCACACGGATATTGCCGCCATAACGCGACGGAAACTCGACGTCGACGATGTCGAGCCCCAGCGACTTGGCAATGAAGTCGAACGATCGATACGAATAAGTTCGGGGATGCTCGTGGTAGAACGTATCGAACTGGTGCCGGTCGAACACCGCGCCGAGATAGTGGTTTTCAATCACAATGATAGTCCCGGGTCCGATCAACGCTTTCAGCGCCGACAGCAGGCTCGACAGATCTTCGATATGGGCAAACACATTGGTAAAGGTAACGAAGTCAGGCACGCCGACCTTGTCTCGGATCCCTCGCGCCGTTTGCTCGCCCAGATAGTTCTGCATAACGAAATGGCCCTTGGCAACGGCATCTTTTGCCGCCCCCGTAGGCTCGATGCCAGCGGTCACTGCTCCTGCCTCACGGAAGAAGTCGAGCAGGCTGCCATCGTTACAGCCGATATCGATGGCAACCTTGCCCTGCAACGAACCTGACCGCTCGATACATGATGCCACGAGACTGCCCATCCCCGCGAGGACGTCCCCCGTGAAGCGCGACCGGTAGTGATAATCCTCCGGGAAGAGATCCTCCTTCGGAACCTGGAAATGCTGATGCGCGGTCAGACAGGTTGGGCAAAAATCGATCCGAATCGGATACTCCCGGCATATACGAGAATCGCCGACCCTGACCAGATCATCACAAAGCGGATGTAACCCGAGATCCATCACCGGCAAAAGCTGCGTATTGCCGCAGACCTCGCAACCCCTGATTTCGGATAGCGATCGCGCAGTAGCATTCGTCGTCATTATGGTCGCCGTTTGAGTCAATACGATTGGTCGTGTCCGGAAGGATATCAATCCTGTCCTGTGTTTATGAAAGCGTTGATCTGGTCAAGCATGATCGGCGCCATGGGAGCGCCCACATGGTAGGACTTGTACCACTCCACAACAGCTGCAGCGGCGCGGTCAAGATTCCAACGTGGGGCCCAATTGAGACCTGCCCGTGCTTTGGAACTGTCGAGCGCCAACAGCCGCGCCTCATGCAGACGCGGGCCCGGCTGAGGCATCTGCTGCGGCTCGATACCCCAGTGTGCAGCAATCCGGTCGATCAGCCAGCGAACCGAACGAACATTATCGGGATCGGGCCCGAAATTCCACTCGCTTGAGAACAATGTCGGATCGTCCCACAACCGCTCGGCCAATAGCAGATAACCGGACAAAGGCTCGAGCACGTGCTGCCACGGTCGTACCGAATCCGGATGCCGCACTGGTACCGGACGCCCGCCGCAGATCGCGGCGATCACATCTGGGATCAACCGATGCGGTGCCCAGTCACCGCCGCCAATCACATTGCCGGCTCTTGCGCTTGCAAAGCCGATCAGCTTGTCGTCTTGGAAGAACGATGCCCGGTAAGCCGCAGTCACTAGTTCGGCGCACCCCTTACTGCTCGAATAAGGGTCCTTGCCACCGACTGGATCGACCTCGCGATAGGGCCAAACCCACTCCCTATTGTCGTAGCATTTGTCACTGGTGACATTGACAACGACGCGGACGCTTGAGGTCCGCGCCGCCTCGAATACATGGACCGTGCCCATTACGTTGGTAGCGTAAGTTCCAACTGGATCCTGATAGGAATCGAGCACAATGGCCTGCGCTGCGAGATGGAAGACGATGTCGGGCTTGAAACGATCAAAGGCCGACCGCACAGTCTGAAGATCACGGATATCCCCGAACATCGAGGTGATGCCCTGCGCAACCTTCGCAAGCTCAAACACATTTGGCGTGGTGGCTGGCGGCAAGGCCAAGCCACCAACCTCGGCACCCATTTTGCGCAGCCAGATGACGAGCCAGCCGCCCTTGAAGCCCGTATGGCCGGTGACCAGAACCCGTTTATCTTTCCAGAACGCCGGGTTCATGCCCAACGCTTCCATGGCGCGCTCCCGGTCTCCCAGAGCTGCTCGAGGTGCAATTTGTCACGTAGCGTATCCATTGCTTCCCAGAAACCGGCATGTCGATAGGCAACAAGTTGCCCGTGCTGAGACAAACGCTTGAGCGGCTCATGTTCCCATACAGTGGCGTCATCGTCGAGATAGTCGAAAATCTCGGGCTCCAGCACGAAGAAGCCACCGTTGATCCAGCGGCCGTCGCCACGCGGCTTCTCTTCAAAGTGCTGCACGACGTCCTGATCGATATCAAGCGCGCCGAAGCGCGCAGGCGGCTGTATTGCTGTGACGGTCGCATGACGGCCGTGCGCGCGGTGGAAGGCAGCAAGCGCTGTTATGTTTATATCGGCGAGACCATCGCCATACGTCATAAAGAACGTTTCGCTTCCGACATAGTTCTTGATTCTGCGCAGCCGACCGCCCGTCATGGTACTGAGCCCCGTGTCGACTAGCGTCACCTTCCAGTGTTCGGCAAATTTGTTATGAACCTCCATGGAATTACTGGCGAGGTCAAAAGTGACGTCCGCCATGTGCAAGAAGTAGTTCGCGAAATATTCCTTGATCACATAAGCTTTGTAGCCACAGCAGATGACGAACTCGTTGATACCGTAAGACGAGAATATCTTCATGATGTGCCATAGGATCGGCTTGCCGCCGATCTCGATCATCGGCTTTGGTTTGACATGGCTCTCTTCCGTAATACGGGTACCAAATCCCCCCGCCAAAATGACTGCTTTCATTATCTGTATCCACTGCACACCATGAATCGGAACGCATGAGGAAAACTATACAACTCCGTTCATGCGACAGCCAGCGATCGGTAGCTTACGAAATTCGGTTGAACTTCTTAACGTAGCTGGTAAACAGGGCAGCATGGCGTCAAAAACAGACCCTTGACCTTCGGTCAAAACGGAAAACCAAATATTTTGTAAGAGCTCCCTACGAGCAAGTAAATCGATGCATCTCCTTCCGTTGCCGTAACCTCCCAGAGTCCACGAATGCGAAAAAAGATTAGCATTGTCACTCCCTGCTATAACGAAGAGCGGGGCATTCGCGAATGCTACAATGCAGTCAAGTCCATTATGGATACGGAACTTCAGGATTATGCTCGCGAGCATATTTTCTGCGACAATGCTTCCACGGATCAGACGGTCCACCTTCTCAAGGAAATCGCTGCGACTGATTCCAACGTCAAGGTCATTGTAAATGCCCGAAATTTTGGTGTGTTGAGAAACACCTATAATGGCGTGCTTGCGTCGACTGGCGATGCAACCATTCTGTTTCTGCCGGCAGACCTGCAGGATCCTCCTTCGCTGCTTCCCACCTTCGTCAAGCACTGGGAGGATGGTTATGAAATCGTATTCGGCATCAGGGCAAGACGTGAAGAGCCCTTCCTAAGCCGAACCGCACGCCACCTCTACTACCGCGTGATCAGTCGTATGTCGTACGTCGACTATCCAGCGGATGTCGGCGATTGCCAGCTCGTGGACCGCAAAGTTCTGAGCGCCATGAAGCAGTTCAAGGACGTTCAACCGTTTATGCGGATGATGCCGTTTGAGTGCGGCTTCCGCTCAATCGGAGTGCCCTATACCTGGCAAGCTCGAAAATATGGCTTCTCACGAAACCGCTTTTCGAGCCTTATCGATCAGGGTCTGTTGGGTGCGATCAGTTTTAGCACCGCACCTCTTCGAGCCGCTTTTTTCTTTGGATTGCTCGTCTCATCTCTGAGCTTTGCCTACGCCCTCATCGTTTTCCTTCTCAAGGTATTCGGATTTGATATCGGTCCAAGGGGTATCCCGACGATCGTCATTGGACTTTTCTTTTTCGGCGGCGCACAGTTGTTTTTTTTGGGTGTCTTGGGCGAATACGTGGTGGCAATTTTCAATCAAGTACGTCAGCGGCCCATCGTGGTCGAGCGTGAGCGTGTCAATTTCGAATAATGATCTGATCATTGCTACGACAGACTCCTTGTCCACAGCATTAGTCGTAACGCATCTTTTTCCGCGCTTCTCCCGCGGCTCCTCGGGCAGTAATCAGAATTCATGCGACGGCTTGCGCGCCGCCATCAGCTAATATCAACAAGAACCAGTTGACCACACTGATGTTCGCGGATCGCACAACCTAGCGATTGCTAGTTTTATTCTTCCGTCGGCGGCCATGATGTCGGCTCGGCGGACTGAGTTAGCACGTCGGCATATTCGTCCCTCAAACGCCTTCCAATTATTTCGCTAAAGACCAATGCCAAGGCGCCTAGTGGCGGCCCCAAGAGTCGCGTTTCAGTAAAGTCCGCGACGACAAAAACCATTCCAAGATAGATCAGTCCCGCTGGAATTATTATTGCTGTTGCCTTGGTAAGCCTGTTCTTCGAGACGAGGATTACCGCCAACATCGGACAAGCTAAACCAAAGGCTAATTTGGTGGCATGAATATTTCCTAAAAGCTTTGAAAAATAGTCTCCTTGCATGAGCAGAAAAGAAACATAGTCCGGGTTCGGATTATGTAGGATAAGCGCTTTCGGGATGAGCACTGAAGAACCGATCAAGAAAACAAATGCCCCCCATTCTTTAGAGGATGGCCAACGGCGCTCAAACCATGCCGCTGTCGGAACCGCGAACGCCGATGCAAACACGACATCCGTACGCATAAAGCATATGACGACGCCGCATACGACCGCGGCGACGTATCGTTTGGAAGTCAAGAGAAAGAGTTGCCAGAAGAATCCTCCTGCAAGAAAAACGTTGCCCATGCGACCTACCATCGGGGCGATCTGCGCAATGACCGCAACGGTAAGCAAAAATAGCCACGAACTGAATGGAGAAAGCAAAGCGGTTGCCAGCGAATAGGCTGCTAGAAAGGACGCGGAATCAAACATGTAATTTATAGCGACATAGGTCGTAAAGGTCGCGCCACCCTGATGAAATAGTCCGAGCGTCTTGTCGTCACCCATAATGGCGATGAAGAAGCTAACGACATAAGATATCAATGGCCGAATGATCGCCTCGACACGATTCGAATGAAGAAAAGATGCTTCCTGATCGAGCGAAACTTGCATGCCCTCCCGGAGTAGATTTGCCTCATGAACCGTGGAAAAGACAGCAAGACAGCAACAGACCAGGAGTCCCACATGAATCAGATCTCGAAAGTAATTCCTGAAATATGCTATCAACCCAATGGGAGCTAAATCGACTACTGCGTTGAAAATCACCGAAACCGACTTCCAGCCGTCGGGTAAATGCCGGTCCCACAATTGGAGCCGAAGCGACACGATCACTACGACAGTGGATGCAATCCACACAGAAAACAGGAGCCTTAGCGACGGCACTTGCGCCGTGGTTTCGGTTGATCTCATGGATAGGCTCGCGGTTGAATTTGCTTTGACTCATGACGGGTATATCTTGCTGATGCCCGGACCCGGGCTGAATAGGTCATCAAGCGCTGCTTTCCATATTGGGTTCTCGAATAGTGATATCCCCTTGATCATGTGCACTGGCACTAAATTCAGGCGCCTGCGACCCAACCGCATTCCGTAGGGTCTAACCGGCGGCGGCCCACGGTAAGAAGTGCTTGAGGCGCGCGCCTAGCAACTTTTCACCGCACGAGCTCAGGTGATCAAAGTCACTGAACGTTAAACAATCACCTGTAAGCAAAAAATCACTATTGATTTTCAAAACATCATAAATGGAAAGATAAGTAAAATTATGGAAAGGCTCGACTTCGTTTTTGATTCGCGAGTCAAGCACCTTAAATCGATCGAGCGACACCGGATTCATTTTAAAGCCGTTTTTGGCAAGATCTGGCAAACTTCTAAAATTTACTCTCGCCTCTGCGAATGGTCCGAGCCAGATTACCGGAATAAGTGCTCCGAGCGCATCGAGATACTTGCTCGTGAAGAGAATGTCTTTAGTGTCAATCAAATACTTTACGCCGGGATCGAAAAGATGGCGATTTTCATCATTGCCGGTGACGTCAGTTAGCAAATGCGCACCGGACACGTTGAAAACCACTCCCTTGACCAAGGACGGTCGACGCCGCATCAAGCCGAGTAATTTCTGATAATACTGGCATCCCGCGTCATCGGTCCAGGGACGGCATCCAGGAGCAACGAGACCCACAACAAATTCGCCCGCCCCGGCCTCTGCCAGCGCGTTATACACGTTCATTCCGTGCGAGTCGCCAATTACTACGGACGCGGCCCCATATTTTCTTGCGCAAGATTGTAGCCGGACTTCGAACGCTGCATCGAGAACCTTCGTCCAGAAGATGCAATCATGATTATCCACCATTTCTGCTTCCAGATCCCGAAATGCATATCTCTTGATCAACTGGTAAGCTTGCTGTGAAGCGATGTCGTTTCTGTGAAGATAGAAGCTTTCGAAACCTTTGTTCGCGATTCCCACCGATCCAAAGATTGCGAGAGACGCTGCCCCAATTCCCGAGAGCGCAAATATTCCGCTGCGTGAGAGACGTTTTCGATTTCTGACCGGCCTCTCGACCAAAAAGTAAGATATTGTTGCCAAAGTCAGGGCTACGACAGACAGGGCCGCAAAGGTGGTTGAGTCAGGATCATAGAATTTTGACAGCCTTGCAAAAGCAAAAATCGGCTGATGCCAAAGGTAAGCACCGTAGCTTATCAAGCCTATTCCAACGAGCCCTGACGAACCTAGAATACGCCCCACGAAGGTCCGTTGTGTCGCGAACAAAATGATCAATAAAGCTCCTATTACCGGAGGCAACGCAAAGACACCGGGATATGGAACCTGCCGATAGAAAAAAACCGCACCCGCGATCAATGCGACGCCTATAGCCGCCAACAACTCAGCAACTCTTTTGCAGACAATCTTGTCCGGCTCGAAACCGATGATCGCGATCAGAGTCCCCGATAACAATTCCCACATTCTTGCGGGAAGAAGGTAGAACACGGTCTCTGGCGAGTGAATCGATCCCCATTGCGCAAACCAAAAGCTAAGCACTCCCAAAGCGAGAAATACCAATGCAGCCAACCGCCGGCAAAGCTTGAGCACAACAAACAGCACGACTGGAAACAATAAGTAGAACTGTTCTTCGACCGCTAGGCTCCACGTGTGAAGTAACGGCTTCAAATGCGCGTCGGTATCAAAGTAACCACTTTGTGCCCAAAAAAAGAAATTGGACGCGAAAGCGGCTACTGATAGCAAGCTTTTGGAAAACTCAAGCAAGTCATGCGGAGCCAAGATGAATACCGCGAAAGGAATCGAGACTAAGCAGACTAAGCAGAGAGGTGGAATTATGCGCCGAGCGCGACGCTCGTAAAATTCAACAAAGGAAAATGAGTCACTCTCGTACTGAGCCAAAAGGATAGAAGTGATGAGATATCCGCTAATTACGAAGAACACGTCGACGCCGACAAATCCTCCGGTAAATCCAGGGATATCGGCGTGAAAGAGAATTACGGGAACTACCGCAAGAGCGCGGAGACCGTCGATCTCAGCGCGATAGACTATTCCTTTTGAGTGCATATTAGGCTTCCGGACTCATATCCAAATTGTGCCGTATAACCGAAGGCGCGATCAGCTTTCCGCGCGATAGCGCGCCAGATTAATGTCAGCTATCTTCCGACATCGAATCGTTCTGAAGCCTGCAAAAGTGCGCCGAGTCTTTCGCTGCAGACGAATGCAAACGCTCCTAATGTCGGGCCAAGAAGGCGGGTCTCGGTAAAATCAGCGATGAGAAAAACGATTCCAAGATAGATTAGCGCCGGCGGTATAACGACTGCTACAGTTCTCGAGAGCTGCCATTTCGACACTATGATAACCGCGAGCATCGGACAAGCGAGCGCGACAGCCAACTTGAGGGTGACGAGGTTTCCGATAATTTTCCCGAAATAATCACCATGGGTTATGAGGAAGGACGCAAAGTTCGCGTTCGGATGGAGCGCAATGAGTACTTCAGGTATCAAGAGCGAAATCCCGATCAGCGAAAAAAATGTCCACCATTCCGCCTGCGTAGGCCATCGTCGCTCAAACAACGCCGTTGAAGGAATCGCAAATGTCGTCGCAAATACCACATCTGTTCGCATGAAGCATATGACGATGCCGCACGTAATCGCCGCAATGTATCGTTTAGAACTCAATAGAAAAAGCTGCCAGAAAAACCCCCCCGAGAGAAACACATTTCCCATCCTTCCCATCATGGGAGCTGTCTGGGCGATAAACGCGACAATGAAGAGGCAGAGCCAAGTTGATATCGCTGTCAGCAACCTCGTACCAAGAGCAAAGACCGCAATAAATGAAGCAGAGTCGAACATGTAGTTTATCGCGATATGCGTAAAGCTTGTTTGCCCGTGATGATGATCGTCTCCAAGAATCCGAACGTAAGCGTCAACAATTATCGAGATTAAGGGTCGGATAATGCCCTCAACAAATTCGGTATGAAGGAACGATCGCTCGTGATCGAGGCTAATTTGCATAGATTCGCGAAGAAGGTTGGCCTCATGAGAAGCCGCCGAAAGGGCCAAACAGCAGCAGACCAAAAGTCCAAGCGTTGTGAAGTCGATAAGCCTGCGTAACCAGAAGAGTAAAAGGAATGGCACCAATGCTGTGAGGATGTAAAAAGCCACTCCTTCCGCTCTCCCAAGGGAGCCTGGCAAGTGAACGTCAGAAATCTCGCCGAATACCCAGAGCACAACTAGAACATTTGAAATGATCCAGAAAGCAAACAGATAGCTAAGCGAGGGCTTTCGCGTCGTTGTATCCATTCTAGCGCTCATATATTTCAGTAACTTGTTGCCGTAGCTCAATGGCGCAGATAGATACCGCTGACTGCTCTTTATCGCCGACGGCGGAAGCAGCCGGCAGCTAATGTTGCAAGATACCTGCGATGTTCATGTGAGCAGGACGCGAATGCTCTATGCCCAACAAGGTATGGCGATTGTCATTCGATCGCTGGACATGGAGGCTAGCGAGCGTAACGCCCGTACACGTTGTGATGGAGGTTGCACGGCCGTTGAAGGGCCTCAGAAACTCGAATACACTGCTTCCGAAGATATCCGAAATCGACATCTCCCGAGCCCCAAGCGGTGGGATCTCGCCAAAGTCGCCCTTTAGACGTTCACCGTCTTCTCGAATCAAAATCGACGTTGGGTGAGCCGCCTGCGCGTACTCGGGATCCGAAGAGTGATTAATAAGCAGAAGACCGCTCATTACTGTCTCATTGACGATTACCTTAGGATTGATTCCTGTGAATCCAACATGGCTCTTCAGCCTCCCTTCGTTTAGGGGGCGAGCGAATGCACCGGTACGGTAGATCGCAACATTGTCCTGATCGATATAGGTCATTGAATAGCTCGCAGGAGACGACCGATTTCCATCCATCCTTCCTCGCGACATCACGGCGATGATTAAGTAGTCCGCATCAGGCAGTGCAAGGTTGGTCAGGAGTTTCGTCAGGTCGAGTTCGACGGAAGAACCGGGCTTGTAAGTCGAGGGAACCTCGTGACTCGCGAAGTATTCGCCATTTCGCGAAAGAATATGAAGCTTGAACCGTAAGTTATTGCTGAATCCAGAGCTCACAAGGCTAAACAGTTCCGGCCCGAGATCCTTCATACTTGCAAGAAAATTTTTTTTCAGACTGCCCGCGACAAGGCTGCGCAGATATTTGAAGTTCACCGCGCGGTACCAGATCGGGATGGAAAATCCCATTCGATTTTCCACTCCTGAAAAGGTCGGAAAGACGAACCTCGGCTCGTACGGTTTCCATGGCCTGACTGGAAATCTGCTCACCGCGGCACCCTAAAAATGATGCAGGCTGAATTTTCCGTTCGGGAATTCGTAAAAACTGAACGGGCTTGCCATATTGACGCCACTCAATTCTAAGGCAAAACTTTCTGCTGGTCCCACCAGCTGTTTGGCACGCGGGAACAATTCCATCGTTTTTAACCGGCGGGCCCCCATCGGTGAAATCTTCGGAAGATCTCGTTCAGCCAAGATTGAACCATCCAGTGCAACTATCCTCGCCTTTCCTGTAGCCTCGCCGTTCGAAGCTAGGCATGCATTGACGAGCACAGTCCCAGACTGATCAAGAAGCCTGGTAAGGTAGGTCTGGATCCATGGAGGGGTAGAAAACGGAGCCGACGTGACCTCCTCGCGTTCATGTGACAAGGTGATCGCCCCATTGCCGGAATAATACTGGGCATAGTAACCGGTCGTGATCTTTTTTCCCGGTCGGATCTTTGCACCGCTCTTTGGCAGCAAAGTCACCGCTACAGAGCCTGAAATGTTTGGGCATAGCTCTGAAGTGTTCAGTTGCATTTGGCCATCGAGGCTGAGATCTTTCTGGAAATACCCCGCTGCATCACCGTTGCCATCGAATAGCCAGACATGCGCTTCGGCCTCTGGTTCGCCCTTGAAGAAAGTCGAAAAATAATTGAACGCACAAAGCTCCGTAGTGACGATATCATCGTTCCGAAGATACAGAATCGCAGGCGGGTAGCCCTTCACAACCGCTTCGCCGATCTCCAGCTCAGTTGCCATCTGTAAATGCCTCGTACTCGTCTGAAAGACCGCGGGTACAGCTCATGACATCCCGTTTTAGCGTATTTTCCAATGCAGCCCATCCAGATAGTGAGACCTGGGAATGCATCAGAGGCACCTGTATTGAACGGCCTCTTTACGCTCAAGAACGTTCAGAATCAACCAGTCATGGAACATGTGGTTTTCCCAGGGTCGCGCAATTGATCCGACGTCCGCAACCAGCCGATCTAAGCGCCAGCGGTCTTGGAGCGTTCCAAGGAACAGTAAGCCCGTATTCGAGGCTCGCCTTTCAAGGAGGCTTGCACCAACTCGAACGCTCTACCATTGAACTAATGCATGTATCTCGAATCGCCGTGGACGACGGCTCTGGTGTTGTGCTAACCACCCCTTGATCCCTCAAACTCATTCGATGACGCCGGCGCGGAAAAGGCATGTTCAACGATAGATCCATTTTGATTACCGGCGGCACCGGCTCGTTCGGACGCAAATGGGTCGGTAACCTGCTGAAGAACTTCCGACCCCGCCGCATCGTGGTTTATTCGCGTGACGAACTGAAACAATATGAGATGCAGCAGGAATTTGATCATCCTGCGATGCGCTACTTCATCGGCGATGTGCGCGATGGCGAGCGACTTCGCACAGCCATAAAGGGAATCGATTTTATCATTCACGCCGCCGCATTGAAGCAAGTGCCGGCCGCCGAATACAATCCGATGGAGTGCATTAAAACTAATGTTCATGGCGCAGAAAACGTCATTCAAGCAGCGCTTGAGGCCAATGTCGAGAAGGTCATCGCACTATCAACTGACAAGGCCGCACAGCCTATCAACCTTTACGGGGCGACCAAGCTCGCCTCGGACAAGCTGTTCATTGCCGCGAACAACATGGCCGGCGGCCATCGCACGATTTTCTCCGTGGTACGTTACGGCAATGTCGTGGGTTCTCGGGGCTCTATCGTGCCCCTCTACAGCAGGCTGATTGCCGAAGGCGCCGATCATTTGCCGGTCACCGATCCGCGCATGACCCGCTTTTGGATATCTCTTCAGCAGGGCGTCGATTTCGTCGTTAAAAGCTTTGAGCGGATGTCGGGCGGCGAGATTTTTGTTCCGATGATCCCTTCAGTGCGCATTCCGGATTTGGCCAAGGCAATGGCTCCAAACCTACCTGCCAAAGTTATTGGCATCCGCCCTGGCGAGAAGTTGCACGAGATCATGTGCCCGACGGACGACTCGCATTTGACACTGCGCTTTCACGATCATTTCGTTATCAAGCCAACCATCAAGTTTTTCCGCGAGGATGTCGACTATCTGACTAACCAGATCGGCGAGCGCGGAGAGCCCGTTCCGGACGGATTTGAATACAATTCCGGAAAGAACGATCATTTCCTTGATGTGGCCGAGATCAAAGAGTTCAACCGAAATGCTATCCAATGATCCCTTATGGCCGCCAAGATATCTCGCCTGAGGACATTGATGCCGTAACCGAGGTATTGCGATCGGATTGGCTGACACAAGGCCGGGCTGGCCCGCAATTTGAAACCGCGATGGCGGCTTATTGCGGCGCGAAGAACGCCGTGACTGTCGCCAACGCTACCGCAGCCCTTCATATTGCATGCCTCGCGCTCGATCTCGGCCCTGGCGATTACCTATGGACCACTCCAAATACGTTCGTCGCATCTGCCAACTGTGCACTTTATTGCGGCGCTAACGTCGACTTTGTCGACATCGATCCTCGTACTTACAACATAAGCGTTACGGCGTTAGCCGAAAAACTCGAGCGCGCGGAATTGCAGGGCCGGCTGCCCAAGGTCGTCGTACCCGTTCACTTTGCCGGCCAGTCCTCCGAAATGAAAGACATTCGGGCGCTCGCGGATCGGTACGGATTTCGCATCATTGAGGACGCCTCGCACGCCGTCGGCGGTGAATATTGCAGTCGGAAAATCGGCGCCTGTGAATATGGTGACATCGCGATCTTCAGCTTTCACCCGGTCAAGATCATCACGACGGGCGAAGGTGGAATGGCGCTTACCAATGATCTGAGGCTTGCTGAACGCCTCGCTTATTTGCGTACACATGGCATCGTCCGCCGCGCACGATGGATCGATGAGGATGGCACACCAAGACAAAACGAAGAACGCTATGGGCCTTGGTACTATGAGCAGATTGAGCTCGGATTAAACTACCGGATGACCGATATCCAGGCAGCTTTGGGGAACAGTCAGTTGGCCCGCCTCGATCCTTTTGTTGCTCGCAGACGCGAACTAGCCGCTCGTTACGATAAGCTACTCGCCAGATTGCCCGTGACATGCCCCTGGCAGCACCCAGATACCAATTCGGCCTGGCATCTCTACGTCCTCCGTCTGAACCGCAACGACATTAAATTCAGTCGGCGCCAGGTATTCGATGCTTTGCGTGCGGCGGGCATCGGCGTCAACGTCCATTACATCCCGGTGCACATACAGCCGTATTATCGCCGGCTCGGCTTCGAGATCGGGATGTTTCCGGATGCTGAAAGTTACTACGAAGATGCGATTACCTTGCCGCTGTTTGCCCGGATGACAAACCAGGAGCAAGATACAGTTGTGGCGGCGCTGGAGAAGATCCTGGCGTGAAGATCGCTATTATTCCGGCACGTGGTGGCAGCAAGCGGATTCCGCGGAAGAATATCCGCTTATTCTGCGGCAAGCCGATCATGGCCTATTCGATCTCAGCAGCTCACGACACTGGGCTGTTCGATCAAATCGTGGTTTCCACCGATGACGAGGAGATCGCTTCTATCGCACGCGCCTCCGGCGCAACGACACCATTTCTCCGGCCGCGTGAGATCGCCGACGATTTCACTGGAACCAATGCGGTCGTCAGGCATGCGATCGCTTGGTTTAATGGACGGGGAAGCAACATCACGTATGCCTGCTGCATTTATGCGACCGCCCCATTGATCCAGAGCCGGTTCATCCGGGAAGGCTACGAAATTCTCGCTCGGTCCGATGCAGACTTTGCCTTTTCGATGACGAGCTATCCTTTTCCAATTCAGCGCGCTCTCCGCCTGACGCCAGACGGCCGGGTCGACGTCTTTTATCCGGAACATCGCATGACCAGATCGCAGGATTTGGAAGCCTCTTATCATGATGCCGGACAATTCTACTGGGGAACGGCATCTGCATTCCTAGGAGACGTGCCGCTATTCTCGCCCCGATCTGTCGGCGTGATCCTGCCTCGACTTCTGGTGCAAGACATTGACACGCTAGAAGACTGGGAACAGGCCGAATTCATGTATCAGGCTATACATAGAGATTAGGCCCCGCGGTTGTTCACCGTGGCCTCAGCTTTCATTCCCGCCGCTTCGACCAACGGACGGACGAAAGCAACAAGATCTCCACCTTCGAACAAATGACCTTGAATACCGGCCGCCGCAGCGGCCTCCAAATCATGGCGCTGATCACCAATAAGTAAGCTGGCCTCTTTCCGCACCGGCCAACCCTCTAGGCAATCCAAGATCATTCCCGGCGCCGGTTTGCGATGGTCACTCGCCTTGCGCCATTCCTCGATGATACCGGCTTCATGGTAGGGACAATATTGAAATTCATCGATATGGGCGCCGATTTCGGCGAGGTCGCGGTTCATCCAGTCATGTAGTTGATTAACTTCATCGATGCCGTAATAGCCGCGGGCAACGCCAGCCTGATTGGTCACAACAAATGTCAGATAGCCGAGGTCGTTGCATAGCTTGATCGCGTCACGAGCACCGCTGATCCATTCAAAATCGTCGATCCTATAGACATAAGCTTTATCGACATTCAGCACACCATCCCGGTCGAAGAAAACGGCGGGGCGCCGTACTCTCTGGGGCAACTCGATCTGGGCGCGCTCGAAGTCATCTGGGATACCGATATCAATAAAAAAGCCATCGTACAGAGATGCACGCATCTTCGCGTTCGCAGCCAATCGAGGAAAAACTGATTGTTCGAGTGAGCATGGAACGTCTCCGATCATATGAAGAACTTCGCGATCTATGCGGTATACGCCGGAATTAATGGGGCCATTCGTCCGCGCACCTGCGGGCAGGAACGCCTTGATGACATCCTGCTCCAGCAGAACGCGACCGTAGCGATCGCCTGCCTGATCACGTTTTAGGGCAATTCGCGCCATGCACGAGCCGGTCGCGTGGCTAGCAACCATATCCAGCAGGTTGAAATCGAAGAATGAGTCGCCATTCAAAAGAATGAATTGTTGGTCGAGCTGAGCCGCGGCATGTTTTAGGGCCCCTCCGGTGCCGAGTTGCGCCGGTTCAGAAATCACCGAGATCGCCGCATTACGCCAGCGCTTTCCTTCATACCGGTCAACGATCTGCCCTGCTCGATGACAGGCGAGTAGCAGAATCTCTTGAATGGCTGGATAGCGCGATATCTCGTCCAGAACGTAGTCCAAAAATGGGCGACCGGCGACTTCCAGCAGCGGCTTTGGTACCAATCGCGTACGCTCGCCCAACCTGGTCCCGAGCCCCCCAACAAGAACGACGGCCTGCTTCACGACAACGTTCCGATCGGACACTGTCACACTATCCTTGAACCCGAAGCCTAACTCAGCCTGCGCGTCGAATCGCTCCCCAGCGAACCAGAGCACGCCAGCTATGAGATTGCGCTCCCGCTTGCCGAAATCAAGAAGTAATCGCGCCGGTCTTCAAAACCGGCATTTTCTTGCCGGACTCGGCACTTGATGATCATCGCGTACTTCCTCTCATCTTGCATTGTCCGGCCAACATATGCCATGCAATTACATGTTGAACCTTGGTCTTGGTCGACGACCAGCCGAGGTCGCTTCTATAGCGATCGCCCTGAGAAATTGCTAATTTTCCTGGATCGGTGAGACGTGATTTCGATCTTGGTCGCCGCCCTATTTTACCTGATTCCGATTGGCTGCGCTCTCTGTCTATTGAGAGGACTCATCGGCAGGACTCCAAACTCTCTTTTGCTTTCCAGCGCTTGCTGTTTGGGATTTGTCATCATGACGATTCTCATGATGGTGGCAGAACGATACGATCTGCTGCAGAAGCATTTTCTACTGATTTGCTGGTTGACTCTGATAGTGATGGTCTTCGGCCTGACACGCTTACGTAGAATGCAACTCAAGTATGAGCTCACTATTGAGACAATGAGCGTGGCTCTAGCCGTCGTGCTAATATTTTACCTCTACAATTACTTTGTCCTCTTTCACTTTCCCACTGCGGATTTGTTCCAAGACGTGCACACGATGAAAGGTGCCGAGGAACTCGGCCGCTTCGGTATTCTTAGCCCCTTCGTAACTGACTCCTACATTCCCATCAAACAAACTATTACTGGAATAATTGTCAGGACGTTCGGCTTTGATCAACTGATCGGCTTCTGGGCAATCGGAGTGTGGACTATTGCGTTCAAGTTGCTTGTCACGTTCGCCGCTTCATCGGTGGTGACGGTCGGTAGCCGTCGTATGCTCGTCTTTGCCGTCGCCTCCGCTCTCATCGTCAATGCCGAATTTAGTAACGGCATATTATGCTTTTTCGCCAGCCTTCTGTTGATGACAACTGTGAACAGTTGGATGCGACGCTATTCGGACACTGGTGAAAGCCGCTCCGCCCCATTTCCAATCGCGCTGCTCGTCCTCATAGGAATTGTTTTGGTTTGCGCCGAAACATCAACTCAGGCAGGTTTTGCCTATCTTCTGATCTGCATTGCCTTGACATCAAACTTTGGTTTCCTTCGGATTTCGATTGATGCGGCGGCGCCGAACATCGCGTTTCGCGTTCATCCTGAGCCCATCGGGCTCCTGATAGTAGTGTTAGAAGGATCGATGATCCTGATGCATCGATCGAGCATTATCTTGATCCCGATCGCGGTTTTCACGGGATGGGCTCTAGCGTTGCAACCAGCGGGGCGGTCTCAACTCGCTCTGAAACTCTTAGGAATAGCCCTCCCGACTATCTCGTTACTGCCGCTTGCGCTAGTGCTCGCTGAATATCTGAAGCTCGTTGATCTAACTCGGATCTACGGCATAATGCTCTCAAGTTTCGCAATGGTGTTGCACACGAATGCTAGCGACGACTTCGCACTGGGAGTCGGATTGAGGAACGCTCTCATCGAGTGGAGCCGATCGATTGGCGCACTCTTCGCACTCTTTCTTGCCGCGACATTCTTCTACGCTACTCTGACACATAGAGGACGCATGCTATGGAAAAACGCTCAGTTTAGCCTAGCATGGATCGGCGGTTGGGCACTAACGCTCATCATTCTCTCGGGTGCTCCATTCGGGTACAGGGCCTCCTTCTATGCATCATTCCTCTTTGCTATAGCTGCATCGATCGCAGCTCCGCCGCTTTGGAGATTCGCCGGAAAACCATTAAAAACTGCGCTGGCACTGATCTTTGCGCTGGGACTCATCTATTTGATGACTGCGCATTTTGCCAAAAACTACGCCGCGTATCTCGGCTTCGTATGGCCGATCACGGTCATCGCCGCAACTGCAGGTCTAATGCTGCTGTCATGTCCTCTAATTGTTCGTCGCTTGCCCGCGCCAGTGGTCCTAGCGGTTGTGACCGTATTGGCGCTTTCTCTTGACAGGGTTGGCACAAAATTCATGTTGCTTCCACACTCCTATGGCGAGCCATCATATAGTCCAGTCGCGATAAGCCACTATACCAAGGAGGACTGGGAAATAGCGAAATCCCTTCGCGCATTGGCACCAACCACAGCTGTGGTGTCCGACCCATATACTACCAGCATTGTTCGAGCTCTTACCGGCTTGAACGCGATTATAGGATATTCCAATCTTGACACAATGAACGACAAGGAACGGACCGTCTTGCGAAATGTGATCGACGGCGCTGGATCCGGAGACAAAAGTAAGTATTGCGCTGCTGTCAACAAGCTGGTTGACGCCGGAGCAGGCGAGTACTGGTATGGCATCCGACGCCTGCTTCACTTTGCAAGCGACCGAGAGAAACTTGACCAGACCGATACTGTGTTTGTTTTTTCGGCCAAGACGGCGGAATGGGCTTCAATTCCTTTCGACGAAAGGGTAAGTTATTTTCCCTCGCAAATTCCTTTAAGAAAAGATCAGATTGCGACCGTTTCGGACATCGGCCCTGTTATATCGAATAAAGACGACATGGTGATTGCCTTATCCGTATCGTGTCCGATGGCGAGGTTGCCAGACGATTGAGATCTCCATGTTCGCGCGGAACTCAAAACCTCCCCCCCTACCATGGGTGCTAGTGACATTGCTCATTATCGCCGCTACATTGTATATCTGGGTACATTTCACAAAACATTGACATTATATTCCGCAACTACGCTGAATTGTGTCTACGTCAACGCGATGCGCAGATCTTCGGCACGAATCATCCTTCAATGAGCACCTGATTAATACCAATCCGCTGAGGTTCTGACTCTCTGGGATTCCAAAATCGGCGGGTTTGTGATTCATATGTGGACGCCCCCTTGGCAAGGCATTTTTGTCGGAGGATGCGAGATCGGTTGCTTTCATATGTCCGGCCTGTCTGTGCAGCACAAAGTCTTTGCTGCTGGCCTTGATGGAAATCCGCCGATGAAGTCCCTAATCAACATGGCGCGCTGCTGAAGCGCATTGAATCAGACGGGTTGGCCTCATCATTGGCTCGATCGTTACACATCATCGACTGCCATTGCCAATTTGGGTTGCCGGGCCCTTCTCAGGCCGTGAGCTCGTAAGACCGGTACGTCTCCTTCCGTGTCAGGACTACCCACGCGATACGCGCCAGTTTGTTGGCGAGCGCGACGGAGACGACCCTGAATGGCTTTTTCGTCATGAGCGCCCTGATCCAGTTTGCCATGGGAGTTGGCTTGTCCTTGGTGTGGCGAATGACGGCCGTGGCGCCGACGACGAGCAACCTGCGCAGGTATCGGTCTCCTTGCTTGGAAATGCCGCCGAGCTGTGTTTTTCCGCCGGTCGAATGTTGTTGTGGCGTCAACCCGAGCCAGGCGGCAAATTGCCTACCCGACCGGAACTGGCCGGGATCGGTGACAGTGGCGGCGATGGCTGTCGCCGTAACAATGCCGACGCCAGGGATCGCCACGAGCCTGCGACTGGCTTCGCTATCGGCATGCCACGCGAGGAGCTTGCGATCGAGCGCCGTGATCTCCTCGGAAAAGCGTCATGATCTGCCGAACCATGGCTTCCAACGTGGTGCGGGCGTAGGATGGCAAGGCATCCTCGTCAGACAGCACTTGCTGAGCCAGCTTCGCCAGATTGGCAATCCCGGGATTGGCGACGAGACCGAGCTCCGCCAGATGCGCGCGCAAAGCATTGGCGAGCATGGTGCGTTGGCGAACGAACAGCGACCGAGCGCGATGAGCCATGAGAATACTCTGCTGCTCGACAGTCTTTACGGGTACGAACCGCATCGTCGGGCGTTGCACGGCTTCGCAAATCGCCTCGGCGTCTAACGCATCGCTCTTGCCGCGCTTCACATAGGCCTTCACGTAGGAGGCCGGAATGAGGCGGACCTCGTGTCCCATGGCAGCGAGCGTGCGGGCCCAGTAATGGGCCGTTCCACAGGCCTCCATCCCGATCAGGCACGGCGACAACTTCGAAAAGAAGGGCAGCATCTGCTTGCGATGAAGCCGCTTCGTCAGCACCGTGGCGCCAGCCTCGTCGACCCCATGAGCCTGAAATACGCTTTTCGCCAGATCTAGTCCAATCGTCGTGATCGTCATTGTAAACGCTCCTCATCCCGCTGCGGGCTACCGATCGGCATCATAGCCGCTGGCCGGTGCGGGGCGTCCACATCATCAACATGGCAACTGGAGGGAGTTGCCATGGGCCAGCCGATTACGGTTCGAAGGGATTTTACAGCGGCTGAGGTGCGCCGGCTCGCGCGGCGGGCGAAGGACAGCGATCAGGTCCGGCGCCTTCTGGCGATCGCTGCGGTGCTCGATGGCGCAT
>JAGXAJ010000052.1 GCA_018971625.1 Pseudomonadota bacterium
ATAAGCTGACCGGCCCGATACTGTGCCTGGTGGGACCGCCGGGCGTCGGCAAGACCTCGCTCGGCAAATCGATCGCGCGGGCGACCGGCCGCGAATTCGTGCGCGTCTCGCTCGGCGGCGTGCGCGACGAGGCCGAGATCCGCGGTCATCGCCGCACCTATATCGGCTCGATGCCCGGCAAGATCATCCAGTCGATGCGGAAGGCGAAGACCTCGAATCCGCTGTTCCTGCTCGACGAGATCGACAAGATGGGCGCCGATTTCCGCGGCGATCCTTCCTCGGCGCTGCTTGAGGTTCTGGACCCCGAGCAGAACTCGACCTTCAACGACCACTATCTCGAGGTCGACTACGATCTCTCCCACGTGATGTTCATCACGACCGCGAATACGCTGAATATTCCGGGACCATTGATGGACCGCATGGAGATCATCCGTATCGCCGGCTATACAGAGAACGAGAAGGTCGAGATCGCGCGCAAGCACCTGATCCCGAACGCGCTCTCCAAGCATGGGCTGGATTCCAAGGAATGGTCGATCGACGACGATGCGTTGTTGCTGATGATCCGCCGCTACACCCGCGAAGCAGGTGTGCGTAACCTGGAGCGTGAGCTGTCGACACTTGCCCGCAAGGCGGTGAAGGAGCTGATGATCTCCAAGAAGAAGTCGGTCAAGGTCACCGAGACATCCATTGAGGAATTCCTCGGCGTGCCGAAGTACCGCTATGGCGAGATCGAAACCGACGATCAGGTCGGTATCGTCACCGGCCTGGCCTGGACCGATGTCGGCGGCGAGTTGCTCACCATCGAAGGCGTCATGATGCCCGGCAAGGGCAAGATGACGGTCACCGGCAATCTGCGCGACGTGATGAAGGAGTCGATCTCTGCGGCGGCGTCCTATGTCCGTTCGCGCGCGATCAACTACGGCATCGAGCCGCCGATGTTCGACAGGCGGGACATCCACGTCCACGTGCCGGAAGGGGCGACCCCGAAGGACGGGCCGTCGGCGGGTGTCGCGATGGCCACCGCGATCATATCGGTCATGACCGGCATTCCGGTCAGGCACGATGTCGCGATGACCGGTGAGATCACGCTGCGTGGCCGGGTGTTGCCGATCGGCGGACTTAAGGAGAAACTGCTGGCTGCCTCCCGCGGCGGCATCAAGACGGTATTGATCCCGGACGAAAACGCCAAGGACCTCACGGAGATTTCCGATGCGATCAAGGGCGGGATGGACATCATACCGGTCGCCCGGCTTGACGATGTGGTTTCGAGGGCCTTGGTGCGGCCACCGGTGCCGATCGTCTGGGAAGAAGACACCAAGGTGCCGGTCAAGCCGGAGGCCGGCGACGAAGCCGCCGGCGGCCTGACGGCGCACTGACCGTTCGAAATTGCAACAAAGGCGGCGTCCCGAAAGGGGCGCCGCTTTTTTATCATAGCGTTTTCGAGCGAAGTGGATACCGGTTCGCGTGAACAAAACGCGTCAAAACAAGAATCGAGAGCTTCGGTTCTGATGCGATCAGCGCCCGGCTTGCGCCGGGCACCCCGGCGGCGCTAAACAGGTCGCGAGGGCGGCTAGCTCAGCTGGTTAGAGCATCTCGTTTACACCGAGAGGGTCGGGAGTTCGAATCTCTCGCCGCCTACCATTTCCGGCGCTTGGATCGAGGCGGATGCTGGCGGTGGAAGGGCGCGCGGGACGCCGGGGTGCGACCGTCGGAGTCATGTACGATCCTGGGCAGGCCGAAGCCCGTTTCGGCTAGCAACCCCAACTCGATTTCATCAGCGCGGACTTGCACATGGGAACTCCGACAGGCCACGAACAAAACGCCGACCAGATTGCCTACTGGAACGGTCCGGGCGGCCAGCGCTGGGCTCGCCGGCAACAGGCGCAGGATGTGCTGCTGGCGCCGATCGCCGATATCCTGATCGATCGCGCGCAACCGAAAGCAGGCGAGCGCATCGTGGACGTCGGATGCGGCAGCGGGTTCACCACGCTGGCGTTCGCGCGCAAGGTCGGCGCCACAGGTCATGTGCTCGGCGTCGATGTTTCCGGGCCGATGCTCGAACAGGCCCGTGCTAGCGCGTCGGCGAATGCGCCGGTCGACTTCGTGCTTGCGGACGCGACCGTCTATCCGTTCGAGCCCGCAAGCGTCGATCTCGTGGCCTCGCGGTTCGGCGTGATGTTCTTCGCCGATCCCGCGAAGTCGTTTGCGAACCTGCACCGCGCGTTGCGGCCGTCGGGGCGTCTTGCGTTTGTCTGCTGGCGTGAGCCGCGCGAAAACCCGTGGATGATGGCGCCGCTGCAGGCGGTGTACAAACACGCCCCGAAATTGCCGCCGCAGGGACCGGAAGATCCCGGACCATTCTCGTTTGCCTCGGAGGCGCGGGTACAGCGCATTCTGGGAGCCGCAGGCTTCAAGCAGGTTGCGATGGAGCCGTGCAATCTGGCGCTCGACATCGCGATCGGCGGCGGCCTCGATGCAGCGGTGCACAGTGCGCTGGACATCGGCCCCGCCAGCCGCGCACTGCAGGACCAGCCTGAGGCGGTTCGCGAAGCCGCGAGGAACTCGGTCCGCGAGGCCCTCGCGCCGTTTGTCAAAGGAGAGGCGGTGCCCCTGCCTGCGGCGATCTGGATCGTGATGGCGCGGGCGAGCTAAAAAGCACTGCGCGAAAACGCGATTTTCTGCAATGACCTCAAGCTGATTTGTCCCGTCCAGTCCCTCGTTCAAAAACATTTCTGTTTTCTTCCAGGTCAAATCACCGGCTTATCTCCACTGTCCTGTCCCGGTAGAGGGGCGTTGGCCATCGTCACTGACGTTGGGGCGGGATGCGATGGGCGCCGCGGCCTCACCAGACGAGTGATGTTGCGCGCACGGTGAAGTCGTGTGGTCCTGACGCCCCGACGCTGGCGTCAAGTCCTTGAGGGGCTAACGTTTCTCGGGGGCGAGGGTGACAACAAAGCCCGGTCGCCCGGGAGAGCGCGAAATAAGCCGTAAAACCATTGCGCAGGGAAGGCCGGACTGCTTCCGCTGAACCTGTATGCTCGTGTGCGTTTTTGCATGCATTTTTGCGCACGAGACCGCGGGTGCAGCGCGCACCCGGTCTTCCCTGCGCCCTCGCTTGAGGGGTCGCAACGACGCACAACTCGGGCGGATCACGCTGCGAGAATGCGAAGGTGTGTCCGGCTGTTTGAAAACTGAATCGGAACAGGCGCGGATGCTCCTTCCTTCTCCCCTTGCGGGAGAAGGTGGCGCGTAGCGCCGGATGAGGGGGTCACATAACGAGAGGCTCGCACCCTCACCCGACTTCGCTTCGCGAAGCCACCCTCTCCCGCAAGGGGAGAGGGGAAGAAGGCGGTCGCCTTCGAAGACGGGAGAGGACTAACCTGTTGCCGCCTTCTTGCGATAGGCGAGATGCACCGCGCAGGTGCAGCCGGGCGGATGCGAGGCCAGTTCTTGAGTGCCAGCGTCATTGGCGGGCTCGGCCTTCGGCATCGCTTCCTTCACGGCGCGGTCCTTCGACTGATCCTGCGCCGGGATGTAGTTCAGCACCGGCGCCAGCCAGCGTTCGGTCTCTTCAACGCTCATGGCCTTGCGCGCGGCGTAGTCCTCGACCTGGTCGCGTTCGATCTTGCCGACGCCGAAATAGAAACTCTCGGGATGGCTGAAATAAAGCCCCGAGACCGACGAGCCCGGCCACATCGCAAAACTGTCGGTCAGCTTCACGCCGCAGCTGGCCTCCG
This sequence comes from Pseudomonadota bacterium, assembly GCA_018971625.1. GTDB lineage: Bacteria > Pseudomonadota > Alphaproteobacteria > Rhizobiales > Xanthobacteraceae > Bradyrhizobium. The sequence continues at coordinate 3,738 of JAGXAJ010000052.1, forward strand.
CGTCGAGCAGGCCGAACAGCGTCGCCTTTTCGGTGTGATCGGGCTGCGCGGGATAACCAGGTGCGGGCCGGATGCCGGCATATTGTTCGAGAATGAGTTCTTCGCAGCTCAGCTTTTCGTCGGGCGCATAACCCCAGAATTCGCGGCGCACCCGCGCGTGCATGCATTCGGCAAAGGCTTCGGCCAGCCGATCGGCCAGCGCCTTGCACAGGATCGAGGAGTAATCGTCATTGGCGTGCTTGAAGCGATCGGCGATCACGTCTTCGCCGATCCCGGCGGTGACCACGAAGGCGCCGATATAATCGGGCACGCCGGAAGAAGCGGGCGCGATGAAATCCGACAGCGCGGTGTTGAAGCGGCCTTCGCGCTTCTCCAGTTGCTGGCGCAGCGTGTGGAAGGTCGCGATCTTTGTTTTGCGGCTCTCGTCGGCATAGACGTCGATGTCGTCGCCGTTTGTGTTGGCGGGCCAGAAGCCGATCGTCGCCTGGGCCTTGAACCACTTCTCCCTGACGATCTGCCCGAGCATGTTCAGCGCATCGTCATAGAGCGCGCGGGCGGCCTCGCCGACCTTGGGATCGTCGAGGATGGCTGGAAAGCGCCCGGCCAGTTCCCAGGTGCGGAAGAACGGCGTCCAGTCGATATAGGAAGCGATCTCGGCGAGGTCGTAACTCCTGAACGTGCGGGTGCCGAAGAAGGTCGGCCGCTTCGGCGGCGTCTTCGCGAAATCGACCTTCGTCGCGTTGGTGCGGGCGGCGGCCAGCGACAGCCGCTTCTTGTCGGCCTGGGCGCGGAAATGCGCCGCGGAGATCTTGGCGTAGTCGGCGCGCACCTCGGCGGCATAAGCCTCGCGCCGCTCGGAGAGCAGCGCCGACGCCACGCCGACCGCGCGGCTGGCATCATTGACATGCACCACCGGTCCGCTGTGGTAATTGGGATCGATCTTCACCGCCGTGTGCACCCGGCTGGTGGTGGCGCCGCCGATCATCAGCGGCACGTTCAGGCCCTGGCGTTCCAGTTCGCCGGCGAAGAATCCCATTTCGTCGAGCGAGGGCGTGATCAGGCCGGACAGGCCGACGATGTCGGCGTTCTCGGTCTTGACGGTCTCGATGATCTTGGCGGCCGGTACCATCACGCCGAGGTCGATCACCTCGAAATTGTTACATTGCAGCACGATGCCGACGATGTTCTTGCCGATGTCGTGCACGTCGCCCTTCACCGTCGCCAGCACGATCTTGCCGGCATTCTTGCGGCCGTCGCCGGTAATACCGGCGGCCTGGTTGCGCGCCTTTTCCTCTTCCATGAACGGCATCAGATAGGCCACCGCCTGCTTCATCACGCGGGCGGATTTCACCACCTGCGGCAGGAACATCTTGCCGTCGCCGAAGAGATCGCCGACCACGTTCATGCCGGCCATCAGCGGGCCTTCGATCACGCTGAGCGGGCGATCGGCAACCGTTCGCGCGGCTTCGGTGTCTTCATCAATGAATTCGGTGATGCCGTGGACCAGCGCGTGGGAGAGACGCTTCTCGACCGGCCATTCGCGCCAGGCGAGATCCTGCTCCTTGCCCTGCTTCTCCTTGCCGCGGAATTTCTCCGCCAGCGCCAGCAACCGCTCGGACGCGCCCGGGTCGCGATTAAGGATGACGTCCTCGCAGACCTGCCGCAGTTCGGGGTCGATGTCGTCATAGACGATCATCTGCCCGGCATTGACGATGCCCATGTCCATGCCGGCCTTGATGGCGTGATACAGGAACACCGAATGCATGGCCTCGCGCACCGGCTCGTTGCCGCGGAACGAGAACGACAGATTGGAGACGCCGCCGGAAATATGCGCGCCCGGCAGGTTCGCTCGGATCCAGCGCGTCGCCTCGATGAAGTCGACGCCGTAATTGTTGTGCTCCTCGAGCCCGGTGGCGATGGCGAAAATGTTCGGATCGAAGATGATGTCTTCCGGCGGGAAGTCCACCTGGCCGACCAGGATGTCATAGGCGCGCTTGCAGATCTCGGTCTTGCGCGCGAATGTATCGGCCTGTCCTGCCTCGTCGAACGCCATCACCACGACGGCGGCGCCGTGACGGCGGGCGATCTTCGCCTCGTGGATGAACTTCTCCTCGCCTTCCTTCATCGAGATCGAGTTCACCACCGGCTTGCCCTGGACGCATTTCAGGCCGGCCTCGATCACCGCGAATTTGGAGGAATCCACCATCACGGGAACGCGGGCGATGTCGGGCTCGGCGGCGACGAGGTTGAGGAACGTCACCATCGCGGCTTCGGAATCGAGCAGGCCCTCGTCCATGTTGACGTCGATGATCTGGGCGCCGTTTTCGACCTGGTCGCGCGCGACCTGCAGCGCGGCGGTGTAGTCGCCGGCGGTAATCAGCTTGCGGAAGCGGGCCGAGCCGGTGACGTTGGTGCGTTCGCCGACATTGACAAAGGGGATCGCCGGCGTGAGCTCGAACGGTTCGAGGCCGGAGAGCCGCAGCCGCGGCTCGATGACGGGAACGATGCGGGGCTTGTGCGGCGCGACCGCGGCTGCGATGGCCGCAATATGGCTTGGCGTGGTGCCGCAGCAGCCGCCGACGATGTTGACGAGTCCGGCTTGCGCGAATTCGCCGATCAGCCGCGCCATGTATTCCGGGCTTTCGTCGTACTGGCCGAATTCGTTGGGCAGGCCGGCGTTCGGATAGGCGCACACCAGCGTATCGGCGACGCGGCCAATGTCGGCAATATGGGCGCGCAAATCCGCAGCGCCGAGCGCGCAGTTGAAGCCGATGGTGATGGGTCTGGCGTGGCGCACCGAATTCCAGAACGCCTCGGGCAGTTGCCCCGACAGCAGGCGGCCGGATTTGTCGGTGATGGTGCCGGATATCATCACGGGCACATCGACGCCGCGCTCTTCGGTGATTTCGGAGATGGCGTAGAGCGCCGCCTTGGCATTCAGCGTGTCGAAGATGGTCTCCACCAGCAGCAGGTCGACGCCGCCGTCGAGCAAGCCCTTGATCTGGTCGCCATAGGCGTTGCGCAGATCGTCGAAGGTGACAGCACGGAAGCCGGGATTGGAGACGTCGGGCGAGATCGAGGCGGTACGGTTGGTCGGGCCGATCGCGCCGGCGACAAAGCGCAGTTTGCCGTCCTCGGCGGTGATGCGGTTCGCGGCGTTGCGGGCGAGCCTGGCGCCTTCGAGATTCAGTTCATACGCCAGATCGGAGAGGTCATAGTCGGCCTGCGCGATCGAGGTGGAGGAGAAGGTGTTGGTGGCGACGATGTCGGCGCCCGCGCGCAGATATTCGGCGTGGATGTCCTCGATCGCCTTGGGCTGGGTCAGGATCAACAGGTCATTGTTGCCCCTGAGGTCGCGATGGAAATCCGCAAAACGCTTGCCGCGGAACGCCGCCTCGTCGAATTCGAGGCCCTGGATCATGGTGCCCATGGCGCCGTCGAGCACCAGGATGCGCTCGCGGGCGGCCGCGAGCAGCGCGGTTCGCTTGGGAGAAGTCGGCACCTTCATCGGTCAGGCGGCTTTCTGCGCGCCCTGCGGGCGAATGCCGAGCAGGTGGCTGATGGCGAATACGAGATCCGCGCGGTTCATGGTGTAGAAGTGAAAGGTGTCGACGCCATGCTTGGCGAGCTTCTGCACCTGACCGGCCGCGACCGTCGCCGCAACCAGCTTGCGGGTTTCCGGATCGTCGTCGAGGCCTTCGAATTTTTCCGCAAGCCAGTCAGGCACCGTGGTGCCGGCGCGGGTTACGAAGCCGCGTGCCTGCTTGAAATTGTGCATCGGCATGATGCCGGGCACGACGGGAATATCGATGCCGCGCTTGCGCACGCGATCGAGGTAACGGAAGTAAAGATCGTTGTCGAAAAAGACCTGGGTAATGGCGCGGCTGGCGCCCGCGTCGACCTTAGCCTGGAGCATATCGATGTCGGCATCGAAATCCGGGCTCTCCGGATGCTTCTCCGGATAGGCCGATACCGAAACCTCCATATCGGGATAACGCTTCCGGATGCTGGCCACGAGTTCGGCCGACGTCTGGTAGCCGTCGGGATGCGCGACATAGGCGGTGCCGATCCCGGTGGTGGGATCGCCGCGCAGGGCGACGATGTGGCGGACGCCGACTTCGTGATAGCGCGCCACCACGTCGTCGATCTCGCCGCGCGGGGCGTTGACGCAGGTCAGATGCGCGGCGGGAGTCAGATTCGTCTCGGCAAGGATGCGGGCGATGGTGGAGTGGGTGCGCTCGCGGGTCGAGCCGCCGGCGCCATAGGTCACCGAGACGAAATTGGGTCCGAGCGGCGCCAACCGGTTGATGGTCCCCCACAGGCTCTTCTCCATCTCCTCGGTTTTCGGCGGGAAAAACTCAAAGGAGATGTCAGGCGACTCCGGCGCGCGGCGGCCATCGGTCGCTGGGGGTGTAACCTCTGTCATGGCGCCGCAAACTCCACTTCCGTAGGACGAACGTTGGTTTTTAGCCGCATCGCCCTAGAATATGCCAAATACGGTCGCTCAAACAGCCCACCGTTTGTGGGAAATTGCCCAATTTGTGCATGTAAATGGATATTATGTCGAATAATTTCAGGAAGTAGGTGGGCTGGCTACGTATATATTTGGCGAATATCGACCGGAAAATAGCATTTTACGGCGATTTCAGCGACCATCGATTGAAATTACTGGGCTGTTTGAAATGGGCAAAAGGTAAATATGACAATTTGTCAATATTTGTCCCACTTTCCTTCTTCGGGATTGGCGGCCGCGCCGTATGGCTTCTGCGCGCCTGACCTGCGCGGCCGAGGCTTTGTGGGCCGCGCGGGGCACATTAGTTTGGCGCGATGATCCCTGTTTCGGTCCTCGACCTTTCCGTCGTCACCACCGGCACCAAGCCGGCCGCCGCGCTACGCAACAGCATCGACCTGGCGCGCCATGTCGATCGGCTCGGCTATTTCCGTTATTGGCTGGCCGAACATCACAATCTGGCGTCGGTCGCAAGCTCCGCGCCGGACCTGATGATCGGGCAGATCGCCGCGGTCACGAGCCATATCCGGGTCGGCTCCGGCGGCGTGATGCTGCCCAACCACGCGCCGCTGATGGTGGCGGAGCGCTTCAAGATGCTGGAGGCATTGTTTCCGGGCCGCATCGATCTCGGTCTTGGCCGCGCGCCGGGCACCGATGGCGCCACGGCCCATGCCCTGCGCAGCCGGCTCGATCGCCGCGAGGGCGACGATTTTCTCGAACGACTGCATGAACTGACGTTGTGGGAGACTCGCGATTTTCCACCCAACCATCCCTACAACAAGGTGGTGGCGATGCCCGACGACGTACCGCTGCCGCCGATCTGGCTGCTCGGCTCCAGCGACTACAGTTCGGAACTGGCGGCGCAGGTCGGAATGGGTTTTGCGTTCGCGCATCATTTCGCCACCTATGACGCGGTCGCGGCACTGACCAACTATCACCACCACTTCAAGCCGTCGGGCTGGCGCTCGGCGCCGCACGGCATCCTCGCGGTCGCGGCGATCGCCGCCGAAACCGATGCGGAAGCCGAACGGCTGGCCTCGTCGATGGAGCTCAACCGGTTGCGTCGCGACCGCGGCCAGTATTCGCCGCTACCGAGCGTCGAGGAGGCGCTCGCCTACCCGTACACCGATACTGAACGGGCCGCCGTTGAGCGGAACCGGTCGCGCCTGTTTGCCGGCACGCCTGCGACCATCATGGCCACGCTGCAGCCGATGATCGCGGCATGCCAAGCCGATGAATTGATGATCATCACCGCGGTGTACGATCACGAAGCGCGGAAGAAGTCGTACAGTCTGCTCGCGGAGGCGTTCGGCCTCGGCAGGAAGGAGGCAGCATAAACCAGATTGCCCCGCGCAATCTCACCCCCGCTTCTCGCTGAAGGTGGCGCGAAACGGATGGCCCGGATAGACGCCGACGATGCGCAGTTCGCGCGAGAAGAATTTCAGTTCCTCCAGCGCAAAGGCAAGATTCTTGTCCTCGGGATGGCCCTCGACGTCGGCATAGAATTCGGTCGCGAAGAAATTGCCGTCGACCATGTAGCTTTCGAGTTTGGTCATGTTGACGCCATTGGTTGCAAAGCCGCCCATCGCCTTGTAAAGCGCGGCGGGCAGGTTGCGGACCCGGAATACGAAAGTGGTGACCAGCGGTCCCGATCCCTGCGCGGCCCATTTCGGCTCGCGCGCCAGCACCACGAAGCGGGTGGTGTTGTGGGTCTCGTCCTGGACGTCTTCCGCCAGGATATCGAGGCCGTAGATCTCGGCGGCAAGCCGCGAGGCGATCGAGGCGCAACTCTTGTCGTCTCGCTCGGCGACGATGCGGGCGCTACCGGCGGTGTCGCCGGCGACGACCGGTTTGATGCCGAGCTTGCGGATGATGCGGCGGCACTGGCCGAGCGCGTGGACGTGGCTTTCCACGGTCTTGATGCCGTCGAGCTTGGCGCCGCGTGGGGCCATCAGCTGGTGATGGATCGGCTCGAACCACTCGCCGACGATGAAAAGACCGGATTGCGGCAGCAGATGATGGATATCGGCGACCCGGCCGGCCACCGAGTTTTCGATCGGGATCATGCCGAGATCGGCTTCGCCCGAGGTGATCGCGGCCAGCGCGTCCTCGAAGGTCGGGCAGGGCATCGGCTCGGCGCTGGGATAGGCGTTGACGACGGCGATGTGGGAATTGGCGCCCGGCTCGCCCTGGAATGCGATTTTCATGGCTGATGTCTTGCTCATGCCGCCTTGTAGCAGCCGTTCAGGTTTTCGCCAGTGGCGCCAATATGCGCCGGGCGGTTTCCAGATCGGGAGGAGTATCGACCCCGCGCGGCACCGCGTCGACCACGGCGACGTCGATCCGCATCCCGGCTTCCAGCGCGCGAAGCTGCTCCAGTTTCTCCTGCAGTTCCAGCGGCGAGGGGGGCAGACCGACAAAGCGCTCGAGCGCCGCGCGGCGATAGGCATAAAGGCCGATATGGTGGTAGCGCGGCCCGTCCCCGTGAGGGGCCGCGGCACGGGTGAAGTACAACGCACGCATTCGTCCGGGACTGATCATCGCGCCGACCGCCTTCACCACATTTGGATTGGTGTACTCCTCCTCGGTGTGGATTTCCGCGGCGAGCGTCGCGATATCGACCGCGGGATCGGCCAGCGGGGCCAGCACGCTACGGATATTGTCGGGGCGAATGGTTGGAAAATCGCCTTGCAGATTGACGACGATTTCGGCCTCTCCACCAGGGTCGAGCTTGCTCAGCGCCTCGTAGATCCGGTCCGAGCCGGAGGGGTGGTCGGTCCGCGTCATGACCGCCTCGCCGCCGTGAGATTTCACCACGTCGGCGATCTCGGCCGCGTCGGTGGCGACCGCGACGCGGCCGATTTTTGCGGCTTCGGCGCTGCGCAGGACATGGACGATCATCGGCAGGCCGGCAATGTCCAAAAGCGGCTTGCCGGGCAGACGGCTGGCGGCCATGCGGGCGGGAATCAGCACCAAAGTGCGCTTCTCAAGCATCGGCAAAGACGATCCGGGCCGGCTCGATACAAGCCGGAAATGAAGCAGGATTGCTCGAAAGTCGACGCCTTTATACGGATTGCCAGAGTACGGGCAAACCGATATCTCAGGCCTCCCCGGGCGCGGTATGAAAGCCTGATCCATTGTCGCGGCCGGCCAAGCAGACCTTTTAACTTGAACCTACTGCGCAGATCTGCCGCAGGTAGGTTTTGGCCCAGTTAAGTTTCAGTCCCAAGGCCAGGAGCCTGATCCAAAATGGACTCCTTCGAACCCAATAAATTTCTCGGCGCCGTTCTGGGCGCCTGTCTTGTCCTGATAGTGACGAACCTCGTGGCCGGCGCGATCTTCGCCCCCAAGATGCCGGAAAAGCCGGGCTACCAGATCGCCGTGAAAGAAGAGGCGCCAGCGAGTGGCAAGCAGGCCTCAGCTCCAGCCGCCGAGTCGATCGAGAAGCTGTTGCAGACCGCATCCGTTGAGCGGGGTGCGGCCGCGGCGAAGAAGTGCGAGGCCTGCCATACTCTCGACAAGGGCGGCCCTAACCGTGTTGGTCCTAATCTCTATGGGATCGTCGGCGACAAGAAGGGCGAGGGACGTGGATTCAATTTCTCGGCTGCCATGAAGGCCAAGGGCGGCACCTGGACCTATGACGACCTCAATCAGTTCATCACCAATCCCAAGGCTTTCGTTCCCGGCACCGCCATGGGCTTTGCCGGCATTCAGAAGGATAGCGAGCGCGCCGATGTGATCGATTATCTGCACACGCTATCAGATAATCCGGTTCCCTTGCCGAAGCCCCAAAAATAGACGGTTTCGGCATCGTCACATGACTTTCACGCGATCGAGGGCCGGAGCTTGCCCGGTCGTCCTCTTCGCGTCAGGCTCTCGTGCTTGTTATCGGGACGTTTCGCCGCAGTGAAACCCGTCACGGCTGCTTTCATTAGCAAAAAGCAACATATTCGGTCGAACCGTTGCCTTATATTGCACCCTGAATAGCCTTCTCTAATCCAGCAGGAATCTCCCATTGGCAATTACCCGGCGACATCTTCTGCAGAGCGGTGCGATTGCCGCGATCGCTCCCGCCCTTGAAAAGGCTGCAGGAGTTCCGGCCATCGATCAGGCGCAGGCACAGACGGGCTCGGATGAGCCGGCCTGGCGCCACGCATTGTCCTTGTTCGGCGACGTCAAATATCCTGCCGACTTCCAACGCTTCGACTACGTCGATCCAAATGCGCCGAAAGGCGGCGTGGCGCGCATGATATCGATCGGCACCTTCGACAATCTCAACATTGCGGTCATGGGCGTTAAGGGCAACATCGCGCCGGCCGCGACGATGATTTATGAGACGCTGATGGCGCGGTCCCTGGACGAGGTGGCGACTGAATATGGACTGCTCGCCGAATCCGTCTCCCATCCCGATGATTTCTCCTGGGTAATCTACCGGCTTCGCAAGGAAGCTCGCTGGCACGACGGCAGTCCAGTGACGGCGGACGATGTGATCTTCTCGATCGACACGCTGAAGAAGCAAAGCCCGTTCTATGCGTCCTATTACCGGCACGTCGCCAAGGCCGAAAAAGTCGGCGAGCGTGACGTGAAATTCAGCTTCGATTCGTCGGGCAACCGCGAATTGCCCAGCATCGTTGGCGAATTGGTGGTGCTGCCGAAACTTTGGTGGGAAGGCACCGACAGCCAAGGCCGCAAGCGCGACGTGTCCGCAACCACGTTGGAAAAGCCGATGGGTTCTGCTCCCTATCGGATCAAGCAATTTGACCCCGGCCGCTCGGTCGTTTTGGAGCGCGTGAAGGACTATTGGGGGGCAAGCGTGCCCGCTCAGATCGGGCAGAGCAATTTCGATGAACTGCACTTCGAATTTTTCCGCGACAACCTGGTCGCGCTGGAAGCCTTCAAAGCCGATCAGGCGGATTGGATCGCCGAGAATTCGGCAAAGCAATGGGCTACGGCTTATGATTTTCCCGCCGTCACCGACAAGCGTGTCGTCAAGGAAGAATTCCCGATCAATGATTCTGGACGGATGCAGGCATTCGCCTTCAACATCCGCCGCGAACGGTTCAAGGACGCTCGTCTGCGGCGCGCCTTCAATTATGCCTTTGATTTCGAGGAAATGAACAAGCAATTGTTCTATGGGCAGTACAAGCGCATCAGTAGCTATTTCGAGGGAACGGAGCTGGCCTCATCGGGTCTTCCGCAAGGTCAGGAGTTGCAGGTCCTGGAGGCGGTGCGCGACAAGGTGCCGCCCGAGGTTTTCACGACGCCCTATACCAATCCCGTCGGCGGAAATCCGGAAGCGGTGCGCGCCAACCTGCGCGAAGCGATGAAGCTCTTGAAGGATGCAGGATTCCAGTTTCGCGATCAGAAGCTTTTCGATTCCGCCGGCAAGCAGATCAGCATCGAGATTCTTGTGCAAGACCCGCCTTCGGAGCGGATCGCGCTATTTTATAAGCCGTCGCTTGAGCGCATCGGCGTCACCGCGTCAGTTCGCGCTGTCGATTCGACGCAGTATGAAAACCGGCTGCGCAATTTCGATTTCGACATGATTATTCAGGTTTGGGGCGAGTCTTTGTCGCCGGGCAATGAGCAGCGCGAATTCTGGGGTTCGCAGGCCGCGGACCAGATGGGTTCGCAAAATGTCGTCGGCATCAAGAATCCTGCCGTCGACGAATTGATCAATCAGGTGATCTTTGCCAAGGATCGCGCCAGTTTGGTTGCGGCAACCAAGGCGCTCGACCGTGTTCTATTGTGGAACTTCTATGTCGTGCCGCAATTCACCTATCCTTACGTCCGTTACGCGCGCTGGGATCGTTTCAGTCATGCCGAGCCGCTGCCGAAATACGGCCATTCGGGCCTGCCGTCGCTGTGGTGGTGGGACGTCGAGAAGGCTGCCAGGATCGGCAAATCTTGAGGGATCGTGAACGCATGATGCTGGTCTCCCGCCGGGATGTATTTGGACTCGGCGTTGGAGCGTTGGGCGTTCTCCGATTTGGTGCGGCGAAGGCTGCGGCCGATCCGAACGCCGAAGCGCATGGCATGTCAGTGTTCGGTGATTTGAAATATCCGGCCGACTTCAAGCATTTCGATTACGTCAATCCGGACGCACCAAAGGGCGGCGTGTTTTCGTTCATCCCGTCGGTTCGTGCCTACAACCAGTCCTATTTCACGTTCAGTTCGCTCAACGCCTACATCCTGAGGGGCGAAGGAGCGCAGGGCATGGACATGACGTTCGCGGCGCTGATGGTGCGCGCCAATGACGAGCCCGACGCGATGTATGGCCTGGCGGCGAAATCGGTGACGATCTCGCCCGACAAGCTGACTTATCGTTTTGTGATGCGGCCGGAAGCAAGGTTTCACGACGGCACGAAGCTGACCGCGCGCGATGCGGCGTTCTCGCTGAACATTCTCAAGTCCAAGGGCCATCCCCTGATCGTGCTGCAATTGCGCGACTTCGTGAAGGCCGAAGCGCCCGACGATTCGACCCTCCTCGTCAGCTTTGCCGCGAAGCACGCGCGTGACGTGCCGCTTTATGTAGCGGGCTTGCCGATCTTCTCGCAGGCCTATTACGAGACGCGGGCCTTCGATGAATCCACGCTCGATACGCCTCTTGGATCCGGCCCGTACAAAGTCGGAAAGTTCGAACCCAATCGCTTCATAGAATTCGAAAGAGTGAAGGATTGGTGGGGCGCCGATCTTCCGGTCTCGCGCGGCTTCTTCAACGTCGACGTCGTGCGCTACGAATATTATCGCGACCGCGACGTCGCCTTCGAAGGTTTCACCGGCAAGAACTACCTGTTCCGCGAAGAGTTCACAGCGCGGGTCTGGGCCACACGATACGACTTTCCGGCGGTCAAGGATGGCCGCGTCAAGCTGGAAACGCTGCCGGACGACTCGCCGCATGGCGCGCAGGGCTGGTTCATCAATACCCGCCGCGACAAGTTCAAGGATGTCCGCGTGCGCGAGGCCTTGAACCTGGCATTCGATTTCGAATGGACCAACAAGACCATCATGTACGGTGCCTACACCCGTACACGCTCGCCGTTCCAGAATTCGGACATGATGGCAAGCGGGATGCCGTCGCCTGAAGAACTCGAACTGCTGGAGCCCTACCGCGGCAAGGTCCCCGACGAAGTGTTCGGTGAGCCCTTCGTGCCGCCGGTCTCGGATGGTTCGGGACAGGATCGGGCATTGCTGCGCAAGGCCGTGCAATCACTCGCCGCCGCCGGGTTGAAAGTCAAGGATGGCAAGCTTCGCTTGCCGAACAGCGACGTTTTCCAGATCGAGTTTCTGGTCGACGAGCCGTCGTTAGAGCCACATCACGCACCCTACATCAAGAATCTCGGCGTGCTCGGCATCGATGCCACCTTGCGCATCGTCGATGCCGTGCAGTACCGGGCCCGGGTGGAAGATTTTGATTTCGACATCGCGATGGAAAACTTCGGCATGTCGGCAACACCGGGCGACAGTGTGCGGCCGTTCTTCACCTCGCAAGCGGCCAAGACCAAGGGATCCTATAACCTGGCGGGGATTTCCGACCCGGTGATGGACGCGCTGGTTGAGAAGATCATCGCTGCCGACAATCGTTCAGATCTGACCACGGCTTGCCGTGCCCTTGACCGGGTGTTCCGGGCCGGGCGTTACTGGGTACCGCAGTGGTATCGCGCCAACCATCCGATCGCCTATTGGGATCTGTTCGCGCATCCGGCTAAGCTGCCGCGCTATGCGCAAGGCGTAGGCGCGCCCGAAAATTGGTGGTCGGATCCCGCCAAGCTTGCCAAGTCTGAAAACATCAAGGCTGAACAGGCGAAATAATGAGCGCCTATATCGCCCGCCGCATTCTCTTGATGTTCCCAACCTTGTTGGGAATTCTGTTCGTGTCCTTCGTCGTGGTGCAATTCGCGCCCGGCGGCCCGGTCGAACGCGTGATTGCGCAGCTTTCTGGCGCCGACACCGGCGGCACGTCCAGGGTTTCCGGCGGCAGCGGCGATTTCGCAGGCCGCGGCCAGGCGGGCAACATGGCAGGCGGCGCCGCCAACTCGAAATATCGTGGGGCGCAAGGACTCGACCCCGAATTCATCAAGAACCTTGAAAAGCAGTTCGGCTTCGACAAGCCGGCGCCGGAACGCTTTGCTTTGATGCTGTGGAACTATGCCCGCTTCGATTTCGGCAAGAGCTACTTCCGCGACATCAGCGTGCTGCAATTGATCAAGGAGAAGCTGCCGGTCTCGATGTCGCTCGGCATCTGGATGACGCTCCTGACCTATCTGATTTCAATTCCGCTCGGCATTCGCAAGGCGGTTCAGGACGGCACCAAGTTCGACACCTGGACTTCGGCCGTGATCATCGTCGGTTTTGCGATCCCCGGCTTCCTGTTTGCGATCCTGTTGATCATCCTGTTTGCCGGCGGTTCATTCTGGAACATCTTCCCGCTCCGCGGCCTGACATCGGACGGCTGGTCGCAGTTCCCGTGGTACTGGAAGATTCTCGATTATTTCTGGCATCTCACGCTGCCGCTGATTTCGATGGCGCTGGGCGCCTTCGCCACCATGACGCTACTGACGAAGAATTCGTTTCTCGACGAAATCCGAAAGCAATATGTCATGACAGCGCGTGCCAAGGGATGCACCGAGCGCCAGGTGCTCTATAATCACATCTTCCGCAACGCCATGCTGATCGTGATCGCGGGGTTTCCCGCCGCTTTCATCCACGCGTTCTTTTCCGGCTCACTGTTGATCGAGACCATCTTCTCGCTGGACGGCCTCGGCCTGCTCAGCTTCGAAAGCGTGCTGAACCGCGATTATCCGGTGGTGTTCGGAACACTGTTCATCTTTTCGCTGGTCGGTCTCGTGGTCAACCTGATCTCGGACCTCACCTATATGTGGGTCGACCCGCGGATCGACTTCGAGGTGCGGGAAGCCTGATGGACGTCATCACGCCGCAGCCGGTCGAAACTTCGACGCAATCACCGCTCGGTGAAGCGGTGCCGATGACGCACCATCGGTTCAGCCCGTCGCCTCTCAACCGCCGCCGCTGGCAGAATTTCAAATCGAACCGCCGGGGCTATTGGTCGTTATGGATCTTCCTGATCCTGTTTTTCATCTCGCTGTTCGCCGAATTCATCGCCAATGACCGGCCATTGCTGATCAAATTCGACGGCCATCTGTATTTCCCCGCCTTCGTTACCTATCCAGAAACGGCGTTCGGCGGCGATTTCCAGACCGCTGCAGATTACCGCGATCCCTATCTGCAGAAACTGATCGCGGACAAGGGCGGTAGCATCGTCTGGCCACCGATCCGCTATTCCTACGACACGCACAATCTCGATCTGCCAACACCCGCGCCGTCGAAACCGACCTGGCTTTTGACCGAGGATCAGTGCAAGGATGTGGTGCAGAAGAAAGGCCTGAAGGGCTGTCGCGACCTCGAATACAACTGGCTCGGCACCGACGATCAGGGCCGCGACGTGGTTGCGCGCCTGATCTACGGCTTTCGCATCTCGGTGCTGTTTGGCCTGAGCCTGACCATCGTTTCCTCGATCATCGGTATCGCCGCCGGCGGTGTGCAAGGCTATTTCGGCGGCTGGATCGATCTGGGTTTCCAGCGCCTGATCGAGGTATGGAACGCGATTCCGTCGCTGTATCTGCTGCTGATCCTGTCCTCGGTGCTGGTGCCCGGCTTCTTCGTGCTGCTGGGAATCCTCTTGCTGTTTTCCTGGGTCTCGCTGGTCGGCCTGGTCCGGGCGGAATTTTTGCGCGGTCGCAATTTCGAATACATCATGGCGGCGCGTGCGCTCGGCGTATCCAACGCCGTCATCATGTTCCGGCATCTGTTGCCAAACGCCATGGTGGCGACAATGACGTTCCTGCCGTTCATCGTCTCCTCTTCGGTGATGACGCTGACCGCGCTCGACTTCCTCGGCTTCGGGTTGCCGCCCGGGTCACCCTCGCTGGGCGAGCTATTGTCGCAGGGCAAAGCCAACGTCCAGGCGCCCTGGCTCGGCTTCACCGGCTTCTTCGCCGTCGCGATCATGCTGTCGCTCCTGATCTTCATCGGCGAAGCGGTGCGCGACGCGTTCGATCCCCGCAAGTCGTTCCGGTAGGGAATCGAGAGCCCATGGACGCCATCAACCAGCCACTGCTCGATGTTCGCGACCTGTCGGTGGCGTTTCACCAGCCAAGCGGCGTTTCGGTCGCGGTCGACCGCATTTCCTTCGAGATCAAGCGCGGCGAGTGTGTGGCGCTGGTCGGCGAATCCGGCTCCGGAAAATCAGTCAGCGCGCTGTCGATCCTGAAATTGCTGCCTTATCCGGCCGCGTCGCATCCGTCAGGCAGCATTCATTTCAAGGGCCGCGAACTGATCGACATGTCGGAGCGGGAAATTCGCAGCATCCGCGGCAATGACATCTCGATCATCTTCCAGGAGCCGATGACCTCGCTCAATCCGCTGCACACGATCGAGTCCCAGATCAGCGAGATCATGCAGCTCCACGGCGGCGTTCGCGGTCCGATGGCGCGAGCGCGCACGCTCGAACTGCTGACCCAGGTCGGAATCCCAGAGCCAGAGACCCGGCTCGCAAGTTATCCGCATCAGTTGTCCGGCGGACAACGGCAACGGGTCATGATCGCGATGGCGCTCGCCAACGAGCCAGATCTTTTGATCGCGGATGAGCCGACCACGGCACTTGATGTCACCGTACAGGCGCAGATCTTGGCGCTGCTCGCCGAAATCCGCGCACGGCTTGGCATGAGCCTGTTGTTCATTACCCACGATCTCGGCATCGTGCGCCGCATCGCCGACGTCGTCTGCGTGATGAACAACGGCAAGATCGTCGAGAAGGGCCCGGTGGAGCAGGTTTTCACGGCGCCCAAGCATCCGTACACCCGCGCGCTGCTCGCCGCGGAGCCAAAGCCAGATCCGGCGCCGCCGCGACCGGAATCGCCGGTAGTGATATCGGCGGACGATCTGAAGGTCTGGTTTCCGGTCAAGCGCGGATTGCTGCGCAGCACGGTCGGGCACATCAAGGCGGTTGATGGCATCACCCTCTCGGTGCGCAAGGGCGAGACGCTCGGCGTGGTCGGCGAGTCCGGTTCCGGCAAGACTACGCTGGGGATGGCGCTGCTGCGGCTGATCTCCTCGGACGGACCGATCGTGTTTTTGGGCAAGGATATCCAGGGCCTCCGCTTCAAGGCGATGCGGCCGTTCCGCCGCGACATGCAGATCGTGTTTCAGGATCCGTTCGGTGCGCTGAGCCCGCGGATGTCGATCGGCGACATCATCGCCGAGGGCCTCACGGTGCATCAGCGCGCGCTTTCGGAAACCGAGCGCGAAGCGCGCGTCGTCAGGGCTCTGCAAGAGGTGGGCCTCGATCCGGCAACGCGATCTCGATATCCGCACGAGTTCTCCGGCGGCCAACGGCAGCGCATCAGTATCGCACGCGCTGTGGTGCTGGAGCCCAATTTCGTGGTGCTGGATGAGCCGACCAGCGCGCTCGACATGCTGTTTCAGGCGCAGATGGTCGATCTGCTGCGCGAATTGCAGCGCAAGCGCGATCTGACCTACATGTTCATTTCACACGATTTGCGCGTGGTCGCCTCTCTGGCCAGTCACCTCATCGTGATGCGTCACGGCAAGGTGGTGGAGGAGGGAGCCGCGGCCGAGCTGTTCAAGAATCCGAAGACCGACTATACCCGCGCGCTGTTCGCGGCCGCGTTCCGCCAGGAAGCCGCTCCGGGATCCATCGTCGGGGAATGAACGGCCACGACACTCAATTCATCCGTTTGATGGATGTGATCTCACTGCCCGTGGCCCTGATCCGTGCGATGGCATCGGCGGTGTTTTCGATCGTGGTCGCCATGTGATGCGCATTGGCGTGAACGATCGTGGCTGCATCGCGCGCGATCGCGACGTGACCTTTCCAGAAAATCAGATCGCCGCGTTGCAATTTGGTCGACTGCAAGGGGTCCAGATCCTTGCCGAGGCCGCTCTGTTGCATGTCACTGTCGCGCGGGCAGTCGACGCCCGCGGCATTTAGCGCGACCTGCACGAGGCCTGAGCAGTCGATTCCCAGGCTGCTCCTGCCGCCCCATAGATAGGGCGTGCCGAGGAAGCGTTCGGCCACTTCGACAAAATCTTTTTCAACACGATCGAGGTTATCGAGATGCTGCCGCGGCAAATACCATCCTTCGCCAGTGACGGCGAAGGTGCCGTCCTCGGATATTACGGTCAGCAATGATTCCATGACCAGCGTATGTAACGGCGGCAGTTTGATCGAAGGGCCGGGAAAGGCAAAAGTCCTGATAGCGGTGACCTTGTGTGTCGGCGCCGCCCGCGGTTTCGCCAGCGACGAATCGGGAAGCCAGCCGACATAGCCGTCGCTGTCGAGCTGGCCCCAGGCCCAGCCCTCGCCGTTGCGGTCGTAAATGGTCGCCCGCTCACCTTTCAGCGCCTGTGTCGATAGCCGCGCGTTTGAGAAAGGTGCTTCACGTACCGGCGCGATGGCGTCGGTGACCTCGAACGTTTCGCCCGCGACAAAACGCGCAGCCTTGACCTTGCCCTCCAGATATTTTGCGGCAAGGTCAGGCCGTGCCGGTGTCAGGCGCGGGTCATCCATAGCGTTCGCTCAGATATTTGTAGATCGCACGAGCGGCCTGACATTCGCCGCCTTCGGGTCGCGCCGGCTTGGCCGACGGCGTCCAGCCGTAGATGTCAACATGCAGCCAGCTTTTCGCGGCCGCGACGAAACGCTGCAGGAACAGGGCGCAGGTGATCGAGCCTGCAAACCCGCCAGATGGCGCGTTGTTGATGTCGGCGACCTTGGAATCGAGCCAGGCGTCGTAGGCCGGCCATAGCGGCAATCGCCACAACGGATCGTTCTCCTGTTGCGCAAGACGGGCGATGTCGAGCGCCAGCGTTTCGTCATTGGTGTAGAAGGGCGGTAAATCCGGCCCCAGCGCCACGCGGGCGGCGCCGGTCAGGGTGCCAAGATCGACCAGTAGGTCCGGCTTCTCTTCGTCGGCCAGCGCCAGCGCATCGGCCAGCACCAGCCGACCCTCGGCGTCGGTGTTGCCAATCTCCACCGTCAGGCCCTTGCGCGATGTAAAGATGTCGAGCGGACGGAACGCGTTGCCGGCGACCGCGTTCTCGACCGCGGGGATCAGGACCCGCAACCGCACCTTCAGCTTCGCATCCATCACCATCATCGCTGCCGCCAGCACATTGGCGGCGCCGCCCATGTCCTTTTTCATGATCAGCATGCCGCTGGAGGGCTTCAGGTCGAGCCCGCCGGTGTCGAAGCAGACGCCTTTACCGACCAGCGTCACCTTGGGGTGAGACGGGTCGCCCCAGGTGATGTCGATCAGCCGTGCGGCGCGCGGCGAGGCCATGCCGACCGCATGAATCAGCGGAAAATTCTGTCGCGGCAATTCGTCGCCGACAATGCAGTTGAAGTCGGCGCCGAAGCGCGTCGCCAGTATCCGCGCAGCCTGCGCCAGTTCTTCAGGTCCCATATCGTTGGACGGCGTGTTGATGAGATCGCGGGCCAGCATGGCAGCCTCAGTCATGCGCGTGATGTCGCTGGCATCGATGCCGTCCGGCGGCACCAGTTTGACATTGGGCGCTTCCGCCTTGCGGTAGCGGCTGAAACGATAGCTGCCGAGCGCGAAGGCGAGGGTGGCGAGATAGCTATCGTGCGGCGCATTGGCGAAGCGATAGGTCCCAGGTGGCAGCAGGTCCGGCAAGGCACCCGGCCGGAACAGGTCGCGCGATTTGGCGTCTTCGTCCTCGAGGCCGAAAATGATCTGTGCAATCTGGCCATCGGCCGACGGCAGGATCAGGCATTTGCCTGGCTTTGCCGCAAACTCGCTGGCGAGCGCAAACTGCCGGGCCGGAGCGGCAAGCCCGTCGCGGATCGCGGGCCAGGTGGCCTTGGTCGCGAACGTGATCGGAATGGTCGAACTGGTGGGCGCGGTCTCGAATACGGAGTGCATGCGTCTCCCGGTCTTGCACGAGGTAAGCACGACCTATCGCACCATTCGCGGGCTTTTAAAACCGATCAAATTAACCAACCATTAGGGTTAACACTTTATTGCTGACGCATTCAGCCTGATCCATCCGTGAGTTGAAGTGCCATGCCTCAGCAGTACCGCCTTGCCCGGCATTTGGCGTCCGCAGCCGTCATGGCGATGTTCGCCGTCGGGCTTTGCGGCTGTCAGACCACGTCCGACATCACGGGTTCGCTGGGATCGAAGAGTGCGGCCGCTCCCGATGCCGATCCGCGCCGCGCCGCAGAGATCTATGGCGAGCGCTACCGCGCCAACCCCAAGGACGCCGACGCGGCACTGGCCTATGGTCAGGCGTTGCGCGCCACCGGGCAGCGGGCGCAGGCGGCCGCTGTGCTTGAGCAGGCCACCCTCGGCCATCCCGGCAACAGGGCCCTGCTTGCGGCCTACGGCCGGGCGCTGGCCGACAACGGCAATTTCCAGGCGGCATTCGACGTGCTCTCCCGCGCGCATACGCCCGAGGATCCCGATTGGCGAATTCTTTCGGTGCAGGGCGCGGTGTTGGATCAACTCGGCCGCCATGACGAGGCGCGTGCCTACTATGCCAGTGCCCTGAAAATCGTGCCTGGTGAGCCGTCGGTGCTGTCCAATCTCGGCCTGTCCTACATGCTGTCAAAAGACTTGCCAAAGGCGGAAGAGACATTGCGCCAGGCCTACAACAGTGGCCGCGCCGATACGCGGGTGCGGCAGAATCTCGGACTGGTGGTGGGCCTGCAAGGCCGCTTCGCCGAGGCCGAAAGCATCGTGAAGGCCGATCTGCCACCGGACGAGGCCGCCGCAAACGTCGCCTATCTGAAGCAGATGCTCAATCGCAAGGATAATCCGCGCGCCAAATCCGGCAACATCCCGGTGGCCCAGCTCAACCGTCCCGACTGAGCGCCGCACCTTCAAAAAAAGCAGGAAAGCCTTAGCGACCCGCCTGACAGGGCGAAGGCGCGGGTGCCGGCGTTTTACGGAATCGTCCGGTCAAGCCGGCGCGATCACGGCCACAACAATGATATGAACGTCAACGGCAACGATAACGGAGAGCGCGACGCCGGTTCACTGCATCGCCGCGATCCTGATGCCAGTCGGCCCGAGAATGACCACGAACAGCACCGGCAGGAAAAACAGGATCATCGGAACCGTCAACTTCGGCGGCAGCCCGGCGGCTTTCTTCTCCGCCTCGTTCATGCGCATATCGCGATTTTCCTGCGCCATCACCCGCAGGCTCTGGCCGAGCGGCGTGCCGTAGCGCTCCGACTGCTGCAAGGCGAGACAGACCGATTTCACGCCTTCAAGCCCGGTGCGTCTCGCGAGGTTCTCGTAGGCCACCTTGCGATCCTGAAGGTAGGAAAGCTCGGCAGTGCACAGCGTGAATTCCTCAGATAGCGCGACCGACTGGCTCACGATCTCGGACGAGACCTTGCGGAAGGCCGCTTCGATCGACATGCCGGACTCGATGCAGATCAGCAGAAGGTCGAGTGCATCAGGGAATGCGCGCTTGATCGAGAGCTGGCGTTTGGAGATTGCATTCTTCAGGAACAGCATGGGCGCCTGCAGGCCGAAATAGGCGGCGCCGATGCACATGCCGATCTTGATCGGAAACGACTTCTCCATGTGCGAGATCACGAACACGTACAGGATCGCGCCGACAAACATTGTGATCGGCGTCACCAGCCGAAAGAACAGGAACGTGACGTAGGGCGCGTGGCCGCGGTAACCGGCCATGGTCAGCTTGTCGCGTGCGGCCTCCTGGGCCAGCCATTTGCTAAGATTGAAGTCTTCCACGACCCTGGAGACGAGTTGCTTCGGTGTCTGGCGCAGCGAGACCTTCTCGGCCTTGTTCAGGCGATCGCGCTCACGTTGCCTGATCCGCTCGCGCTCGCTGGCGACCGCCTTCATGCGCTTGGCGAGTCCATCGCCGGCAAACAGCGGCATCACCAGCGTATAGGCGGTCGCGCTGGCGGCAATGGCGGCCAGCAGCATGGTCATGAAGTGTACGTCGTGGATCTTGTCGACCAGAAACTGGATCATGTTGTACCGTCAGAAGTCGAAGTTAATCATTCTTCTCATCACGAAGATGCCGATCGACATCCAGATCACGCAGCCGACAAGCATCAATTGTCCGGTCGGATGCGTCCACAGCAACGAAATGTATTGCGGCGTCGAGAGGTAGACGAGCAGCATGACGATTGGCGGCAACGAGCCGATGATGCCGGCGGAGGCCTTGGCTTCCATTGACATGGCCTGGATCTTCTCGGCCATTTTCTTGCGGTCGCGCAGTACTTTGGACAGGTTGCCCAACGCTTCCGACAAATTGCCGCCCGACTTCTGCTGAATCGCCACCACGATCCCGAAGAAATTCGCCTCCGGCACCGGCATCCGCTCGTACAGCCGGGCACAAGCCTCGCCCAGCGGCATGCCGATCGCCTGGGTTTCGATGATGGCAAGAAATTCGCTGCGCAGCGGCTCGGGAGAATCGGCGGCGACGACTTTGATGGATTCAAACAGCGGCAGGCCCGCCTTGATGCCGCGCACGATCACGTCGACGGCATCCGGCAGCGCTTTCAGGAAATTCTTCTCGCGGCGCTTCTTCAGGAAACTCAGCACCCAGCGCGGCAGGCCGAAGCCGCCGGCAAAGGCCAGCCCAACGCCGGCTAACAGCCCGCCTCCGGCCAACACGGCGATCACGAAGCAGACGGCGCCCAGGATGGCGGAGGCGACCATGAATTTTCGGGGCGTCCAGTCGAGCCCGGCCTGGGTCAGGCGACTGCTCAACGGCAGCCTCTTTTCCTTCTGACGGCGCGCCTCGAGTTCCTTCAGCGATCCCTCGACCTGCTCTCGGCGGGAGCGCTGAGTCTTGTCGACCTGACGCGCGGCCGGCTCCGATTTGGCCACCGAGGCACGGCGATTCTCGGCCTTCTTTTCCCCCGACAGGACCGGGTAGAGAAAAACCCATGCCAGGCCGCCAATGGCGGTGGCGGCGAGAAAGGCCAGTGCGAGCGTTTGCATATTCATGGTGCGTTCCCTCAGGTCGGTGCGGCGACTTCGGCGGCGTCGAGCGCAGACGCAAGCCGCTTCTCCTCGCCGTAGTAACGCGCACGATCCCAGAAGCGGGGTCGTCCGATGCCGGTTGAGCGGTGCCGCCCGATGATGTGTCCGTTGGCGTCCTCGCCGACCAGGTCGTAGATGAACAGATCCTGGGTGATGATGGTATCGCCTTCCATGCCCATCACCTCGGTGATGTGAGTGATGCGCCGGGAGCCGTCGCGCAGGCGGGCAGCCTGGATGATGACGTCGATCGAAGCGCAGATCATTTCGCGGATGGTTCGTGATGGCAGCGAAAACCCGCCCATCGTGATCATTGATTCGCAGCGCGACAGTGCTTCGCGTGGATTGTTGGCGTGCAAGGTTCCCATCGATCCGTCGTGGCCGGTGTTCATGGCCTGCAGCAGGTCGAATGCCTCCGGTCCGCGGACTTCGCCGACGATGATGCGTTCGGGACGCATACGCAGGCAGTTGCGCACCAGTTCGCGCATGGTGACCTGGCCCTCGCCCTCGATGTTCGGCGGCCGGGTTTCAAGGCGAACCACATGTGGCTGCTGCAGTTGCAGTTCGGCTGCGTCCTCGCAGGTGATGATGCGCTCGTCGTGATCGATATAATTGGTGAGGCAGTTCAGCAGCGTGGTCTTGCCGGAGCCGGTGCCGCCGGAAATCAGCACGTTGGCACGGCAGCGTCCGATGATCTGCAGGATGGTCGCGCCCTCCGGCGTGATCGCGCCGAATTTGACCAGCTGGTCGAGGGTCAGCTTGTCTTTCTTGAATTTGCGGATGGTGAGCGCAGGACCATCGATCGCCAGCGGCGGCACGATGGCATTGACGCGGGAGCCGTCGGCGAGGCGGGCATCGCAGATCGGGGAGGATTCGTCGACGCGCCGGCCGACCTGACTGACGATGCGCTGGCAAATGTTGAGCAGCTGCTGGTTGTCACGGAAGCGGATACCGGTGCGCTGGATCTTGCCGGCGACTTCGATGAACACCGTGCCGGCGCCATTGACCATGATGTCGGCGATATCGTCGCGCGACAACAGCGGTTCCAGCGGGCCATATCCAAGAACATCGTTGCAGATGTCGTCGAGCAGCTCTTCCTGCTCGGCAATCGACATCACGATGTTCTTGATCGCGATGATCTCGTTGACGATATCGCGGATTTCCTCGCGCGCCGACTCGCCGTCGAGCTTGGCGAGCTGAGCCAAATCGATCGCTTCGATCAGGGCGCCGAAAATCGTCGCCTTGACCTGGTAATAGCTATCCGAGCGTCTGGTGTCGACCGCCGGTGCCGGTGGGGCGGATCGGGCCGGCGCTATCGGCGGCGAGGAGACCACCGGAGGAGGCGCCTCACGCACGGCAGCGGCGGCCACGCCGGAGGCCGATTCCGGCGCGCTGGCGGGCTTTATCGCCCGCTGGTCGTTTTCTGCTCCGCTACGCTTACCAAACACGACGGCACTCCATGCGGGTGGTTACTTTGCCCGCAGCTTCTCGAGCAGGGGCGACAGGAACGATCCCCGCGGCTTTTTGGTCTCGCCGCGGCCCGTGAGCCGCTGCGCGATCTGCAGAAACATTTCGGTGGTGCGATGACTATCGGAGATTTCCGCGATCATCTGGCCATTGTTCGCCGCCGATCCGAATATTTGTGGATCGAAGGGAATCGACGCGATCGGCGGACTTTCGATCGCCTTGGCGAATTCGCCGGCATTGATTTCGGGCCGCTTCGGTATCCCGACCTGGTTGAGGCAATAGATCGGCATCCGGTCGTTGGGCCGCGACGCCTTCAGGAGATCGAACAGGTTCTTGGTGTTGCGCAGGTTGGCGAGGTCGGGCGCTGCGACAATCAGGATATCGTCAGCGGCCACCAGCGCGCGCCGGGTCCAGCCCGACCATTGATGGGGAATGTCCAGCACGATGCAAGGCATCGAGGTGCGCAGGGTATCAAGGATCGAATCGAAGGCCTCGGCACCGAAATCGTAGACCCGCTCCAGCGTGGCCGGCGCCGCCAGCAGGCTGAGATGGTCGGTGCATTTCGACAGCAGGCGGTCGATGAACGCGGTATCTACACGATCGGGAGAGAACACCGCGTCGGCGATCCCCTGTGGCGGGTCCTGGTTATAGTCGAGACCGGCGGTGCCGAAGGCGAGGTCGAGGTCGGCGACCACCGAATCCAGCGCCAGGTCGCGCGCGATCGCCCAAGCCACATTGTGGGCGATGGTAGACGCGCCGACGCCGCCCTTGGCGCCGACAATGGCGATGATGCGTCCGACCGCCTTGGCTTCCGGCGCGTTGAACAGCCCGCAAACCGAACGCACCACGTCGAGTGCGGAAACGGGCGCCAATACATAATCGCTGACACCACGGCGAACCAGTTCGCGATAAAGCGCAACGTCGTTGAGACGGCCGATGACAATGACACGGGTGCCGGAATCGCAAACCGTGGCGAGCTGGTCGAGCCCGGTGAGGATATCGCTGCGGCCCTCGGTTTCCAGGATGATCACGTTAGGCGTCGGCGCGGTACGATAGGCTTCGATCGCGGCTGCCATGCCGCCCATCTGGATCTTGAGATGCGCCTTGCCGAGGCGACGGTCCTCGCCCGCCGATTGCACGGCAGCCGCGGTTTCCACCGTCTCGCAAAATGCTTGCACGGATACCCGCGGCGCCGGGGCGATATGGTCGTCCGCGGGCACTGGCACGCCGGCCGGCTGTGCTTCGGCATCTTTTTGGGCGTAGCTGATCATTTGCCTGTATCGCTGAGTTTGGCCTTGTCGGATTCCGGATAGAGCGTCGTGGTGGTGGTGCCCTTGCGATACTTCTCGAAGCCTTCCGAGCGCCGCGCGGTATAGGCGGCAGTTTCAGATCGCGGCTGCACAAGGTCCGCCGGATTGTCGACCATCGCCGCCATGTCGCGCTGATAGGCGCAACCGAGATTGTACCAGGACTTGTTGTCGAGGTAGCTCTTGTCGTGAATCGAAGGGCCGAGATCCTCCGGCCAAAGCCCGCAAGGTCCGGCTACTGCCGTCATTCTCGGATAGTTCAGCCGGATCGCAGCCATCTGGCGTGGATCGGCCGGATGATAGCGATGCAGATTGATGCCGCGCGGCGGCACGCCACCCGCGATCAAGAGCGCCTGGACTTCGCGGAATGCGTCTGCGGCCGCGGCCGCATTGGAAGTGTCGATCGGTACGTCGGCGGTGATGGGTCCGGTGGCCTCATGGCGCCAGGTCTGCGCCAGCCCCATCACGTCGGCGCGCTGCTCGGCGGAAAGACCGCCGCGTGCGTGACCGACAAGGATCACGACCGACTGGTTGGCTTCCTGCACCGCGATCGGATGCCGCAGCCGATAATCCTCGGGGATGCTGGCGGTCGTTACCTCGTCAGCGGTGTGCGTGCAGGCGCCCAGCATGACCGTGAGTCCGGCGAGACCGACCAGCGCTCCGGCCATGCGGAGCGCGCGATTGCGCTCGACGGGTATTCTGGTTGTCATCGTTGTCGTCCTTGTCCCGTCTCAGTCGGTGATAAAGCCGTAGGTGCCGCGATAATTCTGCGATGGCTCGGAGCGGCCCGGTACGCCGTAGATGCGATTGATGCTGCCCAAAAGATCCGCCTGCGGATCGGCGGCCGCGGCAAACCCGTCATCCGGACGCGACAGATCCTTCGGCGCGACAGCGCGAACGATGTAAGGCGTCACGATCACCATCAGCTCGGTCTGGTTGTTGATGAAGTCCCGGCTGCGGAACAACGAGCCGAGCACGGGCAAGGTCGACAGGCCCGGAAGCCCGTTGATCGCCTGCTTCTGCTGTTGCTGGATCAGGCCGGCCATCGCCATCGCGCCGCCTGACGGAATCTCCAGGGTGGTTTCGGCGCGTCGGGTCTTGATCGAGGGAATCGTCGTTCCACCGACTCCGCCGGTCAGCGCGTTTTCGTTGGAGACTTCCGATACTTCGGTCATCACATGCAGGCTGATCCGCCCTTCGGTCAGCACCACCGGCGTGAAGTTGAGCGAAATACCGAATTTCTTGAAGCTGACCGTCTGAACGCAATTTCCGATTGCGCCCCCGGTCGTGGTTTGGCAGGTCACGCCGGTCGGAATCGGAAATTCGCCGCCAGAGATGAACGTGGCGGACTCGCCGGAGATCGCCGTCAGGTTAGGTTCGGCCAGCGTCCGCACGACACCGGCGCTTTCCATCGCACGCAGTGTCGCCTGGACCGACGGCGTCGAACCGAACGACGTCTGCAGCTGATTGCCGCCAACCAGCGGCGCATTGTTTGCGGTGAACGGGTTCGAATTGTTGAAAGTGACCGCTGTGGTGCCATAATTCAGGCTTGCCGAGAGGTCGATGCCCATCTGCTTGACGATCGAACGCGCGACTTCGGCAACCGTGACCTTCAGCATCACTTGGTCCTTGCCGCGCACCACGATCGAATTGATCACCTTGTCTGCGCCACCGGCAAGCCGGGCGGCGAGATCGTTGGCTTGTTGCGCTTCGATCGGCGTCGCAACGGAACCGGTCAGCATTACGCCGTCGCCGACGCCCTCGATCCGGATGTCGGCGTTTGGCAGCACCTGCTTGAGCGCGGCACGCAGGCCGTTGAGATCGCGCGTGACGGCGATATCATAGGCAGCGATCTGCTGGCCAGCGGAGTCGAAGAACACAATGTTGGTCTGGCCGACAGCCGCACCGATGATGTAGGCGCGTTGTGCGGAACGAACCACGGCGTTGGCGATCTTGGGATCGGCGACCAGCACATCCTTGATGTCGCGCGGCAGGTCGATGACGATCGACTTGCCGATCCCGAGATCCAGGAAATGCGCGTTCATATGGCCGTCAGTCGATGTCCCGTGCGCGACAGGAGCTACGCTGCGATAGTCGGCTGCCACGACCGGGCTCAAGGCCGGATCAAGAAGCAGGGCCGCGACCGCCGAAAACGACAGGGCGCGAGCGGCAAAAGCCCGCATCATCGGTTGATTTCCCCTGTGTCTCATATCGCTAGGTCCTTTGGTCACTTCTGTGTCGTCGTCTGGGTCGCTACGCCATAGCGAACGATATTGATGCTGTCGCTGTGCCGGCGGATCTGGTCGTCGGCATTGCTCTCGACGATGTTGACGTCGGCAATGCTGCGCAGCGCCAGCGACAGCGTGCCGCTCTGGCGCGCGCGGGCGAGCGTTTCGGCCTGTTCCGGCTTCAGCTCCAGCGTCACGGTCTTCCCAACCACGGACGTCTGGCCGTCCTTTTCCTATGGCGCCTGGTCGATCGCCAGCACGCGGATGTTGGTCAGGATGATTTCCGCATTGACCATATCGGCCGCACCGGTCCGGTCCGGGTTTTTTTCGTGCTTGGAAAGAATCACGTCGACCCGGTCGTTGGGCAGGATGAAGCCGCCGGCGCCGGTTTCCGGCGAGATTTCGGTCGAGACGGCGCGCATGCCGGTGGGCAGGATCGCGGCCATGAAGCCCGAACCGTCTGCCTTCACCAGCTTTTGCTCGCGGATCGGCTCGCCGGCGATGAAGGGCGCGCGCGCGATTTCGCCGACGATCTGGGTCGTCGCATCGGGCCGTTCGTTGCGGCGAATGAAGATGTTGCTTGCCGTCGCCGCCGGCCAGGTCTGCCACTGCAGGTCCCCAGGCTTGACCGACTGGCCGAGGCCGATGTCGGATTTGGCGACGAGCACATCAACGGTTGGCAATTGCGCAACCGGCGCGGCCGGGGCTGGTTTGTTGTTAGATCCACTCGCAAGAAATGCGGCAATGCCGCCGGCACCGAGCGCGATGGCCAGAACGACAATGCGTGCGGTATTCATTACGCTTCACTTTCCACATTACGCCACGACGCTTCCGCCGCCGTGATGCGAGTTGACCAGTTATTCGTCAAAGCATGGTTAATGAGGCGTATCTAAATCGCCTTAATGCCGGGTTTACTTCCGGGCAAACGCGCGGTCAGCGGATGGCGAAGTGAGCGAGGTCGACGGCCTTGATCCAGTCGGTTTCCGGATAGATCGTCAATGCGCCGATCGCAAGCGCGATGCCGTAGGGAATGCCGCTCTCCTTGGCATGCAGCCGGAGCAGCCAGGTTTGTCCGGCAAGGACGTAAGGCACCGGCCATTGCCGGAACTGGAGTAACAACAGCGTCAAGGCGCCGCCGAACAATGAGGCATAGAGCAGGTAGTTCAAGAGATGGCCGAAGCCGAACCACAGTGCGGCGCTAGCCGCGACCTTGGCGTCGCCGCCGCCAATCCAGCCCAGCGTGAAGCAGGCAAAGGCCACGGTCAGTACGACTGCGCCGGCCCCGACATGCGAAAGGATATCGTAGACTCCCATGCCGCTCAGAAGTGCGAGCACCAAAAAGCCCGCAGCCAGCGCCAGCGATACCCGGTTGGAAATCGTCATGGTGAAAAGGTCACTCGCGGCCGCAAACGCCATCAGGGCCGGAAATAGCGTAAGCCGTGCGATGTCGAGGATCACGGGATTACTCGCATGATATTGCCCGGCTCATGCCGCTAAAGGGGGCCGCGCATCGACCGAGCATAGTTTCCAGAAATGAACAATCGGGAAACGACCTGGCCATCACCAGATCGTCACGATCCGCAAGGCGAGCGCGACGAGTGCCAGCATCAGCGCGAAGCAAACCAGTTTTGCCGACGCATCGGCGCGCCTGCCGGCTGCGGAAGCTGGTGTGATTCCAACAGAAGCTGCATCGGGCTTACGCATACTCATCCCATTGCGTCGCTGGCCGAAACAACAAAAGCCCCGGAATGGCCGGGGCCTTTGTCGCTCGCCCTGAACCGTCGCTTACTTCAGCGAGGTATTGATCGAGGTGAACTTGGTGTTCAGGTTGGAACCGAGGCCGTTGACCACAGCGATGATCGCGAGCGCAATGCCAGCGGCGATCAGGCCGTATTCGATGGCAGTGGCGCCGGACTCATCCTTCACGAAACGCGCAATAAGGTTCTTCATAGATAGCTCCATGTGTACACGTGGCTGGTCGAACTAACGTTTGGTCTCGCCGGCGTTCTCAGCACCGTGACCATGTTTCACCCTAGGGTGCGACAATTGCTCTGTAGTTAATTCGACTGAGCAAACGTGGAACGAGCCGGCTGTTCGTCGGCACAGTAAATTTGGAATTAAGGGCGTTGCTACAAAGCGATGCAGTTGCCGCCGCGCGATTTGCGACAAGGTCGCGCGCGGCGTCGCCTGCGCTCATTCATGGCTCCTTAAACTTGCGCGGGTAACCCTTGAGAACCCTGATCAGATGAGGCGGTCATGTCGAGCCTGTTCCTGGAAGTCGTCGAGATGCTCGGTCAGACGATCGAAAAGGTGGTTCCGATCACGATCGTGCTCGCCCTTGTATTTTCGGTGCTCTCGCATTTCTGGGCCTGCAATCCGGGCACTCCGTGGTGGCGCAAGCGCGAGCTCGTCACCGATACCTGTTACTGGTTTTTTGTGCCGGTGTTCGCGCGCGTGTTGCGGATCGGGCTTTTGATACTCGGCGCCAGCGTGGTTTTCGGCATCAACGACGCTGACAGCCTTATTGCCTTTTATGACAATGGTCATGGTCCGCTGGCGCAATTGCCGTTATGGTGTCAGGCAATTCTGTTCCTGGTGCTGTCCGACTTCATGCTCTATTGGCTGCACCGGATGTTCCATGGCGGCGCGTTCTGGAAATATCACGCGATCCATCATTCATCCGAAGATCTGGACTGGATCTCCGCGGCACGCTTCCATCCGGTGAACTTGTTTATCGGCACCATCGCGGTCGATGT